>CAZXPM010000297.1:593-1502 GCA_964643155.1 uncultured Planctomycetales bacterium | reverse complement strand
CCCAAGCGCTTCTGGAAGCGGGTGGCGGCGAGGACGACCATTCCCACGGTGAACAACGTCAGCACGATAATATCCGGTAGCAGGGCGAAAGAACCCGTGCCCCGGATGACCAGCCCGCGCACGACATTGAGCGCGTACGTCATCGGCAGAAAATACGTTATCGGGTAGATGATGGCGGGCATCGACTCGCGGGGGAACATAAAGCCCGAAAGCAGGATGGACGGGATGATGACTAGGATTGACATCATCACCGCCTGCAACTGGTTGCGCGCGATGGTGGAGATAAAGAGCCCCAGCGCAAGCGACGCCGCGACCCACAGCAGCAGCAGCACGACGAGCAGCGGCAGGCTCCCGCGAAGCGGCACCTGGAAGAGGTACACCATCACCAGCAGCACACCCGCGCCTTCAATCACGCCCAGCCAGAACATCGGCACGAGCTTGCCGATCATCAGCCCCAGGCGCGAAATCGGCGTGGCGATGAGCTGCTCCAGCGTCCCTTCGACGCGCTCGCGCACCACTGAAAGCGCGGTGAGCAGTATCAGCGGCATATGCAGAATCAGCACCAGTATCGCCGGCACGAAGAACACCGATGACCGAAGCTGCGGGTTGAACAGGACGCGCGTCCGGACCTGCACGCTGGCGCCTGGCGCTCCCACAATTCCCGCCTGCGTGATATAGCGCTGCGAGAGCTCCTGCGAAACTCCGCTTACCGTGCTCATTACGTAATTGGCTGTCGTTGAATCGCTGCCGTCCACCAGCACCTGCACCGTGCGCGACTGGTCGTCGCCGGCGTTGGGCGCAAATCCCGGCGGGATGAGGAACGCAGCCTTCGCGTCGCCGTCCACAATCGCCTGGTACGCCTCGTCGTAGGAGAGCTTCGCCCCCTGCAGGATGAACACGCCGCTGTTG
>CAZXPM010000297.1:0-583 GCA_964643155.1 uncultured Planctomycetales bacterium | reverse complement strand
GCGCGAGGTCAACCACCACCGCGGTGACGTTTTTCACCTCGGTGGAGATGGCGTAACCCAGGATGATTAGCTGGATGACCGGGATGAGTATGGCGATGGCGATGGTCACGCGGTCGCGCCGAAGCTGCAGCAGCTCCTTCAATGCCATTGCCCTGAGGCCCCTAAACATCCCGCTCCCTCTCGCCGGTGAGCGCGACGAACACGTCCGAGAGCGTCGGGCGCGCCGGGGTAACCGACACTTCCTCGCCCAGCAGCTTGCTGAAGCTCCGCGTAAGCTCGCCGTCGCCGAGCGCCGCCTGCACCTGCAGGTGCACGTTGTTGCCGAACACCGTCCCGCCCAGCACTCCGGGCTGCGCCAGGATGCGGTGGAGCTGCCGTGCCGCGCCGGGATACAAAAATTCCACCCAGCGAGTGCCTTCAGGCGTCACGACCGGCAGCGCCACGAGTTCTTCCGTCGTTCCGAGCGCGAGCACGTGCGCGAAGTAGATGTAGCCCAGCCGGTTGCAGCGCTCCGCCTCGTCCATGTAGTGCGTCGTGATGAAAAGCGTCTTGCCCTCGCCCGCAAGCTGCAGCAGTATCTCCC
>CAZXPM010000296.1:0-1507 GCA_964643155.1 uncultured Planctomycetales bacterium | reverse complement strand
GGTCCCCGCCCTGCGGGGCGCTATGGTATATTCGCGCCATGGGGCGGTTTGCGTTTGCGCTGCGGACTTTCGGCTGCCAGATGAACGTGGCGGACGATGACGCGCTCGCACGCGAGCTGGCAGCGCGCGGGGGGGTGCAGGTGAGCGATGCGAACCTGGCCGACCTCATCATCGTCAACACCTGCGTGGTGCGCCAGAAGGCCGAGGACAAGGCCTTCTCCTTCGTCGGCGCGCTCAAACAGCTCGCAGAGGGCGAGCCGCTGGCTCAACCGGTGAGGCTCAACGCGCCCAAGCTCACGGCGCAGGGCGAGCCGCCGCCCCGCACGCGGGCGCGGCCGGCCGTCGTGGTGGTGGGATGCCTGGTGCCCAAGAGCGGCGCGGAGCTCAGGCGCAAGTTCGGCTTTGTGGACGCGGTGGCGGCCACCAGCGAGCCCTCGGAGGTCATTGCCGCGATTGAAGCGGTGATGCCGCTGCCGCCACCCGACGCAAGCGCGGCCCCTGCGGGGCTGGTGCGCACGAGCGAAGCGCTGCCGGAAAGCTGCACCGCGGCGGCGGGCGGAGACGGAGTGGCGCTGAGCACGCGCCAGAGCGGGCTTATCACGGTGCAGCGCGGATGCAGCCACGGGTGCAGCTTCTGCATCGTCCCCTCGGTGCGCGGGCCGGAGGCCAGCGTGCCGGTGGAGCGCATCGTGGACGAAGTGAACTTCTACCACGCACGCGGCTTCAACGAGGTCACGCTGCTGGGGCAGAACATCCTCAGCTACGGGAGCGACTGGGGCTTCAGCCCGGATTTCGTGGAGATGATGGAGGCGGTGCTGGCACAGACGGAGGTTCCGTGGGTTTCCTTTCTCACCAGCCAGCCGCACGATATGAGCGAGGAGATAGTGCGGCGCGTGATCGCCCATCCACGGGTCACCCCGCTGCTGCACCTGCCGGTGCAGGCGGGCAGCAACGCGGTGCTGGCGCGGATGCGGCGCGGCTACAGCGTGGAAGCGTACGAGCGCTGGGTGGAGAGAGTGAGGGCGGCGCGGCCGGACGTGTTCCTGACCACCGACTTCATCTGCGGCTTCCCCGGCGAAACGGAGGAGGACTTCGCCCAGACGCTGGCGCTGGTTGAACGCGTCCGGTTCAACGACGCTTTCATGTTCGCCTACTCGCCGCGCGAAGGCACGGCGGCGGCCAAGCTGGACGGCGAAGTGCCGGTGGCGGAGCGCAAGCGGCGGCTCAATGAGCTCATTGCCTTGCAGCGACGCATCGCGCAGGAGGCGAACGCGAAGTACGCCGGGCTAACACTGGACGCCATCGTGGAGCAGGCGGGCGGGCAGCGGGCGGTGGCGCGTACGGCGTTCAACAAGCCGGTGGTGCTTCCACGCACGCGGCGGGCGCCGGGTGAGTTCACGCGCGTGCGCATCACCGAGGTGGTTGTTTCCAGCTTCAAAGGCGAAGAGGTGGCGCCGTGAGCACGGGGCGCTGGACGGCACGCCTGGCAGCGATACTTGTGACGGCG
>CAZXPM010000295.1:0-1508 GCA_964643155.1 uncultured Planctomycetales bacterium | reverse complement strand
GTGCTGGAAAGCGCTTACGCCGAAGTGGAGGACAACTGGGACCTGCTGTGCAAGTACTCCGAAAAGGAGTGGCAGCTTGACCACCAGGCGGTAGTGGAGTACTTCGGGAAGGTGCTGCACTTCCGGCTGTCGCCCAAAGACCTGGAGTTCCTGGAGTTTTTCCGCCAGAAGGTGCATGAGCTTAAGCTGGCCAGGCTTGCGAAGTAGGCGCGGCCAATGGCTTCAGCAAACGCAGCCCGAATCCTTGAACGCGTGACTGCTGGCACGCGGCTGACGCCGGAAGAGGCGGAGACGCTGCTGGCGGAAGCCCCCTTTCACGAACTGGGGCGCGCCGCGCATGAGCTGCGCCTCCAGCGCGCGCCGGCGGACATCGTGACCTACGTGGTGGACCGCAACATCAACTACACCAACATCTGCGTGGTGCGTTGCGCCTTCTGCGCCTTCAGCCGCGCCGAGGATTCGCATGACGCCTATGTCAACGAGTACGACCCGGTGGTGAAGCGCAAAGTGGCCGAAGCGGTGCGAGCGGGGGCGACGCAGATACTGATGCAGGGCGGCTGCCATCCTTCGCTGCCGCTGGAGTGGTACCTGGAGCTGCTGCGGCGCATCAAGCGCGACTTCCCGCAGGTCACCCTGCATTCGTTCTCGCCGCCAGAGGTGGCGCACTTCAGCCGGCTGTTCCACCTGCCGGTGCGGGAGGTGCTGGCGCAGTTGCGGGACGCCGGGCTGGACAGCCTGCCGGGCGGCGGCGCGGAGATACTCTCCGACCGGGTGCGGCGCACCCTGTCGCCGCGCAAGTGCAGCGCCGACGAGTGGATCAACGTGATGCGCGAGGCGCACGCGCTGGGGATGCGCAGCACCGCGACCATGATGTTCGGCCACATTGAGACGCTGGCCGAACGCGTTGAGCACCTGGAGCGGGTTCGCGCCTTGCAGGACGACACCGGCGGCTTCACCGCTTTCATTGCCTGGACTTTCCAGCCGCAAAACACGCCCCTGGGCGGGACGGCCACGGGCGGCGTGGAGTATCTACGCATGCTGGCGCTGGCGCGGCTGTACCTGGATAACTTCGCCAACGTGCAGGCGTCGTGGGTGACCATGGGGCCGAAGGTCGGCCAGCTCGCGCTGTTCTTCGGCGCCAACGATATGGGCGGGACGATGCTGGAGGAGAATGTGGTCGCCGCGGCCGGCACCAGCTTTGCGCTCAGCGAGCCGGAGCTGCGCCGCCTCATCACCAGGGCGGGATTTGCCCCGAAGCGGCGGACGACCCAGTATGAGCTGGTGGAATAGAGTGTAGCAGCCACATATTGTCATGCCACAGGTAGGAGATGAAGCGGCATGACGCCCGCCGGCGGCGCGGAAGACCCTCCCCTGGCGCCCGCAGCCCAACCCTCGCGTGCAAACGCACGCTCCGCCCGCCAGGGGAGGGAAAAGCGGGCAACCGCATTGCTCAGGGGGCGGGCGGAGCGTGCGTTTGCACGCGAGGGTTGGGCTGCGGGCGCCAGGGG
>CAZXPM010000294.1:0-1523 GCA_964643155.1 uncultured Planctomycetales bacterium | reverse complement strand
AGCGAAAGCTCCGCCACATTTAGCGGCACCGGTCCGATTCCCTGGTAGCCGTCCACGATGAAGTAGAACCCGCGCCTGCGTTTTTCCTCGCTCAGGCGCGCAAGGTCCAGGCGCCGGCCTGTGAGGAATCCCACCCACGACACCGCGACTATGCGCGTGCGCGGCGTCAGCGCCCGTGCCACCGCCTCCGTCAGGTCATCATCCAACTCCGCCTTCACCTCGCGCAGCTTCGCTCCCCGCTTCTGCACACCCAGCAGTGCGAAGTACAGCGTGGCGAACTCGTCATGCAGGTAAACAACTTCGTCGCCGTCTTTCAGCGCAATGCTTGACAGCGCGCGCACCAGCCCCACGGCGCAGTTGTGCATCAAACACACATTGCGCACCGGCGCGCCGATGAGCTTCCCTGCCGACGCCCGCGCCTGCACCATGAATTCCTGCCAGGTGGGGTCGCCCAGCGAAGCTGCGTGTGTCTGCTCGCGCAGGAACCGGTTCACCGCGCGCCT
The DNA here is from genome assembly GCA_964643155.1 of uncultured Planctomycetales bacterium. Lineage (GTDB taxonomy): Bacteria > 4484-113 > 4484-113 > 4484-113 > 4484-113 > CAZKNJ01. The sequence goes on along the minus strand of CAZXPM010000294.1, from coordinate 1,020 downwards.
TACCGAACGGTGCAGCGGCCCGGTGGACGCGTGGTTGAGGTAGGTGTAATCGCAGGTGATATCCATCCCTGCGCGGAACCGCGCAATGCGCGCATCGGTGGTCAGCTTCGCCATGCAGGGGATTCTAACACCGGGGCCGCATAGCTATTCCCTCCCGGCAGTCAGCTCCTCATACGCCTCCTCCACGTGCCGGTAGGCGGTGGCGACCTCGTAGAAGCCGTGCCACTGGACATAGTCCTGCCCCATCATCGCCGCCCCCATGCGCGCACGCCGGCCCTGATGGTGCCACAGCTCGTAAAACTCTATCTCCACGTCCTCGTCCCACTTGTCTTCCGTGAGCAGCTTCCTGGTGTACAGTTCGTCCATCATCTTCTTCGCCGGCTCGTAGTACTTAGTGTTGTACAGGTCAATCACGGCATCGTATTGCGTCTGCCAGCCTTCCACCCAGTTGCGTCCGTGGCAATTCAGGCATACGGTGTGCATCCGCTCCTGCTTCTCCTCCCAGTTGTCGGTGCGCACCGTCAGCGGCTTCTCCGCTTCCCACGCCAGCCGCTCGCTGATGTTGTGTGTGGTCTCCAGCGAACCGATACCGCTCATATGGCAGGTGGCGCAGGTCGGCGCCGAGTAGTCTCCAGGCTCCCAGGCGTCGGGCGCGCTTTCCCAGTTCCACTGGTCGCCCTCGGCGAGGTAGCGTTTGCCGTGCTTGGACGCGAGCCAGATCTCGTACTGCGGATGGTCGGGCCCCATGTGGCAGGAGCCGCAGGTCTCGGCCCGCCGCGCCTCCGCAAGGCTGAAGCGGTGGCGCGTGTGGCAGCTAGTGCAGTTTCCCCGTGAGCCGTCGGGGTTGATGCGGCCTATGCCCTCCTGCGGGTAGAGCCCGCCCGCGGGCAGGCCGTTCACCAGCTCCACCTCGTAACCGTGGCATTGGATGCAACCCGCGTTTTGCAGCGCTGTGGTGCCCTTGCCTTCCCAGCGCACCACCATGTCTCCCAGCTTGCGCACCGACTCGGCGGCGCCCGC
>CAZXPM010000293.1:0-1540 GCA_964643155.1 uncultured Planctomycetales bacterium | reverse complement strand
GTTAAAGCGGAGTACCACCGCTATCGCACCGAGAAGCGTGAGCAGGCGGAACGGGAGGCGAAGGACATCGTCAGTTCCGCCCTGCAGGAAGCCCGGGCGCTGCGGGACAGCGCGGAGAAAGATCTCCGCAACCGAAAAACTGAACTTGATCGCCGGGAAAAGAACTTCTACCGGATGGAGGAGAAGCTCTCCCGCCGGCTTGACAACCTCGACCGCAAGGTTGCGGAGGTGGAAAAGGCCCGCAACCAGGTAGCGCAGAAGGAAAAGGAGCTGGAAGCCAAGGAAGCGCAGATTCACACTGAGCTGGAGCGGGTGGCCGAGATGACCCCGGAGCAGGCGCGGGAAATCCTCTTCAAGCGGGTGGAGGAGGAGATGAGCTACGAGCTGGATAAGCGCCGCCACGAGATGGAACTGCAGGCCGAGCGCGAGGCTGTGCAGCAGGCGCGCAACCTAGTGCTCAAAGCGCTGCACCGCTGCTCGGTGGACCATTACTCCGACGCCGTCATCACCACTGTGGAACTGAAAAAGGACGACCTCAAGGGCCGCATCATCGGCCGAGAAGGGCGCAACATCCGCGCGATTGAGCAGCTCACCGGCGTGGACGTCATTATTGACGACACGCCCAATGTCGTGGTGCTCTCCAGCTTTGATCCCATCCGCCGGGAGACCGCCCGGCTGGCGCTGGAGCAGCTCATCCAGGACGGCCGCATCCACCCGGCGAAGGTGGAGGAAGTGGTGGCCAAAGCGGCCGAAGAGATGGAGGAAGTGGTGTGGGAGGCCGGGCAGGAAGCCACGTTCCGCACCGGCATCACCGGACTGCATCCCGAGCTCATCAAGCTGCTGGGCAAACTGAAGTTCCGCACCAGCTTCGGCCAGAACATCCTCAAGCACTCCATTGAGGTCACCAACCTCGCCTCGGTCATCGCCGCCGAGCTGGGGCTTGACCCGAAGAACTGCAAGCGCGGCGCCCTGCTGCACGACATCGGCAAGGCGGTTGACGCCGAGGTGGAGGGCACGCACCCGCAGATCGGCATGGAGCTGGCGAAGAAGTACGGCGAGAACCCGGTCATCTGCAACGCCATCGGCGCGCACCACGGAGACATGGAGCAGACGGTGGAGGCGGCCATCGTGCAGGTCGCGGACGCCATTTCAGCCTCCCGGCCGGGCGCCCGCGGCGAGGCTATCTCCAGCTACCTCCAGCGGCTGGAGAAGCTGGAGGACATCGGCCGCAGCTTCGCCGGAGTGGAGAAGTGCTACGCCATCCAGGCCGGACGCGAACTCAGGGTGATGGTCAAACCGGAGGCGGTAGATGACGTGGTGGCTTACAGCCTCTGCCGCAAGATCGCCCACCGGATTGAGGAAGAGCTGGAGTACCCGGGGATGATCAAGGTCACGCTCATCCGCGAAGTGCGCGAGACGGAGTTTGCGAAGTAGCGGCTGCCGGCATGAACCGGTGCGGTTCAGCCCGGCTGCTCCGGAAAAGAGCGGCGCGCCGCCGCCGAGCCGCCGCTGCCGCACCCTTTACGCCCAGAGCGCAGCC
>CAZXPM010000292.1:0-1543 GCA_964643155.1 uncultured Planctomycetales bacterium | reverse complement strand
GGCCTACCTGCCCGGCGACGTGCTGCGCTACCGCAACGGCGTGAGCGTGGAAGTCCACTCCACCGATGCGGAGGGCCGGCTGGTTCTCGCTGATGCGCTTATCTGGGCGCAGGACAGGTTCAAGGTTGAAACGGTGATTGACATTGCCACGCTCACCGGCGCGTGCATGCGCGCGCTGGGGCCGGATATCACCGGCGTGATGGGCAACGACGCCAGGCTCGTGCAGGACGTGATTCGCGCGGGCGCTCGTTGCGGCGAGAAGATCTGGGAGCTTCCGCTGCCCGTGGAGTACCAGGAGATGTTGTTGTCCACGGTCGCGGACATCAAGAACGTCGGCGGACCGCTGGCCGGCGCCAGCACTGCGGGGCTGTTCCTCCAGCGGTTCATCAACGACGGGACGAAGTGGGCGCACCTGGATATCGCCGGCACGTTTGAAGTGGACAAGCGCAAGCGCTACTTCCTGGGGGCAGGCGGCACTGGCGTGATGGTGCGCACGCTGGTGGAGCTCGCGCGGACACTGCAATAGGATGTCAGAGGCCTGAGCGGGGATGGCGGGTCGCGCGGGGATAGCGGCGCGGCTGTTCGCCACAAAGGAGATTTCACTCGCCGGACACTTGCGGAAGGGGCGTCAGCGTGGTATATTGTGATGAGACTGGGTCTCAATATCAGTGCTCACGAGCGTGAGCACGATTTCATGAAAGGAGGTATTGCTATGCCACGCGGCGATAGAACCGGTCCGATGGGCGCCGGGCCCATGACCGGACGCAGAATGGGATATTGCACAGGCAATCCGGTTCCGGGATACGCCAGCTCGCCCAGAGGCGGCGCGGGTTTCGGCGGTGGCGGTCGCCACGGCTACCGCAACATGTTCTACGCGACCGGCCTGTACGGCTGGCAGCGCGCGGCGGTGCACCCGCTGGCGCCCGTAACCGTGAGCAAGGAACAGGAGATTGAGGCGCTCAAGCGCCAGGCCGACTACTTCGGCGACCAGCTGGAGGCCATCCGCCGGCGTCTCAAAGAACTGGAGAAGGAGGAATAGGCGGTTGCTTGTCGCAGTGACTTCCGGCGGTGACAGCCTTGACTCACCAGTTGACCCCCGCTTCGGGCGCTGCCCCTACTTCGTGCTTGTGGAGACGGATGATGGCTCGTTCAGCGCCCTTCCAAACAACAGCGCCGCCATGGGCGGAGGCGCCGGGATTGAAGCGGCCAGATCGGTGTGCGACCGCGGTGTGAAGGCGGTGATCACCGGACAGTGCGGCCCCAATGCACATGCCACGCTTTCGGCGGCTGGCATCCGCATCTACACTGGGGCAAGCGGGACCGTGCGGCAGGCGATTGAGCAGTTGGCGCACGGAAAGCTGCGCGCCAGTTCACAGCCGACCGGGCCGCCGCATGCCGGTATGCCCGGGGCAGGCGGTGGTACCGGTCAGGGCCGGGGTGGCGGCCGCGGGATGGGCGGCGGCACCGGCCAGGGCCGGGGCGGCGGCCGCGGGATGGGTGGCGGCACCGGCGCCCAATCCCTGCGTCAACCGCTTGCCAATCT
>CAZXPM010000291.1:1321-1546 GCA_964643155.1 uncultured Planctomycetales bacterium | reverse complement strand
GAGGCCGCGCGCAACCGCGCGCTGATTGAGCTGCTTTACTCCACCGGCATGCGCATTAATGAGGCGCTGACGCTCAAGCTGGACGACTTTCAGCCTGACCGGCGCACGCTTGCGGTGAAGGGAAAGGGCGGGCGCACCCGCGAAGTCATCTTCGGCCGGCGCGCCGCGGACGCGATGCGGGAATACCTGCGGCTGCGGCCACTGCTCGCGCCCAAGCGCGGCGTG
>CAZXPM010000291.1:0-1311 GCA_964643155.1 uncultured Planctomycetales bacterium | reverse complement strand
AAGCCCTGGAAGCGGCAGGGCGTGGACAGCATGTTGAAGAAGCTGGCGCTCAAGGCGGGGCTGCTCAAGCCGGTGTCGGCGCACAAGCTGCGCCACGCTTTCGCCACGCACATGCTGGACGGCGGCGCCGACCTGCGCAGCATCCAGCAACTGCTGGGGCACGCGAGCCTGGACACGACGAATGTGTACACCCGGGTTTCCACCCGGCTGCTGTCGGAGACCTATGACAAGACGCATCCGCGGGGAGTGAGAAAAGAGGATGAGAAGTAGCACTCCGGGCAGGCGGGGCTAGCTTACCAGCAGGGAACGGCCGTCCATTATCCCGGGCTGCTCCATGGACCAGAGATCCAGGATGGTGGGGACGATATCGCGCAGGGCCTGGCCGTGGGTGTCGGCGAAGACATCCTCCGGCTGCTCCGTATAAGGGTTGCGCAACTGGCGCATGGTTCCTACCACCGCTACCGGCACCGGGCTAATAGTGTGCGCCGTGTATTTGTTGCCGGCGCTGTCGCGCATCTTCTCCACGTTGCCATGGTCGGCGGTGACCACGAGGAAGGCTGACGCGCCTCCGTCCACCGCCTCCAGGATGCGCCCCAGGCTGGCGTCCACCGCCTCGCAGGCCTTCACCGCCGCCTCCAGGTCGCCGGTGTGGCCCACCATGTCGCCGTTGGCGAAGTTGACCACGGTAAAGAAGCACTGGTCGCTGGTGATGAGGTCAATCGCCGCGCTGGTGACGCGCAGTACGCTCATCTCCGGCTTGAGGTCGTAGGTCGCTACCTTGGGCGAAGGGATGAGGATGCGCCGCTCGTGTTCAAAGGGCTCCTCGCGCCCGCCGTTGAAGAAGTAGGTGACGTGCGCGTACTTCTCCGTCTCGGCGACTTTACCGACGGTCAGCCCCTTCGCTGAGAGATACTCGGTGATGGTGTTCTCCAGCGGCTTTTCTTCCAGCAACACCGGGTTGTCAAAGTCCTCGTGGTAGCGCGAGAAGCTGAAAAAGCGCTTGATGGTGAAGGGGCGCGTGAAGTTGTCAAAGTCCGGCAGATACAGCGCGCGGGACAGCTCGCGGGCGCGGTCTTCGCGGAAGTTGTAGAAGATGACGGTGTCGTCCGGGGACATCGGCCGCGGCTCGCCCCCGCCTTTCGGCGCCACGCAGAAGGGGCGGATGAACTCGTCGGTTTCGCCGCTGTCGTGCAGCTCGGTCACCTTTTCCATCACGTCAGGCACCACCGGCGCTCCGGCTTCCACGATGGCGCGGTAGGCCGGTTCAATACGCTCCCAGCGCCGGTCGCGGTCCATCGCGTAGTAGCGGCC
>CAZXPM010000290.1:974-1549 GCA_964643155.1 uncultured Planctomycetales bacterium | reverse complement strand
CTCATCTCCTGATCCGGCGGAGACGGTTCTGCAGGCAGCGCTGCCGCGGCGGCGTCCGCTTTGGTAAAGCTTCTGTCTGCGTGCTCAACGGATTCTGCGATGCGGCGCAGCACGGCGTTCACCAGCTTCGCGTGTGTAGCCGCGCCGTGGGCGCGCCCCTCATCCACCCAGGATGACACGGAGGCGTACGCCGGGGCGTCGCCAAAGAGCAGCTCCGAGGTGCCGAGCCGCAGCACGCTGCGCAGCGGCGGCGGCAGGCGGTGCAGCGGGCGTTTAGGCAGCAGCGGCGCCAGCAGGCTGTCCACCAGCAGCAGATTGCGCCCCAGCGTCAGCAACGCGTTCTGCACCCACGGGTGGCGCTTCGGCTGAATTGCATCCGACTCCAGCAGCCTTTCCAGCAGGCCGGAGACGTCCCCGCGCTGGGGGGTAGCGCACAGAGGTGACGGCGGGTCAAGCTGCGTGAGCGCCCCCAGGGCGGAAGTGCGCTCGCTTGAAAGATGCAGGTTCATCAGCTTTGCCGTGGGCGGGACACGGCGCTAACGCCCGCCCGTGGTTATCCATGCGGGAATGCGTGA
>CAZXPM010000290.1:0-964 GCA_964643155.1 uncultured Planctomycetales bacterium | reverse complement strand
TCCATTACCACGGCAGGCCTTTCGTCGTTGAGCATAGCAGCAAATGAGCCATCTTGAAGTGATTCCGCATATCGCATCGTGATGTACTTGACCTGATTGTAGCAATCCCCTTCCGGGAGGAGGGTTCTGCCGGAGGACATCACCGTAACATCCTCTCCATCCTCGATGAGCATACGGGTGAGATTCGTCCCAATGTGACCTGTTCCACCAATGGCTCAATGAGCAGCGCGCTCGCAGGATTCCGGGAGTTCGCTGCCATTGCGGCGAGCAGCCGCCGGGACTCGGCGTAGAAGCTCTCCGCCCGTGCGACGGTGTACTTCAGCGCGCCGCATTCGTGCAGCCACTCGCGGACATGCTGCGCGTTTTCCGCCGACGGGTCCCGCTGGAAATCTCCCACCAGCGCGGCGGTGCGCGCGGGGTTTGCCGCCATCGCGTGGATGATTGGCAGAGTGATGCGGCCTTCCTTCAGGTCGTTGAAAGTGGGCTTTCCCGCCTCTGCTTCGGTCTGCGTCAGGTCCAGCAGGTCGTCCACCACCTGGAAGCCCTGGCCGAAGGCGCGGCCAAAGTCGCGCACCGTTGCCAGCTCGTCTTCGCTGGCGCCGCCCAGGTAGGCTCCGGCCTCGCAGGCGTGGGTGAACAGCGAGCCGGTCTTGAAGTAGATTATCTCCAGGTATTCGTCTTCGGCCAGCTCCAGGCGGTTGCGCGTGCGCACCTCCTCAATCACGCCGAGCGCTAAGAGCTTGCTTGTCGCCATCGTAAGCTCCAGCAGCATGAAATCGCGGATGCGCGTGAGCCGCTGGAACGCCAGCGCGAGGATGTAGTCGCCGACGATGACCGCAATCTCGTTGCCGTAGCGGCGGTTGAGCGTCACCAGCCCGCGCCGGGTCTCCGCCGAGTCGATGACGTCGTCGTGGATGAGCGACGCCGTGTGCAGCAGCTCGCAGCAGGCGGCGGTGTTCACGGT
>CAZXPM010000289.1:0-1564 GCA_964643155.1 uncultured Planctomycetales bacterium | reverse complement strand
CCATAAGCTACCCATCCCCGAGGTGGGCAACCCCTACCTCAACAGCATCCTCAGCGTCATCCCGCTGCAGATGCTGGCCTACGAGATGGCAATTGCCAAGGGCAACAACCCCGACCAGCCGCGCAACCTGAGCAAGACGCTCACCGTGGACTGACCCTGCGCGCCGCCAGACGCCCCTAGCCACATCTGCGGCCATCTGGCACAATACTCCGCGATGCCCGAACACAACGGCGAACGCGGCAACGGTGGGAACCTGCGCCTTGGCATTGACGTGGGCGGGACCTTCACCCACGGCGTGTTGCTTGCGCCCGGCGGTGCGGTATTGCAGGCAGTCAAGGTGCCCACCACCCACACTGACCCGCGCGGCGTCTCCGCAGGCGTGATAGCCTGCCTGGAGCGCCTGCTGGACGGCGCAGACAGAAAGCGCGCAGCCGCCATCAACCACTCCACCACTCAGGCGACCAATGCGCTGCTGGAAGGCCATCTTGAGCCGGTGGAGGTGCACGTCTTCCACCGCGAGGGCGAGGGCTTCCTTGCGCGGCGCCAGCTTTCGTTCCACCAACTCAAACTCTCCCGGGAATCAGTCATTCCCCTCACCCTCACCTTGCATCCCGCTTCCGTAGTGCCTTCCCTGCCCTCCACCGAGGCGGTCCCGCGCCTCATCGCCGAGACCATTGTGGAGAGCGAGGGCGGTGTTGAGGAGAGAGTCTTCTCCGCGTGGAAGACGGCGCTGGAGACGGCCAATCCCGCCGCCGTTCCGCTCCTGCAGAAAGCGACGGACATCTCGCGCCTGCTCGGCCTCAAGAGCCGGGTGAAAACCGGCGTCGTGAACTGCGCCATGCTCCCCACCATGCTCGCCACACTGCGCCACACCCAGGACGCACTGGCGTCCATTGGCGTGCGCCAGCCCCTGATGGTGCTGAAAAGCGACGGCGGCGTGCTGCCGGCAGAGATGGTGTTCGCCCGGCCGCTCAACTGTTTGCTGTCCGGTCCGGCGGCGGGCGCGGCGGCGGCGCTGCACTTCGCCGGAATCACCTTCGGCCTCTTCTTTGAGGTCGGCGGCACCAGCACCGACATCTCCTTCATCCACGACGGGCGTATCCGCTACCGCCCGGCGCGCGTGGGCGGCCACCGCCTGCAGGCGGAGACGCTGGATCTGCGCACTATTGCCCTCGGCGGCGGCTCCATGCTGGGTCTGCGGGCGCGGGGCGGGGTCGCGCTGGGCCCGCGTTCAGCTCATCTCGCCGGCCTGGGCTACCTCTCATTCGCGTCGGACAGCGCGCTGGAAGCGGGCGAAGTGGAGCTGCACGCCCCCGGGGGCTCCCGCCGCGAGTACTTCGTCTGGCGGGCGGCGGACGGGGCGCACTGCGCCTTCACCCTCACCGACCTGGCCAACGCCAACGGGCTGATACCTGTAAGCGACGCCGCCTATGCCCCGAAAGAGAAGCTGCAGCCAGCCTTCGCCGCGCTGGAGCGCAAGCATGGCACTGACCTCACCCACCTGACCGAAGCAGTAGGTGCGCAGATTGAGCGCACGGTCGCGCCCATCGTTGCGGAGTACCTG
>CAZXPM010000288.1:0-1569 GCA_964643155.1 uncultured Planctomycetales bacterium | reverse complement strand
CCGATGCCCTGACCTTCGCTGTCGCTGAGCTCGTCCCCCGTTTGCCTTCGGCGGAGGAGTGGCAACGGGTACTGGCGGTCCTTCTCAATCTGCCACTGGAGGAGCCGCCTGCGCCTCCAGTGATTGAGCCTGAAGAGCCGGAGCCGAAGCCCAAACCCAAACCTCCCCCAGAACCTGCGGCGGAACCAGAGCTGGAAGAGGAGAAGCCCTTTGAGCGGGAAATCCTCACGACGGAAGAGGCGGTCAAACTGGCGCTGGAGGTAAAGGCCAAGGGCCTGACCAGGGAGTTTGCCCGCGTGGTTGTGAGCAGTGGCCGCATCAAGGGCAACACGGCGAAGAAGCAGTACGACATGGAAGGCCGCATCAGCCTGTACTACCGCGACATCACTGCTGACGCGCTGGAAGGGCGCATTGACCAGGAGAGAGAGGCGGTGGACTTGCGGGATTCAGTGCGGCTGAAGGAGCCGAACTACGAGCTTTCCTGCGAGGACTTGCGCATCCGCTTTCCCGATAAGTCCCTCGTCGCCAAGACCTTCGTGCGGTTCAAGAAGAAGACAGTGGGGAAAGAGCCCACCGGCAAGAGCGTGCCCAAGCGCGAGCGCACCATCAACATATTCAAGAACGAGCCCACCGAGGTTTACGCCAATATCCTCACCTACAACTGGGACACCGAAGAGATGATGGCGAAAGGCGAGGTGAAAGTCCTGCAGAAGGACCTCTCCTGCACCATGGACACGCTGGAGTACAACCCTTCGGCCAAGACCTACCGGATGACGGGAAATGTGTTCATGACGCTGCTGGATACCGGCTGGATCTTTGAGCACAAGCTGGTGGAGGAGCGGGACCTTGACTTGGCGCAGGCGCTGACCGAGAACGAAACGACGGTTGAAGCCGAGTTCGTTGAAACCGGCGAAGACAGCGACATCACCACGCTGCGCGGAGGCGGCGGCAAGCGGGTGGCGATCGCGCAGAACGACAAAGTGCTGTTTGCCGACAGCGTGGTCTTTGACGACGGCAAGAAGATGATGACCGCCGACGGGGACGTGGCTTACTACCAGGAGAACGGGGACTGGCTGCGTGAAGGCAAGCTCATCAAAGGCGAACCCTCTAAAGAGACGCAGGAGTTCCTGGAGCGCGAGCTGGTGAGCACGAGCGGCCACCTGACGCTGGACTACGACCGGCGCGTGCTGCGCCAGTGGGACAACGTCAAGGTGGTCAGCGGCGACGAGATGCTGGCGGCGGACGAGCTGGTTTTTGACGACCTGGCCAAGGAGCTCAGGCTGGAGGGAAACGTGAGCTACTTCCGGGGAGAGGAAGAGTACGTCCTGGCGGACAAGGTGTTCATTGATACGGAAAGGAACATCATCCGTTTCAGCGGAATCATGAAGAGCTTCATGTACGCTACCGACGAAGACCGCCAGAGAGCCCGGGAGGAAGAGCAGGGGGCAGGAGGCCAGGAGGGTGAAGGCGCACCGGGCGAAGGGGTTGCCGCCCCGCCGGGCACCGGCGTCCTGACCGCGGGCTAGCCTGCCAGGGCACTGCCTCATCCTGCACGGGCCAGCGTTAGGA
>CAZXPM010000287.1:0-1573 GCA_964643155.1 uncultured Planctomycetales bacterium | reverse complement strand
TAATGGAATAACGGTGTCCCATCGCGCCGAAGGATTATAGAGTATCCTGCGCGTGGTGGGAAGGAGCTTGCTCAGCTATCAGTCTTCAGCCATCAGTCGTCAGCAGGACTGCCAGCGGTCAGCCCTCAGCATCGGCGGGTAAACACCGTGTACTTATGAGGGGAGAACGAAGTTCGGACGCCTGGATGGTCGTCCGCAGCCAATGGGATGCGTCCTTTCTTGACTTGAATCGGTGGTATTCTATAATTGCGCTCCGCGGCGGCGTAGCTCAGAGGTAGAGCAAACGGCTCATAACCGTTGAGTCGGCGGTTCGATTCCGCCCGCCGCTAGTTCGGCTCCCCTTCGCTCCACCCTCCGAAGCAGAGCTTCTGCGGAGGACGGGTAAAGCTACGGCGGGCAAGCTTTCAGCGGTCAGCTTCCAGTTGTCAGTCGTCAGAGAAGAAAACCCAACCGTGGAGTCGGGGCTTTCCAGCCCCGAATTGTCATCAATATAATCGCGACTAGAAAGTCGCGACTCCACTGGGGGGCGGCTAGCTCTGGCTGTCCACATCGGACATCATCAAGTTGATGACATAGGTGTAGGAGACCACCTGGTTGCGCCCGTTGCGCTTGGCGAAGTAAAGCGCCGTGTCAGCAAACTCGATGAACTGCGCCACACTGCGCGGCCGGTGGTCGAGGAAGCTCGTCACGCCGATGCTGGCCGTCACCTTGATGAACAGGTTCTCCGCGCTGATGAAGAAGGAGTGATTGGCGACTAGGCGGCGGATTCGGTTAGCCACCAGCTCCGCCTCACGCAGGCCGGTTTCCGTCAGCGCAATTACGAAGCGTTCGCCGGAGTAGCGCGAGATGTTGTCGGTGGAGCGCAACGCGACCTTCAGCACCCGCGAAATCTCCCGCAGCACGTTATGCCCCTCCTCCACGCCGTAGGTGTCGTTTATGTCCTTGAAGTGGTCAACGTCTAGAAACAGCACGGAAAACGGCACGTTGTAGCGCGTCGACCGCTCGAACTCGCGCTCCAGCACGGTGAAGAAGTGCCGCTGGTTAAAGAGGCCGGTCACGCGGTCGAGGTTGTCCATTTCCTCATTGGCCGCCATCAGGTAGTTCTTCTTTATGTGCGTGCCGAGGTGGTGCGAGAGCACCTTGATGAACTGGCGCGTGTCCTCGGTTACGGAGTACGCCTGCGGGACCACGATGCCGACCAGCCCGAACAGGTTGTTGTCCAGGTAGATGGGCGCAAGCTCCACCCGCTGGCCCTCTTCCGGGGCCATGGCGCTGTCCTCTATCAGCATATCCTCGCCGACAAGGCGGACGTGCGAGATCTCCGATTTTTGCAGGTTGGGCCGCTTGGGCCAGGAGCGGATGAGGTGGGATGTGAGCCACTCAACTTCCTGGTCGCTGGTCCTGTCGACCAGGCACAATACGATTTCCTCGCCCCTTTCCAGCGGGTCGAATATCATTCCCCAAAATTTGAGCGGGAGAATATCGGACAACAAGCGGCTGTAGACGCCGACCGTGTTCTCGGTTTCCCACGTCAGATTGATGTTCTCGACGAACTCGTCCAGCAGCATAAAGA
>CAZXPM010000286.1:1244-1584 GCA_964643155.1 uncultured Planctomycetales bacterium | reverse complement strand
GGGCAACACCGTCCTCAGCCAGATGGGCGAGCTTTTCACCTCCTTCTTCCGCCGCAGCGACCTGGTGGCCCGGTATGGCGGCGAAGAGTTCGCGGTCGTGCTCAACAACACCCCGATGGACATCGGCCTGGTCATTGCGGACGCGCTGCGGCAGTGCGTGGAGGAGAGCGAGTTCCTGGGCGGCGAACAGCCCAGGATAAAGATGACCATCAGCCTGGGCGTGTCCAGCACCGAAGATGAGGGCGTCAACTTCGTGGCGCGCCCCAGCCGCCGCCGCGACGACGACCACTTCGTGGAGAATCTGGAAGAGATTGCGGAGACCATGCTCGCGCATGCCGAT
>CAZXPM010000286.1:749-1234 GCA_964643155.1 uncultured Planctomycetales bacterium | reverse complement strand
GGCGTCCTGGAATGGGTTCACCAGCCATGAGAACGACTGCCCGTTGCCGGCAGAGGCGCTGATCTTCTCTCAATGAACAACACCAGGTAAGGTGGTAGAATACTCTCCTATGCCCGTCCCGGTTGACCAGCAGCTGGAGCGCATCCTCAACGGCGTGGACGAGTTCCTCCCGTCGGAGGAGGACCTGCGTGCGCGGCTGCAGAAGAAGCCGGTGTTGCGGGTAAAGCTCGGCCTGGATCCAACCCACACGGACCTGACCATTGGCCACGCCGTGGTGCTGCAGAAGCTGCGCGACTTCCAGGACCTGGGGCACACCGCGGTGCTCATCATCGGCGACTACACCGCGCTGATCGGCGACCCCTCCGGCCGCAACGAATCCCGGCCCCAGTTGACCCGGGAGCAGATCGAGCAGAACATGTCCACCTACCGGGAGCAGGTGTTCAAGATCCTGGACCCGGACAAGACCGAATTCCACTACAACAGCG
>CAZXPM010000286.1:0-739 GCA_964643155.1 uncultured Planctomycetales bacterium | reverse complement strand
CATTATCGGCGACTTCACTGCGCTGGTGGGCGACCCCAGCGGCCGCAGCAAGACCCGCCCGCAGCTTACCGACGATGACATCGCCGCCTTCGCCAGGACCTTCGCCGAGCAGGCCGGGCGCATCCTGGACATAGAAAAGGCGGAGATCCGCTACAACTCCGAATGGCTGGCGAAGCTCAATATGCGCGACATCATTGCCCTTACCCAGAAGGTCACCGTCGCCCGCATGCTGGAGCGCCAGGATTTCAGCAGCCGCTACAGGAGCGAGACGCCCATTTTCCTGCACGAGTTTCTCTACGCGCTGTTGCAGGGCTACGACTCGGTTGCGGTGGACGCTGACATTGAGCTGGGCGGAACCGAACAGAAGTTCAACCTGCTGATGGGGCGGCAGGTGATGCCCGATTACGGGCTGGAGCCGCAGATGGTTTTGACCATGCCGCTGCTCGTCGGCACCGACGGCGTGGAGAAGATGAGCAAGAGCCTGGGCAACTACATCGCGCTGACGGAAAACCCCACCGACATGTTCGGCAAGGTGATGAGCATCCCCGACAACGTCATCGGCAACTACTTCCAGCTCGCGGTCGGCCGCAGCCGGCGTGAGATTGAGGAGATGGAGCGCAAGATGGCTGCGGGTGAAAACCCGATGCACTTCAAGCTGGACCTGGCCGAGGCCATCACCGCCCGCTTCCACTCGCCGGAAGTGGCCAGGGCAGAGCGGGAGAAGTTCATCGCCGCCTTC
>CAZXPM010000285.1:1110-1606 GCA_964643155.1 uncultured Planctomycetales bacterium | reverse complement strand
TTGACGGCTTGCGAGTGGATAGGCCGGGGAGAGCGGGATTCCCTTATGAGCAGCATTGACAAGTTCAACTACTGCCATGCAGTGCGGATGGCGCTGGACTGGCTGGGGAGAGACCCGCTATGGTCGCTTCTAAGCGGCATTGAGTATATGCATGAAGGATGGGAAGGCGGTGAGGTATCGGCAATCGCTACGGAAATGGAGCTTGCCGACCCGCTGGAGTTCTCCCGATGGGTGGCAACGCAGGACGGCGAGACTACCGGCCTGCGCCTGCATATCTTTGCCGATGCCTTTATGCGCGAGGAGCAGGCGCTTCCAGCGGAGTTCAAGCCCTATCTGTTCCGCGCAGCCAATGTAGTTCGTGCGCGCGTAACCGAATCGCTGAGCGTTCAATACACATTCAACGCCCTGGCGGGCTAGGGGCCTTCGCGGTCAAACTGCTCGTAATATCGCTCCCAGGCGGCGTATCGCGGGTGGTTTGGATTTGCCAGGAACTGCT
>CAZXPM010000285.1:0-1100 GCA_964643155.1 uncultured Planctomycetales bacterium | reverse complement strand
GAAGCGATAGCGGCGCGTCCATTCTGCGCAGCGCGTCATAAGCTGTCTGTTCGCATTCGTATTCCTCGGCGGGCCCGCCGACGTTCAGCCCGACGCGCGCCAGCTCCCGGTGCCGGGTCTCGTGCACCAGCACGCCTGCAAGGTAGAAGACATCCCGGTCGTAAAGCAGCCCCAATCCGGAGTAGTAAGCGCCGGGGATGCGGACTCCCACGTGTCCTGTTGCGGGCTCCATGTATGCGGCGACGCCGGTCAGGCGTATGACGTGCCCGTCGAACTCGATTGCGCCTTTGGGAATCAGATCGATGGAGGTTACCTCGCGGGTTACCCGCTTATAATAGCCGGGGGCGCGCGCGTGCAATAGTGCCATGGCGAGTTCCACGCGGGCGACGAAATCCGGTTCGCCCCGGACAGGCATTGGCGCTGGCGGGACTCCAGCCTGCACAAGCTCAGAAATTACTTCTGTGGTGAAGCCCTCGCCGTAATCTTCACGAGCACTGTGCGGCGGCAGTAAGGGCACCGGCTTAAGAAAGGCTCGTTGCCGTAGTCGCGCATGACGTTAGTCGGGTTCAGGCACCTGCGCGCCCGTGATTTCGGCCAGCAGCGACAGGCACGCTCTCGGGAGATGGCCGGTCAGGAACGGGATGTGCACGCGCTCGGCCACGCGGTGAGCGTCCTTGCCCCAGGGGCCGAGGTTGATAACGGGCATCCGCAGCCGGTGCTCCTGGCGCGGCAGTTCAAAGCTTTCCGGCACCGGGCAGTCCTGCAGGAGCGGCGTGAGCCTGGTGTCTCCCGGCAGGCAGACAAAGCTCATATCCGAGATGTACGGATAGAAGTGCCGCTGCTTCAACCGGCCGACCGGCTTGCCTCCACGGCTCGCGCGCGCGGTTTCCCTGGCGGCTGCCAGAAGCTCCCGCGCATCCTCACGAAGCACCATTGAGTATGGCGCATAGAACGGAGGAAGCACTGAGAGCACAATCGTTGGCCGAATAATGTCCAGGCGTCCGGCAACCTGCTCTACGACGGCAAGGCAGGCCTCGCGCGGTTCATTAACGCCGTCCGGCGGCGCCAGGACTTTGCGAAGCTCGTCTTTGTCATCCCCG
>CAZXPM010000284.1:0-1608 GCA_964643155.1 uncultured Planctomycetales bacterium | reverse complement strand
GCGTGATGCAGGAGACGAAGTGGCTGGGGTTTGGCATCCTCTAAAGCTCTGCTATAATGCCTGGCGTTGATGCGCCAGAGCGGGCAACGCTGGGGTTTGGCATCCTCTAAAGCTCTGCTATAATAGAGCGCCCCACCAATCCAGTATTGGTGCGGGTTCGCGCCGATTCCGGGCGCTAAAAAAGCAGGGTTTGCTCGGGCTTTTTCTCGGCGCTTTTGCGGCTTTTTCCGTAGTACACTTCCATCTTGCCGAACTGGCGGTCGGTTACGGACAGGAGCCGGACCTCCCCGTCGGGCGGCAGCTCCAGCCGGATGCGCCGGCGGAAGCCCTCGGTCCGCTGCTCGCTTGCGCAGTAGCGGGCGTAGACTGAGTACTGCAACATGCTGAAGCCCTCGCTCAGCAAGTAATTGCGGAATCTCACATACTGCCGGCGGGCCGCCTTCGTGTCCACCGGCAGGTCAAACATCGCGAACAGCCACATTGACCTCAACCCCGAGATTGAGCGGTCCTTCTGTTTCATCGCCGTGGGAGCAGGAGTCTGCGGCGCTCACCGGTGAAGACCGCCGCCAGCGACAGGGCCACCCGCGAGAGCACGTCAAACAGCTCCCTGCTCTCGCCTTCCAGGTCAAACCGTCGGCCTGTCAGCGCGCCGATGAGCTTGCGCTTGGTTTCTTTGTCCAGCAACACGGTGCCACGCGCCGCCAGCGGGTAAACCGCCTCGTCCACCACCGGCCGGAAGGGCTCCATCAGGTCGTCCGCCAGGCAAAAAGGGTTGTAGCGGTTGTGGTGATGCAGCCCCAGGGACGGATGCAGCCCCGCTGC
This sequence comes from uncultured Planctomycetales bacterium, assembly GCA_964643155.1. Taxonomy (GTDB): domain Bacteria; phylum 4484-113; class 4484-113; order 4484-113; family 4484-113; genus CAZKNJ01. The sequence continues at coordinate 786 of CAZXPM010000284.1, read as the reverse complement.
GCAGATCGCCCGCGCCACGATTGCGCGCAGCACTGCATAGCCGTAATTCAGGAGAGAGTTGGGGCCTTCCCCGTCCGGGTCGCGGATGAAGCCGGCCCCGAAGAGGGCGGGCCAGTAGCGCCGCGAAGCCTGCGCTTCCACATTGGTGGTATCACCCGACTTGACCAGCTTCACCAGCAGCGGCAGGCCGCCGTCGTCGCCCTTCAGCCGCTGCAGCGTGTCTCCTTGCGCCGCGACTTTGGCCTGCACCAGTTGCTTCCACAGCCTCTTCTTCAGCGGCAGCGGCGCGGCGGCCTGCGCGGCGAACCTCTCGGCCTGGATGTAGTGGCTTTCAACCGGCAGCAGCATTCCGATGGGGAGCCGCCGCTCGTTGCACAGGATGAACGCGCCGCAGTTGGCGCAGATGCCTGTCAGCACATGATGGGTGTAGCGCACGGCCGGATGCGCCACGATGAGCGCCGCGATCTCCGCCAGCGGAACCGTGACCTCGCCCTCCGCGCGGCGGATGACCAGCCGCGAGAGCTTCACGCTCAGCTCCACTCCCTCCTCCGACAGGTCTATGATGCGCTCAATCATTCTGGTAATGCACTTCCCCGATAGGATTGACCGCGACTTTCCTGCAGTGCCAGTCCCTAAGTGTGTTTGTGCTAGCTTTCAGTCCAGCCCAACTTAGCCCGGTTCTTGGACGGGCATCATTGATCGGCACAAACCAAGTGTTCCGTGCTGCATCAATGCTGCGAATCACGAAGAGCTCGGGTTTCTCTTCTTTGACTAGCTGGATAATAT
>CAZXPM010000283.1:0-1627 GCA_964643155.1 uncultured Planctomycetales bacterium | reverse complement strand
GCGTGAAACCCTGCGGCAGCAATCCCGGCAGCACCTCCGCCCGCGCACCGGCTGCTTCCAGTATCTCGCTGATGCGGCGGGCGAACTGGCTGACAACAATGTGGTGCGCAGAAGATTGGCTTATCGTCTCAGCCATTTCGCCGGTGGTGTAGGCGCCAGGCGGCAGGCGCTCCAGGCCCGCCGATGCAACTTCGTCATAGTCTGTGCGCTCTTCGCCGGACTCGAAGGCGTAGAGGAAGACCGCGGGGAACTCCGCGAAGTCCAGCCCCAGCTCCTCCGCCAGCGCGCCCGGCGCACGCAGCCACTGCGGCAGCGGCCGGTCCGGGAAGGTGTAGTAGTCCGAGAAGTAGGTGAAGGTCAGCCCGTTCTCGTGCCAGTCGCGGAAGCGGCTCTCCCAAAAGCGGCGGTAGCTGCGCGTCTCGTTCTCAATCAGCGCATGCTCCAGAAACACCAGCACCGGGGGCGCCTGGGCGAAGTGCAGAATGGTCTCGCCGCGCCCGCCGGCCAGCTCCAGGTAGAACTCCTGGCGCGGGGTGCCGCGCCCGTCCTTGATGGCCTCCAGGTCTTCCGCGACGGCGGCTTCCAGCGTCTGCAACCCGCTTTCACCCGCCGCCGCCGCCTTCTCACGGCGGTAGCGGCGCAGGTGCGAGTGGATCGCGTCCAGCGCGTAGGGCTGAGAGAGGACGCGCTTGGCAGGGCTCGCGGGGAGGATCTCAATCTCGTCCACTTCCTCCACGCTGCGCTGGGTAGCGGGGTCAAAAGACTTGATGGTCTCAATCTCGTCCCCGAAGAAGTCCAGCCGCACCGGGTAGTAGCTGCCGAAGGGGAACACGTCCACCAGCCCGCCGCGCCGCGCCATCTCGCCCTTGGCGGTGACGGTGGTGCGCGGCTCGTAGCCGTAGTCCACCAGAAGCTCCGTCAGTTCCCCAAGCGGGATCTCTTCGCCGGGCCGCAGCCACTGGCCGGCGGACTGGATGACCTCGCGGCCGACGGTGCGCCGGAACAAGGCGCGGTAGGGCAGGAACACGGCGCGCGCTTCGCCGGCGAGCAGCGCCCGCTGCGCCTTGAGCGCCTGCTCCTTCTGCGTTTCGGTGAGCGGGGTGAAGTCCAAAAGCGGCGAGCATTCAAAGTCCTGATAGAGAACGGCGGCGTCCTCCGGCAAATCCAGCCCCGCCAGCCGCGCCGCCGACTGGAAGTACACCAGCGCCTGCTCGGCCTGGTCGTTATTCTCGGTTATGAAGAAAACGGGGCGCACGGTTCGCGCCAGCACGGCAGCGAGCCAGAAGTACGGCGCACAGCCGGTAAGCCCCTCCACCGCGCAGATGCCGCCGGGCTGCGGCAATGATTGCGCCGCCAGGCGGCCGAAATGCGCAGCTAGTTGCGTCCGTGACACGAACGATTAGTTTAGCAGAGATGGGAGGAGTTGCATGTTCGTGTAGAGGTTCATAGATAGTGGCAGGTGCGGGTGGAGGGAAGCACCTGAGAGTTGTGTAGGTAGTTCATAAGATACTCCAGAGGTGTGAGATAATCAATCCTGCTGTGCAGGCGTTCATTGTTGTAGTGGGCCAGGGAGGATTTAGCTTCCTCGATAAGGTCCTCTGTTGGGGTTTCCGGTTCAGCCGCATCC
>CAZXPM010000282.1:1129-1685 GCA_964643155.1 uncultured Planctomycetales bacterium | reverse complement strand
ATCTCCTCCCCCCCCGCAAACAACACATACGGCTCGGTTTCGCGGGAGAGCATCTCGCGCATGGCCTTGAGCGCCGGGGCCAGCAGGGCGTAATCCACCTTCGTGTCCTTCTGCCAGCGGCGGAGGCAGCGCACCGCGTCCCCGCGCACGCCCCAGTCCTCGGCATTGAGATCCGCCGCGACCGCAGCGACCAGCGCTTCATCGGGAGGACTCGCGAATCGCGCCAGCGCAGAGAGGAGCGTTCTCCGCGCCCGCAGGGAGAGACCGCTTCCCCCGATTACATCGCCTCGCACCTGCTCGCCATACGCGCTTTCATGCTCCACCAGTTGATTCACCAGCGCCTCGCGCACACTCATCAGCGGGTAATCCAGCAGCCTACGAAGCTGCGGGTAGCAGTCGGCCTCCAGCTTGGTGAGCACGCTCATCGCCGCCATTATCAGCGGCTCCTCGCTATCCGGGCTCAGGTATCCGATGAGCATCTCGTCGGCGGCGTGGCTCCCAATCTGCCCTAGCACGCCGATGGCGCGACGCCGCATCTCCTCATCATCCAGGAACC
>CAZXPM010000282.1:0-1119 GCA_964643155.1 uncultured Planctomycetales bacterium | reverse complement strand
ACCACGACATCTTCCAGCTCCGGCAGCTTCAACTCGCCGATGAGGTAGAGCGCCACCCGCTGGCGCGTCTGGTTGACGCTGGCGGCGTTTTCGCGCAGCACCTCCGCGATCTGCGACGGGAAATCACCGTTGAGCTTGCCGAGGATATAGACGAACGCCCGCAGCGCCAGCCCGCTCGCCGAGGAGTCCATCACCTTGCTCATATACGGCAGCACGTCAGCGCCGAAGGCAACCAGCCGCTCGCGAGCCTTCGGCACGATGTAGCGGTTGTCGCCGACCTCCCAGCGGATGGAGATTTCCCACAGCTCGTCAAACACCTGCTGCGTTAGCTCGCCCTCGTAGAAACAGACTTCGGGAATCTGCACGCGGCTGGGAATCTCCTCCTCCGCCGTTTCGGGTGTCGGCTGCGCGGCTTCCTTTTCTTCCACCGGCGGCGGGGGAACATCCACGCCCACTCCGATGTCGGCATGCCGCCACACCGCGCCGTCCTTCATTATGCCGAGGTAGTCGTCGGTGCCCTCCAGGTCAACCAGGATGCCGATGGAGCTGGTGCCGCGCGCGGGTCGTCCCCAGTTGATGCCGCCGCTGCGCCTTCCCGCGTAAGTATCGTTGCCGCTGCGGTCAATGTGGATGCCTACCGCGTTGGTGAGCCCGCTGCCGTTGCAGCTCGTCATTCCCATGTAATGGTCGTTGCCGCCGCGGTCGTGCAGGATGCTGGCGGCGTAGTCGTGGCTGCCGCCCTGCCCCAGCCCGCTGTGCATGACATACGTGTCATTACCCGAAACGTCCACCAGCCCGCCCACCGCCAGGTGGATGCCGCTGCCCTGACCGTACTGGGTCATCTCGTAGGTGTCGTTGCCGCCGCCGTCCCACAGCAGCCCCGCGCTGTACCAGTAGCCCACGCCCTGGTTGTAGACATCGCCCAGGTAGCGGTCGTTGCCGTCGTAGTCAATGAGCATTGCGATGCCGCCAGCGTAGTCAATGCCGCGCTCACCGATGGCGAATCCCTGGCTGAAGCTCTGGTAGCGGTCGGCGAACAGGGGCGCGTGCAGGTAGACCCCGCCGGCCTCGTATACTTCGTTGCCGCGCCGGTTGTAGCAGATGGCGATGCCCTTCGTG
>CAZXPM010000281.1:0-1694 GCA_964643155.1 uncultured Planctomycetales bacterium | reverse complement strand
CTCGTCACCCCGCGATTGGGAAGGATATCGCGCATAATGCGCCTGAGCAGGATGCTCGGTGGTCGTTTCCGCGCCAGTTCAAAGCGCATAGCCTCAAATATGGGAACAGTCGCCATCTGCGCCGGACAGACATCCAGGCAGTGGTAGCAGCGCAGGCAGAAGTCCAGGTACTCCTGCAACTGCCGGCTTTGCGGCAGGTCTGGCGCGCCCACTGCCCCGTTGAGCAGGCTCGGCGGCACCTGCGGGAAGTCTCCCCTAAGTGCGCTCGCGAGCAGTATCTTCCCCCGCGCGGCGAAACCCTCGTTGCCCGTCTCTTCGTAAGTGGGGCACTGATCGTGGCACTTCGCGCAGTAGGCGCAGGACAGCGGATCCAGCTTGTACTCTCGCGTGGAACGCACCGTACCGAATGTTAGCACACCAGTTCGGTGGCGCGGTCATCCCCGCCCGCGATTCTCCCTCTTCCGCACGACGGGAGGCCGGCGCGACCGGCGGCTGCTAGTGCTTCACCACAATACTCGCGGTGTTGAAGCCGTGAGCGTACGAATCCTCGCTATCCGGATCCCCGACATACACCTTCCCGCGCCGCAGCATCCAGAACCCTTCAACCAGTTTGAACTCCATGGAAAGTGCCTTGAACCCCTTGTCGTAGACCGTCACCTGCACCGGATAATCGCGCTCGCCCACCCGGTAGTCCTCGTAGTTGTACTGGACCTCTCTAATCGGCGTCGCTTGGCTGTAATCCCTGCCGGAACCGTCGGCCAGCGCCTTAGGCTCGGTGATGACCTCTTTCACCAGCTTGAGGTCGTCCGCGTCAAACCACAGCTCGCAGCCGTTCACGAATTCCGCGTCGGTGCGCAGCCACAAGAGCAATAGCAGGCGCTCATCGGTGTATGCGCGCGCGCGGCAAACATGCAGCGGCTCAGCCCACTTGAGCCAGCTGGGGATGCCGCTGCGGTCGGATAATGGCCGCTCCGGCAAAGGTGCCGGCGCAGCAACAATCTTGAAGTAGCCGTCCTCGCTCCGGTACTCCCATTTGGATAGGTCGGTGTGGTAGAGCACATATTCGCTCGGCACCTTGAAATACACACCCCGGTCGTAGGGCCCTTCAACCTGATGGATGCGTGTGGCCAGCCCGGCGTTGTTGGCGAAGACATAGGTGTAGGCGATGGACGAATAGTCGCGCCGCGCCTCGCACAGCAGCCAGAGAGCGTTGCGGTCTCGCGCCCGTATGAGCTTGTCCACCACTTCGTCGGGCAGCTTCATTTCAGGATAGCCGGAGTACATTCCGGCCACGCCCTCCAGTGGGGCGACGCGCACCGGCTCGCCAATTCCGGGGAACAGGACATAGCGCCCGAGCCTGGACTCGTCAAACCTGGGCTTCGTCCCGCTGAAACTGCTGGCGTATGCCGCCGTGGCCAGCGCTAATAGCAGCACGCATCCGAGCGCGCAGAGGCGCGCTCCGCGCCAGATGGATAGTGTTTTCTTCATTTCTCCCTCCCTTTGCGTGAGTATACCGCCTTTCTCTGGTGTGCGCAGGTACGAAGCCCCCCTGTTCGCAGGGGCACGGCATGGCGCGGCCGTCTTCCATCCGGACCGCCGCCGCTTCCTGCGAACATGCTATCCAATGATTGGAGGCCAGTGCCTACCGCTTCTCCGTCAGGTGATAATCCCACGGGAACGCCAGTGTGCCCTCC
>CAZXPM010000280.1:0-1712 GCA_964643155.1 uncultured Planctomycetales bacterium | reverse complement strand
CTACCGCCTCCCTCAGGCCACCGCCCACGGAAGCCACGTCCCGCAGAAACCTGAACACGTCCAGCAAATTGGATTTCCCGGAGGCATTTGGACCGACGATTAACACGCGCCCTTGAAGCTTCACATCAACGCTCTTGAAGTTGCGCCAGTTCCTTAGTTGAAGGTGAAGGAATCTCATGGTGGGGTCGTCACCTCGCCCACTACAAGTCTATCACAACCTCGCTGCGCGGACGCCGGTCGGTGCGGCGGCCGAAACGGGCGGGCTTCCCCACCGGTACCATCGCCACCGGTCGCTGGCCCGCGGGCAGGTTGAGCGCTTTCGCCGCCGCGTCTTCATCAAACGCGCCGATCCAGCAGGTGCCGTATCCCAGCGCGGTCGCTCCCAGCAGCAGGTTCTGCACCGCCGCCGCTGTATCCTGAATGCAGTAGAGCGTGGCGCCCCGCTGGCCGTAGCGCGCGCCGCTTTCCTCGGGCACCGCGCAGACGACGATGACCACCGGCGCGTCGCCGATGAACTTCTGGCCGAAGGCGGCCTGCACCAGCGCCTGTTTGCGCGCGGCGTCCTTCACCACGTAAAAGCGCCAGGGCTGCATGTTGCCGCCGCTGGGCGCCCACCGCAGGCACTCCAGCAGCAGGTCCAGGTGCTCCTCCGGCAGCTCATCCGGCAGGAAGTAGCGGCAGCTTCGCCGCTCCAGGATGCTCTGGATGGTCTCTTGTGTATCGGGTGTTTGCGTCATACTGCACCGTCCTTCGCGCGTTTGTCCGACTCCATTCTACTATACCGGCGGTGTTTCACCCGCACCAGCGGCGGGTAGAATATAGCAGACGGCTTCCCACCGAAGGCCTGCTTGCAGGTCTAATCTAGTTAGGAGGGTCATCATGAGATGTCCAGTCGCAGCGCTGTTGGCCTTAGCCCTGGTGCTCAGCATCGCAGCATGCGGAGGAGGAGGCGGAGATGGGAGCACCGCCCCGACCACGCCTGCCACGCCCGATGAAGGCGCGCCATGCCGCCGAGTGCGGAGGCGGAGATGTCTTCACTTACTCCGCCGAAACGGCCGGCCCGGAGGTGGCGTACTGGTACTGGGAGTTCGGCCCGGGAAGCAGCCCGCAGGTTTCGGTGAGCCCCCACCCCATCGTGGTCTTGCACAACCATCTCCCGACGGAACAAGACGCCGAGTACCGCGGACGGGTTACGGTATGGGACAACACCGGCCGCAAGAGCGCCACTGAATTCACTTACTCGGTCGCCTACCGCGCCATTATCCAGACCGACTTCGGCGAGCTGCCCGAGACGTTCACCGGCAGCGGGACGAACGGGGAAGCGGAGATCGAGTTCTCGGTGAATCTGGTGGACGAGCGGGAAGCTGTGGTGGAGCTTTCAGTGCTGGAGGGCGAAGGCGTGTCGGTCTATCCGGAGCGAATCGAGATTGACCAGTTCTCCGATAGCCGTTGCCGCGCCGTGCTCACCAACCCGGGGCTGGAAGAAAAGGAGGTCACGCTCCAGTTGGCCATCATCACCCAGCACGGCTGTGTCAACCGGATTGTGCACGGGAAGGTGCCGGGAAAGGAGTATCCCGCCGGTTCCATTGCCGTTATTCCATCCACCTGCGAGGTCTCGGTAGGCGATGTTCTTGAGGTCATGGTGTACATCACCCGCCTGCCCGCACGGGCGTATTACTTCACCGCTGTTGAGCTTCACTACACAGACCAGG
>CAZXPM010000279.1:0-1714 GCA_964643155.1 uncultured Planctomycetales bacterium | reverse complement strand
TGCGTCGGTTCCTTATTAGATCAGGACTATGCAGAGCTTCCCGCGCAGCGCCATCGCTAGCCAGCGGGTAGCAATCATCCAACGGCACGACGGGCACAGCATGCTGTGCCCCTTGTATATTAGGGGAGCTGGGTGAGGCCGTCGTGCCCCAAGGCCTTTGAGCCTGTGCTGTAGATAGGCCCCCCGCCCGGATATGCCATCCCGAAGAGTATCCAAGGCTTCGAGCCTGCATATACAAGGTCGGCAGCATACCCTTTATGGGCGGGAGACCCAGCAAGACTATACCATTCAGGAGTATCTCATGACTAAAGTGATTTCTGCAAGCGGTGCGAATTTCCTCCTCCCGGTTTTCGCCGGACTGGACGTGGGAGCGCAAGAACTCGTCCTCGCGCTGAGGATGGACGGGTGCCCGCAGGACGGCGGCAGCTTCCCCAACAGCCCGGCGGGCATCCGCTCTCTTGTGAAGCGCCTCAAGGCGCTGAAGCGCCCCGTCTTCGCCTGCATGGAGGCGACCGGCGTGTACTTCCTCCAGGCCGCCAAAGCCCTCGCCGCGGCGGAGGGGATCAGCGTGATGGTGGCAAACCCCCGCACCATCAAGGACTTCGCGCGCGCGATGAACCGCCGCTCCAAGACCGACCGGGTGGACGCCCGGGTGATCGCGCTCTACGCTCAAAAGGCCGACTTTGTGGCCTGGGCGCCCGCTAGCGACAACCACCACCATCTGCGCCTCATCTCCCGGCGCATTGACGAAAGGGTCCGCCAGCAGGCGGCCGACAAGAACCGGCTGCACTCCCTGCGTGCCGGCGGAAGCTGCCCCCGCTGCGTGCAGCAGGATGTGCTCGCCAACATCAAGCACCACCAGCGCAGCATCAAGCGAATGCGCCAGGCGGCGGTGGCAATTATCAAGTCGGAAGAAGCCCTCCTTGGGCGATACCAGCTGATGCTCAGCATCCCCGGTGTGGGTGCCGCGACGGCGGTGAGGCTTCTCGCCGAGCTTTGCGTTATGCCCGACTGCCTGACCGCCCGCCAGTGGACCGCCTACGCGGGCCTCGATCCCGTGCACAACGAGTCCGGCACCAGCGTCCGCACACCTTCCCGCATCAGCCGCGCCGGGAACTCCAGGCTGAGAAACGCCCTTTTCTTCGCCGCCATGGTGGCCTGCAGAACCGACCCCCACGTGCGGGCCTTCACCGAAATGCTAAAGCGAAGGGGGAAGAAAAAACTCCAGGCCCTGGTCGCAGCCATGCGCAAGCTCCTCCACGCCATCTGGGGTATGTTTGAAACCAATACCACCTTCAACGGCTCTCTCCTGTTCCCCCAACTAACTCCCGAACCCTTGACATCCCAATAGAGTATCTACAGAAAATCATCCTGGTGGCGCTGGCGCGTTAGCGACTTCATCAGGGGAATTCTCTCGCTCAATTCACCTGCGCACCACTAACGATGAATGGCCGATTACGCCAAGGTCGGCTCCCCGGCGCGCTTTTGGTATAATGCCCCCAACTTCCTGCGGCCGGGGAGGGCCCTCCGCATCGGCGGGTAAGCTTTGCCTTCGCAGCGGAGTTGCCGGGGGACATTACCGGGAGGCTTATGGGATTTAGGCGCAAACTGCACGTTGCAGCCCTCTGGCTGGCCGTCGCGCTTCTGGCGCTTTCGCTTTCCGCAGCCGGCGCTTCATCGGTCACCGTAGTCCTGGAAAACGACACCTTCGTCC
>CAZXPM010000278.1:1509-1734 GCA_964643155.1 uncultured Planctomycetales bacterium | reverse complement strand
CCATCGTGGACGCCTGCATGGAGCTGGCGCAGCGCCACCACGGTGCCATCATCGCCATGGGGCGCACGCCCATTGACACCGACCAGATTGTCACCGGCACCTGGCTGGACGCCACCGTCACCGAGACGCTGCTGCTGTCGGTGTTTGAGCCCCACGGTCCGCTGCACGATGGCGCGGCCATTATGCAGGGCGACCGGCTGCTCTATGCCGGCTGCTTCTTTCCGC
>CAZXPM010000278.1:0-1499 GCA_964643155.1 uncultured Planctomycetales bacterium | reverse complement strand
CTTTCCGTGCGCGAGGACATTGACCCCGATCTGGGCACCCGCCACCGCGCGGCGCTGGGCATCACCGAAGTCAGCGACTGCATCGTCATCGTGGTCAGCGAGGAGCGCGGCGCGGTGTCCATCGCCTACGGCGGGCGGCTGGCGCGCGACCTCACGGACCGGCAGTTCCGCGAGCAGCTCCGCGCGCTGTACTTCCCCAACCCCAACTTCTCCACGGCGCTGTCGCCGTCTGGTGTATAGATGCGCAAGTTCCTGCTCAACAACTGGCAGCTCAAGTTCCTTTCGCTGGTGCTGGCGTTTCTCTTTTCCTCCTACATCTACCGCTTCGGCGAATACCAGGTGACGGCGTCGCTGGTGATGCCGGTGGTGGTGCGCAACCTCTCCGAAGAGCTGGCCTTTGTGGAGGAGCCCGAGGACGAGGTGGGAATCAGCGTAGCCGGCAACCTCCAGCAGATTAACTCGCTCAAAAAAATGAACCTGCACGCCATCCTTGACCTCAAGGGCGTAACCGCGCCGGGAGTTTACACCATCCAGCTGGAGCTGCCGGACGTGCCGGAGCTGCGGGTGGCGGGGGCCTTTCCCTCGGTGCAGGTGCGGCTTTCCAGGAAAGCGTCGGTCACGCTCCCCATTGAAGTGACCCACCGCGGCGAGCTGCCGGAGGGCTATGTGCTGTCCAGCGAGAGCCTGTCGCCGTCCCGGGCGGAGGTGGTAGGCCCGGAAGAACTGGTGCAGAAGGCCAGGTACATCGTGGCCACGGTCAACCTCTCCGGCCAGTACACGCGCATCTCCCAGGCGGTGGAGCTGGTCGCCCATACCGAGAACTACGAGCCGATGAGCAAGAGCATCATCTCGGTCTCTCCCCCGCTGGCGCAGTACACCGCCGAGGTCAATGCGGTGGCCAACCTGCGCGTGGTGCGGATTCACCCGGACCTGACCGGCGGAGACCCCAAACCGGGGTACTACGTAAAGGAAGTCAGCGCCACTCCGGCGCAGGTGCTGTTCCCGGACGACCTCTACCGTGCGCATCCGCTGAAATACGTGACCACCGGGCCCATCAATCTTGCCGGGCGCGACCGGTCGTTCAGCGTGGAAGTGCCCATCAAGTACGGCTTCACGCCCCCGGAGGGTTTGCCGGGCAAGGTGAGCGTGCGGGTGGTGCTGGCCCGGCTGGAGGCCGGGGAGGACGAGGTGGTCAACGCCGCCGTCGTGCTGTCCAACACCAACGAAGAGTATCAATACGTGGTGCAGCCCCCCACGGTGGTGCTGCAGTCGCCGGAGCTGCCCCAGCTTTCGCTGGAGGAGCGGGCGCAGATGGACGTGCGCGTGGATGTTTCCGGTTTCACGCCCGGGATCTACCGCATGGTGCCATCGGTGCTGCTGCCGGCGGGCATACGCGAGTTCACCATCATTCCCGAGGTCATTGAGATTTCAGTGCAGGAGAAGGGCTAACCGATGGGCAAGTATTTCGGGACAGACGGTATTCGCGGGATTGCCGGGCG
>CAZXPM010000277.1:0-1741 GCA_964643155.1 uncultured Planctomycetales bacterium | reverse complement strand
GCGCCAGCAATGGGGATAGGAGTGTACTAACTCCTGCTGGTGGAGCAGGGCGCCGCGCTGGAAGCCTGCGGTGAACTGGGAGAACGGGGCATTGAACTGTTCGCCGAGGAAGCGGCTCTGCCGCTGGTGGTGCAGCGCCCCGAAGTGGACGCGGTGGTCTGCGCCATTAGCGGCGCCGTGGGGCTGCGCGCGCTGGTGGCCGCCATCCTGGCGGGCAAAGAGATACTGTTCGCCAACAAAGAGGCCCTGGTGGTCGGCGGCAGCTTTGTGGCCGATCTGGTGCGCAACACCGGCACACGCTTCATTCCCATTGACAGCGAGCACTCCGCCATCTACCAGTGCCTGCTGGCCGGGCGCAAGGAAGAAGTCACTTCCATCACCCTCACTGCGTCTGGCGGCCCCTTCCTGCGCTCGTCGCCCGGGGAGATCGCCGCCGCCACCCGCGAGCAGGTGCTAGCGCACCCCACCTGGAATATGGGCCCTGCCGTCACCGTCAACTCCGCCACCATGATGAACAAGGCGCTGGAGGTGATTGAGGCGCACTTCCTCTTCGGGCTGCCGCCGGACAGGATCCGCGTGCTCATCCACCCGCAGTCCATCATCCACGGCCTGGTGGAGTTCGCCGACGGCAGCACCTTCGCCCAGCTCTCCGTGCCCGACATGGCGGTCGCGGTGCAATACGCGCTGCTGGGGCCGGAGCGGCCGCCCGGAGTGGTGGTGCCGCTGGACCTTGCCGCAGTAGGCAGCCTCACCTTTGAGGAACTGGACTCCGCGCGCTTCCCGCTGGTGGGGCTGGCTTACGAGGCGCTCGGCGCGGAGTGGTGGGCGCCCATTGCGCTCAACGCCGCGAACGAAGTGGCGGTGGAAGCCTTCCTGGACGGCGCCATTCCCTTCTCCGCCATTGGCGAAACCGTCAGCGGGTGTTTCCGCCGGCGCGCCGAAGCTCCCGGCGCAGATTCCCTCCCTGCCGAGCCCCCTGTTTTGGATGCCATCCTGGAGGCTGATAGAATGTTCCGTGAGTTCGCGCGCAGGTTGAAGTTTCAGCGCGGCTGACCCAAAGGAGATACCCGTGGACGCATTCCTGGACAAGATTGACGACGGCCTGAAGAAGCGCATCTGGGAGGTGGCGCTGGCCCGGGGCGGCGACTTCGCCGAAGTCTTCATGGAAGACACCAGCTCACTCTCTTTTATGCTCAAGGACGGCAGGGTTTCCGAGCTGTCGCAGGGGCGGCGGCAGGGCCTGGGCGTGCGCGTAGTGGACGGCGACAACTACGGCTACGCCTGGCTGGACGGCTGGGACGAAAACGGCCTGCTGGACGCCGCCGAGACCGCCGCCGCCATCGCCTCCGGCGGCCATCCCCGCGTGGAGCCGGTGCGCCCGGTGAAAATGCAGGACCTTTACCCGGTGGCCGCGCCGATGTCCGAGCTCGGGCTGCGCGCAAAGATGGACACGCTGCACGAGGCCAACGAGAGCGTTCGCGCCTTCAGCCCCCACATCAGCCAGGTGATACTCACCCACAGCGAGAGCCTGCGCAGCTTCCGCGTGATTGCGAGCGACGGCACTGACGCGCGCGACACCCAGCCGCTGGTGCGCCTGGGCTGCCTGACCATCGCCACCCGCGAGGACAAGCGTGCGCGCGGCGCGTTTGCCTATGGCGGACGGGTAGGGGAGGAGCTGCTGCAGGATAAGCGCCCGGCGGAGCAGTTCATCCGCAGCGCCGAGATGGCCGTGACCATGCTG
>CAZXPM010000276.1:0-1763 GCA_964643155.1 uncultured Planctomycetales bacterium | reverse complement strand
CCTATCTGGCGGGGTAGCGCGTCAAGCGAGCGCAATCTCTCCGGCAAACAAAAAACCCCAACCCGGCAGCGCGGACTGCCAGGTTGGGGCGGTGAGCGAAGCACCGGCGCTTATGTCGGATGGGTAGGGGAACCACGGCCCGCCAGGTACTGCTCCACGTCCTCCAGTGTGCCCCCGGAACGCCCCCGGCTTCTCCAGTTTCAATGAGGCGACCGCCGCAACCAGGCGTTTCCCCGCGTAGTTACGTCCCCTCAAAGGACAATGCCCAGGTCAGGAGCCAGGCGCGACAGGTCCTCCCGCAGGCGCAGCAAGGCCAGGTCTTTCGCCTTGGCTTCCAGCATAATGTCGAAGTCTCGCAGATGGGCGGCTCGCACCGCACGCAGGAAGGCGACGAAGGCGAAAGGATCAATGAAGTCGGCGTGCTGAATCCAGCGCGGCTGACGCAGCCTGTACTTTTTCCCACCCGGGTCCGCGTGGGCACGCTCAATGACGTGCATAGCCGTGCGGGGAGAACTGAAGTGTACTTTGGGACGCACGTCCGCAGGCCAGGTGTCCAGGCACGTAGCCAAAGCCTCGATAGCGTCCATTCCTTGGGGGTTGTGATTGCAGAAATGGAGGTGGTCGAAAACCAGGCGGATGCCCGTCTCACGATGAATCCAGGCAACGTCGGCCACGGAGAAGCGGCCATCGTCGTTCTCCAACACCAGGCGGCGACGGGCGGGCTCGGGCAGGCGCAGGTAGCGCGTGGCGAATCGCTGGCGGGCGGCATTCCGGTCGCCGTAAACTCCGCCCACGTGGACGACGATCACCGCCTCCGGGCCTAATCCCATCATATCCAGCATCCGCGCCAGGGCTGCGACCTCCCGCGCACCTCTGGCGGCCAGAGTCTCGTCGGGAGCGTTGAGCACGACGTACAGCGAGGGATGGAAGGACAGCCGTAAACCATCGCTGCGGGCCATCTCCCCGATGGCCGTCAGTTCGGCGGCACATTCATCGAGCTGGCGGTGAAACTGAGGCATGTCCGGGTGAGTGAGATAAGGTGCCAGGTGCGAGGACATGCGGTACATGGTGATCGCCTGCCGTCGCAGGTAGCCGAAGATGTCGCGCAGGTAGATCAGGCTGACGCTGAGATGGGGATTGTTCTGCCAGCGCCGGGTGTCGTAGGATTTCAACCCCGGTTCGCCGAGTACTTTGACCGCAAAGCCCAGCTTCATAAATCGAGTATCCTCTCGAAAGCTCGAATGTTTATCACGAATGGCACGAATGATTTTTCAGGGTTTTGTTCCTATTTGTGCCATTCGTCCATTCGCGCCATTCGTGACTTAAAAAGTGCCCGGTAGTGAAACCTGCGGAGTGAATGAGCAGTGAGCCTATTGTACAACCTGGGCGGTCGCAAGTCAAGCGAGATCGTGAGTGAATTGACAAATGAGAAAACTTGTGATAAAATCTTTCTGCACACGTGTGCAGAAGGGCATCGGCAGAATCGTCTGAGTCTCCACTCAGAGAAGCGAGGGAGCGGAAACGGTGACGGCTGCGGGCGGTGGGCAGACCAATAATTTCCTTGTATTCCGGCCGTGTCGGCGGGACAGGGCAAGCTAAGCTTGCCTGCGTCTCGTCACCGGCCTTTTTTGTTGCCACCACGCCCGTCTTTTCCTGCGACGGCCCTTCGACAACTTGCTATGCTGAGCGACAAACGTGGAAACGGGTGCTTGATGTTGATGTACCTGCTGAGAAACTGAGCGTGTTGCGTATTGCGTGTTCCG
>CAZXPM010000275.1:0-1778 GCA_964643155.1 uncultured Planctomycetales bacterium | reverse complement strand
GATCAAGTCGTACCGTGGCATCCGGCATCGGCGCAACCTGCCCGTGCACGGGCAGCGGACGCACACCAATGCGCGCACGCGCAAAGGCCCCAAGCGCCAGGCGATTGCCGGCAAGAAGCGTCCGGGCAAGAAGTAATATCGGGAGTATTTCACCTTGGCTAAAGGAAAACAGAAATCACGGCGGAAACGCGCCAGAAGGAACGTGGCGGAAGGGCGCATTTATGTCCGCAGCTCTTTTAACAACACACTCGTGACCGTCACCGACACCGAGGGCAACGCCTTGGCGTGGGCCAGCGCAGGAACACGGGGCTTCAGGGGCTCCAAGAAGAGCACGGCGTATGCTGCCCAGCTGGCCGCGGAAGACGCCTGCCGGCAGGCGCGTGATATGGGAATGCGCGAGGTGTCTGTTTACACCAAGGGGCCGGGTGGAGGCAAGGAGTCTGCGGTGCGCGTGATAAACAGCCAGGGGCTGAAGATCAAACTGATAAAGGACGTAACTGCGGTACCACACAACGGCTGCCGGCCGCGCAAGCGCCGCCGCATATAGCAGCGGGAGGATCTAAGGGAACATAATATGGGACGTTACAATGGACCGAAGTGCAAGAGGTGCCGGGCTGCCGGTGTGAAGCTCTACCTTAAGGGCGCGCGGTGCCTGGGCGACCGCTGCGCCATTGAGCTGCGCAATTACGTGCCTGGCCCCCGCCGCCGGAGAGGAAAACCGACGGACTACGCGTCGCACCTGCGCGAAAAGCAGGTAATGCGCCGCATGTTCGGCATTGGCGAGCGGCAGTTCCGGCGCTACTTCGTTAGAGCTAAGGCCTCCAAGGGGGTGACCGGTGAAGAGCTGGTTCGCCTGATGGAGAGGCGGTTGGACAATGTTGTGTTCCGGTCCGGGCTGGCGGATTCCCGCACTCAGGCGCGGCAGCTTGTGTCCCACCGGCACTTCTGGGTGAACGGTCGCGTGGTTGACCGCCCTTCCTTCCTGGTGCGCCCGGGAGATGTCGTGGAGGTCAAAGCAGAGAGGCGCAGCCGCCCTTACTACAAGAACCTGAAGGAGCGGGGGCTTGACGAGCTTCCCGCGGACTACTGGCTGAAGTTTGACCCCGAAACACTGCGAACCGAAATCAAGCGCCTGCCGAAGGCGGACGAGATGGAGGAGAACTTCAAGCACCTGCTTGTGGTTGAGTACTACTCCAACCGCGTCTAGTAACCTGTGAGGGGCAACAATGATTGAAAGCAAGGTAACACGCGAGGCTAATCCGCAGTTCGGGCTCCTGAAGATGGAGCGGTACGAGGACAAGCCCGGCATCAGGGCGCGGTTCGTGGTGGAGCCGCTTCCGCGCGGATTCGGCATTACTCTGGGAAACAGCATCCGGCGGGTGCTGCTCTCGTCCATCCCGGGCTACGCCATCTCCCACGTGGAAATCGCAGGAGTGCCGCACGAGTTCGCTACTCTTCAGGGCATACTGGAGGACACGACCGAACTGCTGTTCAACCTGCGCAAAGTGAAGGTTAAACTGCTGGATAACGTCCAGTCCGCAGTGCTGACACTAGACGTTTCAGGCGAGAGAGTGGTCACCGCCGCCGATTTTGAGAAGAACCCGGAGGTGGAGATCGTCCACCCCGAGGAGTCATACCTCTGCACCATTACGGAAAAGAAGCGTTCACTGGAGATGAAGGCCACTGTCTCCCGGGGCGTGGGCTTTGTGCTGGCGGCGGAGTTGAAACGCAAGGACGCACCGATCGGGGAGATTGCGCTGGACGCTAACTTCTCCCCG
>CAZXPM010000274.1:0-1796 GCA_964643155.1 uncultured Planctomycetales bacterium | reverse complement strand
GGTCAGAGCGCGCTGCTCACCCGCCGCGCCCGCTTCGTGTACGACGGAACGGTGGAAGTGTGATGGCAGACAAGTGCTGGTACATCTTCATTGACGAGGGCGGCGACCTCAACTTCACTAACACGGGAACCGAGTATTTCACTCTCACGGCTGTTTCCTGCGATCGTCCCTTCGCGCTTGGTGCGAAGCTCGACGACCTGCGCTTTGACTTGTTAGAGAGGGGCAATAATATTGAATACTTCCACGCGTCCGAGAACCACCGCGCAATACGGGCCCGCGTCTTTAATACAATGGAGTCCTCCCTTAGCGGAATCCGATCTGACATTATCGTCTGCCACAAGCGCAGACTTCCAGGGGAGCTAATCGCGAGTGGCAGGTTCTACTCAGACACAATGGCCTTTCTCATGCGGTATGTTGTGGGAACCGTTCGAGGACAGTCATTACGAGATTGCGTCATCTTCACCGATAGCCTTCCCATCAGAAAGAAAAGAAGGTTAGTTGAGAAGGCTATCAAACAAACTCTGTCCAAGCTGCTTGAGCCCGCAACAGTTCGCTATCGGCTCTATCATCACGCGTCCAAGAGCTCGACAATGCTACAAGTTGCAGACTATATCAATTGGGCTGTCTATCGCAAGTGGGAACATAGAGACGATGCCGCTTACAGGCGAATCGAGCAGACTATATGTTCCGAAATACAGTACCCATCGTGGGAGCACGCCTCCTATTAACGTGACCGCTCCGCCTACCCTTGCGGGAGAGCCCCATGGGCTCTTGTCAGCGGAGCGGAACCTTTCACCAGTATTATACCATCAATGCGGTAACATGGTTACGCCAGGATTATGCCGGTAACATCCAACCATCTGGACGCGCTCAAGGGGAAACCGGCGCCGGTGCTGCTGATGGACGCCACGGGGCTGGTGTTCCGCGCGTTTTTTTCCATCCGCGAGCTGACCACACCGGACGGCATGCCCATCAACGGCGTGTTCGGCACGCTGAAGATGATCCTCAAGGTCGTGGCGGACGTGCACCCCAGGGGCTGTGCCGCGTTCTTTGACACCGCGCGCCGCACCTTCCGCACCGAGCAGTTCGCGGACTACAAGGCCAACCGGCCGGCGCCGCCGGACGACCTCCTCCACCAGTTCCCGCTGGTGGTGGAGGCGATGCAGGCCTGCGGCTGCCCCGCGCTGCTGGAGCCGGGCTACGAGGCCGACGACCTTATCGCGAGCTATGCGGCGCAGCATCCGGAGGACTTCAAGCTCATCCTCTCGGGCGACCGCGACATGCTGCAACTGCTGGACGACAACACCTATGTGCTGGTGCAAACGCGGGGCGTCACCGAGATCAAGGTCTATACGCCGGAGAGCTTCCGCGAAGAGTACGGCTTTCCCCCCGCGCTGTTCGTGGATTTCAAGGCGTTGCGCGGCGACCCCTCCGACAACATTCCCGGCGTCAAGGGCGTGGGCGAGAAAACCGCCGCCAAGCTCATAGCCGGATTCGGCGGGCTGGAGAACATCTATGCGCGCCTGGAAGAGGTCAAGCCCGAGCGCATCCGCGAGGCGCTGCGCGCCGCCAGGGACGAGGTCTTCGGCTACCGCGAGCTGGTGAGCCTCAAGCGGGACTGCGCCATTCCGCCGGAGCACGAAGACATCCGCGCACCGGATTTCACGGGCGAGAGCTTCCTTTCGTACCTGGACAAGTACGGGCTGAACGCCATCAAGAAGCAGGTGAAAGCTCAGCGTCAGGTGTGACTGCTGCCAGCTCCCAGCGGCACGCCGTCCGCAGCATCCGAACCGGCG
>CAZXPM010000273.1:0-1799 GCA_964643155.1 uncultured Planctomycetales bacterium | reverse complement strand
GGGCGCGCTGCCGGAGGGTGGCTGGGCGGTGGCGGCAGAAGCCAACAGCGCGGCCGCGGCAGCCGCAAGAAGCAAGCGCACGAGGGTGGTTGAGCAAACTCGCACCGCCTGTATTCTACCGCAGGCGGCGTCCCGGCGCCTGATTCCCCCGTCCCTCCCTTATCTGGAGAAATCCGTCCCGGCCTGTGGCGAACTTCGGCTTCCTGCGTTAAACTTCAGTGTAGGTTCCGGGAAGGAGGTCAGGAATTTCCTCTGGTGCCAGCGGTCCCGGTGCCGGTCCGGTGAAGCGAGCTTCACCCCCTGTATTGTTGGGAAGTCGGGAATGCCCCGGCTCCGGGCTGCGCCTCCCACGGAACTTACCGTATCCCGCCCGCGCGGAGGCTAAGGGCGAAATGGTATGGTTCGCCGGGCACTACTAGGTGCTCAGTCTGCCCAAGGCCGAGGCATAGGGCGGGATGCGCTTCATAAGCCCTGTGAGCCCTGCGGCGGGAGCCTGACACGCCGCAGGATTTGCCTTTTCTCCGGCGAAATGGTATTATTCCGCCTGCCCCGGTAACGGGGCGATGTGCTTTAAGCGCGTCTTAACGGCGGCCCCAAAGGCCGCCGGTGATGTTTATGAAGCAAATGCTATTGCGATTACTGGTGCCGGCGGTGCTGCTGGCGCTCATTCTCATACTGACCTCAATGGTGGCGAACTCCCAGTTGGCGGCCGAGGCCGCGGAGGCAATTGCGCTGCCGCCGGCTCCTGCTGCCCCTCGTCCCAGCGAGACTGTGGAAGTGGATCCGGCGATGCACGCCTTCTTTGCCTACTACCTGACCCAGGAGTGGAAGCTGCCGGTGGAAGATGCCTGCAACCTGGCGACCTGGGTGCTCAAGTACTCCAGCCACTACCAGACTGACCCGATGGTGCAGCTCGCGCGCGTGCTCAAGGAGAGCCGCGGGCGGCACTACCGCAGCAGCAAGCACCGGACCCCGGCCAACGTAGTGCGTGGCGGCGCGCGGGAGATCGGCTACTCGCAGATTATGCCGTTCTGGGCGGGAAAACAGGTGCAGGATATTACCATTTCCCGGGACATGCTCTACGACCCGGAAGGCAACATCCGTGCCGGCATCGCGTTGTACAAGCGTTACGAGAGCGGCGCCAACTCCTACCTGCTGGCGCTGGCGCGCTACAACCGCCCGGGTTCCCGCCGTCCCACCAGTTATGCGCGGGGCGTGGACCGGATATACCAGGACATCAAGCGCAAGCACGAGGCGTTTGCCGCGCTGCAGCCATCGGAGTACTTCAAGCGCGTGGCCGTCCTGGCGGAGTGCTGGAGCGTAACGCCGTCCGGCCCCAGTGAAGTCTACTTCTAGCCCCGCGGCCGGTAAACCACTTCCGCATCCCGGTGCAGCCGCACTCCCACCGCCGCCAGACTAATGTCCGCTCGCGCCGCCAAGCCAGCCAGCTGCTCCGCCAGCCAGCGCGCGATGTTCTCCGCGGTGGGATTCTGCTCCTGGAATTGCGGCAGGTCGTTCAAGTACTGGTGGTCAAGCTGCCCCACCGTCTCGGCAAGCGCCGCCCGCAGCGCCCTTTCATCGGCCAGGTAGCCGGTCTCGTTCAGCTTCTCGCCCGCGAAGGTGGCTGAGATGAACAGCGTGCGGCCGTGTTGCTTGCTGTCTTCCGGCTTGGCGCCGACGATGCGTAAGGCGCATTCGGCCGACGCACTCACGGTGATTTCATATCGCGCCATATCTTTCTCTTTAGCTCAGATGACGCCGGTGATGGGCGCTTCCTGCGGCAGCGGCGCAAGCTGCAC
>CAZXPM010000272.1:0-1805 GCA_964643155.1 uncultured Planctomycetales bacterium | reverse complement strand
TACATCGGCGAGAACCTCGCGCGGTCGGCGCTGTACTCCGGCAACGTCACCGGCGTGGGCCCCCGCTACTGCCCGAGCATTGAGGACAAGGTGCGCCGCTTCCCGGACAACCTGTCGCACCCCGTGTTTCTGGAGCCGGACGGGACGGCCACGGATGAAGTCTACGTGCAGGGACTGACCACCAGCCTGCCGGAGGAGGTCCAGGCCGGTTTCCTCGCGCGGACGAAGGGGCTGGAGCGAGCACGCATCCTGCGGCCGGGGCACGCGGTGGAGTACGACTTCCAGAACCCGCTGGAGCTGCATCCCGACCTGGAGTCCAAGCGGGTGGAGGGGCTCTACTTCGCGGGGCAGGTGAACGGCACCACCGGCTACGAGGAAGCGGGCGCCCAGGGGCTGGCGGCGGCGGCGAATGCGGCGCTATCCCTGCAGGGGCGGGAGCCGCTGCCGCTTTCGCGGGACAACTCTTACATCGGCGTGATGCTGGACGACCTCACCACTGTGGGCACCGAAGAGCCCTACCGCATGTTCACCTCCAGTTGCGAATACCGGCTGCTGCTGCGGTTTGACAACGCGGCGCTGCGCCTGGGGCCGATGGCCCGCGATGCGGGGTTGCTGAGCGCGGAGAAGGCGCAGGCGCTGGAGCGGCTGCGGCAGCGGGTGTACGCGGTGCAGGCGCAACTGGATACGGTGAAAGCCGTCGCCGCGGATGCCGGGCTGAAGCCGGGGGCAACGCTCAGAGATCTCGCGAAACGCCCGGAGGTGGACGAGGAGCGGTTCGCCCAGCATGCCAAGAAGCTGGTGGCGGCGGAGGGTGACGTGGAGCCGGTGCTGGAGGCGGCGGCGCTGAAGCAGGCCTACATCGCGGCCAAGTACGAAGGTTACCTCAAGCGCCAGGAACAGGAGGTGGCGCGGATGCGCAAGTACGAGCGGCTGGCCATCCCGCCGGGCTTTGACTTCGCGCAGGTGGCGGCAATATCGGCCGAGGGGCGGGAAAAGCTTGCGCGCGTGCAGCCGCGCACGGTGGCGCAGGCGGCGCGCATCCCGGGGCTGCGGCCGGCGGACGTCAGCGGGCTGGTGGCCAGCCTCCAGCGTCCGGCGAGCCAGCAGGCCCGGCAGGGGAAAACGCGCGGCTGAACCCTCCGCGCCGGCAGTGAAGAGAAACCACGGGCGGCAAGCTTCAGGGACGGCAAACGCACGCGTGGTGGAGGATTTTTCCCACCCGCCGCAGGCATGTGCTAGAATCGGGGAAACTGACACAGGGGGCAGGTATGTTCTTTATGAAGTGGCTGCTGGCGACGGTCATCGCGCTCATCATCAGCGCGGGCGTGTTCGCTCTGCTGGCCTTCTACAAGGTCGGCGGCGGCCCGCTCAACCCGACGATGGTCGCCTCCCTTTCTACTATCATCACCGCGATCGTGATGGCTTTCGTGTTGTTCCCGCGCAAGAAAAAGAAGAAGCCCTAGAGCAGCCCGCAGCGTTTTGCCGCGGCCATCAGCGCGGCGAGGAGCGGGGCTTCGTCTTCCGGCGGCACCGTGAGCACATTGAGCAGCAGCGTGTCCTCGCGCACCACCGCAATCACCGGCGGCCGGCCGC
Source organism: uncultured Planctomycetales bacterium (assembly GCA_964643155.1). Lineage (GTDB taxonomy): Bacteria > 4484-113 > 4484-113 > 4484-113 > 4484-113 > CAZKNJ01. The sequence goes on along the minus strand of CAZXPM010000272.1, from coordinate 212 downwards.
GCCGGAGCTCCTCCGCCAGTTGCTCCACCGGCACACTTTCGCCGCCGAACGCCAGCGCGTAGGACGGCACCGGCCGGTTGGCGTAACCTCCGCCCACTTCGCCGGCGCTTTCGCGCACCCCGCAGGGCAGGCCGTCCTTGGCGAGCTTGCGCGCGAGCTTGAACGCGCGGTTGCGCAGCTCCTCCGGCGGGGAGGCGAACATGGCGTTGAAC
>CAZXPM010000271.1:617-1836 GCA_964643155.1 uncultured Planctomycetales bacterium | reverse complement strand
CGCTCACCCTTCCCTCCCGGAATGCGGGAGAGCGTGATTGAGCTGCCCTGCATCGGGAGGGTAACGCTGCCCATGATTTTCGCTGCACTGGCAGCGGGGGCGCGGCGCATCCTGCTGATGGGGCGCGACCAGGACACCTGTTTCTTCGGCAACGGCGAAGATGTGGCGCGCCATACAGCGCAGCTGGCCGACCGGCTGGCGCGGATAATGGGATTCGGCGCAGGGAGGGTGGAAGTGCGAGTCCCCGGCCGGGGGCGCACCGGCCCGCTGGAGCTGCTCCGGGAGGAACTGCGCCAGGGGCACGCGCCCAATCCGTACGCAGAGGAGCTTCCGCCGGCGGTGGAGGCGGACAACTACGACGAAGTTGCCGCGATGCTGCGGGCGCTGTGCGAGCGCGGCGTCACGCCGGACATATCGGACTGGAAATCTGTTCTGCCGGTGGATGAAGCGGCGGACACGCTCGTATTCGTCAACCGGCTGGTGATACTGGACTATATGGCGCACGCGCTGGCGGACGCTTTCGTGTTGCGGGGCCAGGTGCACCGGGCGCTGAATGCCCTGAGGCGCACTGGCACTGAGGCTGATGTCATCAGCGGCTCGGCGGGATGCACTGGCAGCGTGGAGGCCTTCCGGCGCGACGCGGAGGTCATCAGGGCGCGGGGCGCTAGGCGGGTGCTCTGCCTGTGTCCTGAGAGCGCGGCGGGGCTTAAGGCGCACCTGCCGGAGGTGGAAGTGGCTGCGCTGCGTGATTTCGTGGTGCGGGAAGCGCAGCGGCTGGAGGCTCCGGCGGAGCACCTGCGGGTGGCCGTGCCTGTGGGGCTGGAGCTGCCGGAGCTGCCCGGCGTGGAGTGGGTGGAGAGCGAGGAAGTGCCGCCGCATCCTGAGGGGGCGTTCACCTTCGCTTTGAGCGGCGAGAGGTGCAAGCTGCTGAAAGTGCGGGGGGAAGCCGCAGACGGGTTGGGCGCGGGCTACTTCCTGTGTGATTGCCCGGCGGACTACCTGCAGTCGGTGCTGTTCCTGCGGCGGGGCTCGTGGCGCAGCAGCCTGGCCCGGCCGATCACGCTGCTGGAGCTGGCCAGCCGGGCACTGGGAGGCGCGGAGGATGGGTAAGCCGCGGCAGTTGCGCATCCGCCAGCACCCAGTACTGGATCCACTGGAAGAGCCTTCCGTGCCGTTCAGCTACAACGGCCTTGAGCTGCTGGCGCGCGAGGGCGAAGTC
>CAZXPM010000271.1:0-607 GCA_964643155.1 uncultured Planctomycetales bacterium | reverse complement strand
GGCGAAGTCATCTCCAGCGCGCTTTTCGCCAACGGAATTCGCGTCTTTGGGCACCACCACCGGGACGGTGGCGCGCAGGGCATCTACTGCGTCAACGGCCAGTGCTCCCAGTGCATGGTCATTGCCAATGGCCGCGTGGTGAAGGCGTGCATGACCGAAGTGCGGCCGGGGATGGAGGTGCGAAGCTGCGAGGGTATGCCGCCGGTGGCGCCGGACGACGGAAAGCCGCAGTTCCGCGACATACCGGAATACGCCACCGAGGTGCTCATCATCGGCGGCGGCCCGGCGGGGCTGAACGCCGCGATTGAGCTGGGCAGGGCCGGCGTAAGCTGCATCGTGGTGGATGACAAGCAGGAGCTGGGCGGCAAGCTGACGCTGCAGACGCATGCTTTCTTCGGCTCGGTGACGGATTGCTGGGCGGGCACGCGGGGCACTGAGATCGGCCGGCTGCTGGCGGACGAAGTGGCCAGGCAGAAGAGCGTACAGGTCTGGCTGAACGCCACCGCCGTAGGCGCGTTCTACGACCGGAAAGTAGGCGTGGTGGTGGGCGGCGAATACCGGCTGGTGGCGCCGGACCGGGTGCTGGTGGCGTGCGGGGCCAGGGAGA
>CAZXPM010000270.1:0-1849 GCA_964643155.1 uncultured Planctomycetales bacterium | reverse complement strand
GTCGCTTGCGCAAATCACCCTTCGGTGATAAACTATCAGGTGCCCGGCACTTCACAAGTGCCGGGCACCTGGAACTGGTATTCTGGAGATTCGTAGTTCAAGAAAGGGGTGACGATGGCCGCGCAGGTACTGTATCGTAAATGGCGGCCCAAAACATTCGAGGAAGTTGTAGGCCAGGAGCACGTGACCCGTACTCTGCGGAATGCGTTGCGCGATGGGCGCATCGGCCATGCCTATCTCTTCGCCGGCCCACGGGGCACGGGCAAGACCACCACTGCGCGCCTGTTGGCCAAGGCCGCAAACTGCCTGGCCGATGCGGAACTCCGTCCGTGCAACGAGTGCACTATCTGCCGGGCGATCAACGAGGGTCGCTTGCTGGACCTGATCGAGATTGACGCTGCCTCTAACCGGGGCATTGACGAGATCCGTGCCCTGCGAGAGAATGTAGCCTTCCGACCCACCGAAGCGCGGTACAAAGTGTATGTTGTTGACGAAGTACACATGCTGACTACCGAGGCGTTCAACGCTCTGTTGAAGACCCTCGAGGAGCCTCCGCCGCACGTGATCTTCGTTCTGGCCACCACCGAACCGCATAAGATCCCGGCAACCGTGCTTTCCCGCTGCCAGCGCTTCGACTTTCACCGCATTTCCCTGTCCGGCATCCTGAGGCGATTGGAGCGCATCACCGCCGCCGAGGGCCTGACAGTTGAAAAGGCGGCGCTGGAGCTTATTGCCCGCAGCGCCACAGGCAGCCTGCGCGATGCCGAGAGCTTGCTCGACCAACTTGGCTCCGGCGGTGATGAAAAAATCGAGGTAGACCAGGTGCGCGCCATGCTGGGAGTCGTGCCCGCGCAGGTCGTAAGCCGGTTGGTGGAGCATCTGGTAACTGGAGAGGTCGCCGGTGGGCTGGAGGTAATCAATAAGTCAATTGACGAGGGGATTGATCCGCGCCAACTCACCCGCCAGGTCGTTGAACACTTACGCGCCCTCCTCATGCTCAAAGTAGGAGACGGAGCGGAGCTATTGAACGTGCCAGATGAAACATTGAAGGAGATGCGAGGGCAGGTGACTCGTCTTTCGCTGCGGCGGATGGTGCGTGCAGTCAAACTCTTCAATCAGGCCAGTCTCGATCTGCGGGGCAGTTTGCAGCCGCAGTTGCCCCTGGAATTGGCTTTCGTGGAAGCGACCTTGGGCGATGCAGAAGCAGGGCACTCGCCGAGTGGCTCCTCACCGGTTGGCCCCATGACCCGTTCACCGGTTGCGGTTCCATCGCCTGAGCCTGACGCGCCTGCTGCTCCGGCCAGACCCGAGACCCCGCAAGTCAGAAAGCCTGCTTTGTCACCGGCTAATCAGACTGCGTCCGCTGAAATCGAATCCAAAGAAAAAGAGCAACCCCCACCTGCGTCTGGCTCTTCAGCCGGGAAGTCCGTGACCCTGGAAGCCGTCCATCTGAACTGGGCGCGAATTCTGGCCGAAGTACGCCCCCTGAACCGCTCCGCAGAGGCTCTGCTGCGTTCGTGCACACCAGTACGGGTGGAGGATAACAACGTCCTGGTGTTCGGCGCTCATCATGCCTTTCACAAGGAACGCCTGGAGGAGCCGCGCAGCAAGCAGGTTTTGGAAAAAGTGATCAGCCGCGTCATTGGCTGCCCGTGTCGAGTGCGATGCATCCTTACATCCAAAGGGCAGGCTACCAAACCACCTCGTTCTGTGAAAACGAGCGAATCCGGCTCCACCGAGCCGCCACCGGCTGAGCAGAAAAAGCAACAGTATCAGGATGTCACCAGCGACCCTTTGATCCGCGAGGCGGTCGAGCGCTACGGGGCGCGGGTAGTTGACGTTCAGTAGC
>CAZXPM010000269.1:0-1881 GCA_964643155.1 uncultured Planctomycetales bacterium | reverse complement strand
GAATCTGCACCAAACCGTCCTTCTTCGCCTGACTGGCGAAGTAGGTGTAACGGTTTCGCGCCTGCGATTCTCCGGCAAATGCCGTTAGCAGGTTTTTCTCGGTTTTTGAGCCTTTAATGTCCATCTGCGAACACCCTCCCAAAGATAATATAGTTTACTGGTTATCTGAGATACTGGCTTCATAGCCCGCGATTTTAACGGCATTGACCAGACAGCTGGTGTCGAATCCGCTTCCCTTCACAACCGCGCTGGCGGATGCAAGGTGAACCTCTGCTGACTTTACGCCGTCGCACGTCGAAAGCGCGCGTGTGACAGCCTGGACACAATGGTCGCATGTCATTCCGGTGACCTGCAGTGTGATAGTTTCCGTAGTCAGCTTACTCTCCTTTTCAGCAGCCTCAGGCTGTTGAATATAACGAGCAGCGATACGCCCGTGTCCGCGGCTATCGCCATCCAGAGCGTTGCCAGGCCCGTTACCGCCAGTGCCATAAACACCGCTTTTACCGCCAGGGCGAACCAGATGTTTTGCTTGATGGTGCGCAGCGTGGCGCGCGAGTGCCTGACAAGCCACGGGAGCTTCATCAGGTCGTCCGACATCAGCGCGATATCCGCTGTTTCTATCGCAGCGTCGGTTCCGGCCGCGCCCATAGCTATGCCCAACGTAGAGACGGCCATTGCCGGTGCATCGTTTACTCCATCACCGACCATCGCAACCTGCCCGTGTTTCTCCACAAGTTTTTCAACGGCAGCCACCTTGTCTTCCGGAAGGAGATTCGCGTGGTGCTCGTCAATACCGGTCTGGTCCGCCACAACCTGTGCCGTTTGCTCGTGGTCGCCGGTGAGCATAACCACCTGGAGGATTCCAGCCGCCTTCAGTCCGCTAATGGCCTCATGAGCCTGATCTCGAACGCCATCGGAGACACTTATCAGTCCGCAAACGTGGCGGTCGTTGCCTACCGCCACAACGGAATGCCCCGCGCCTTCCAGTTGCAGCGCCATGTTGTGGAACTGCGGGGTCTCGCCGCCCTTTTCGTGCATGAAGCGATGGCTGCCGATCCAGAAAGGCCGCCCATCTATAAGCGCTTCCGCGCCTTTTCCTTCAATCGCGTGGAATTCCTCCGCGCGCAAAGGCGTAACTCCCTCGGTCTCGGCCCGCTGCACAATCGCCACAGCCAGAGGATGGGCGCTGTGTGTTTCCAGCGCCGCTGCCCGCGCCAGCAGTTCGGCGGTGGTGTGCCCGTTGAGCGGGACAATTTGCTGAACCTCCGGCTGTCCATATGTGAGGGTGCCAGTTTTGTCAAACGCCACCACCCGCAGGTGCGCCGGTGCTTCCAGGTAAGCCCCGCCTTTTATGAGCACCCCCGCGCGTGCCGCCGATGTTAGCCCTGTCACGATGCTGACGGGCGTCGCAATGACCAGCGCGCAGGGGCATGCAATCACCAAGAGCACAAGTGCCTGGTAGAGCCAGGTAACCCACAGCGCATTGAAAGCGAGCGGCGGGATGATGGCCACCAGAACTGCCAGCGCTACGACCGTCGGCGTGTAATAGCGGGCGAATTTTTCCACCCACTGCTCACTGGCGGCGCGCCGGGACTGCGCATCTTCCACGAGGCGGATGATGCGCGCCAGCGTGGTGTCATACGCGGCTTTGGTGACGTCAAACTCAAACGCGCCCTCGTTATTTATTGTGCCTGCAAATACTTCGCTGCCGGCAGCTTTTGGTACCGGTGCGGATTCGCCGGTGATAGGAGCCTGGTTGATGGTGGTCGTGCCCCTAACAACCACGCCGTCCAGCGGAACTCTTTCTCCCGGGCGCACTTCAACGGTAGTCCCCGGCTTCACCTGCTCGACCTGCTTCACTTCGACTGCGCCGTCAGCGCC
>CAZXPM010000268.1:0-1881 GCA_964643155.1 uncultured Planctomycetales bacterium | reverse complement strand
CAGCAGGACGACATCCGCCTCCAGCATACCCGCGTGCTTGCCCTCCAGCGTCAACGAAAGTTCGCCGGGCCTGCCCTCCACCGCCGCCACCGTCGTGTCGGTATGCAGGGTTATGCCCTGCTTCTTCAACTCACGGGCGAGGGTCCGGGCAATATCGGGGTCGGAGCCCGGCAGGCATTGCGGCAGCATCTCCACGATGGTGACTTCAGTGCCCAGGCGGGCGTAAACGCTGCCCAGCTCCAGACCGATGGCGCCTGCGCCAATGACGCACATGCGCTTGGGCGGCTCCGGCAGCGATAGAGCTTCGGTTGAGGAAATCACGCGTTTGCCGTCAACCTTGATATGCCGCAGCTCCGCGGGCCGGGAGCCTGCGGCGACAACGAAGTGCTTCGCGGTCAGCGTGGCCTGGGAATCCCGGGCGCACACCTTGAGGGTGTTGGCATTGGCGAACGCAGCCTCGCCGAAGTGCTGCTCCACTCCGTTCTTTCTGAGGAGGAAGTCCACGCCCTTTGTGAGCTGGGCCACGACTCTGGCTTTGCGCGCCTGCATAGCCGCCCAGTCAAAGGAGAGATTGCCGGCGACGACCCCACGTGCAGCGCCGCTATGGGCGACTTCGTGATACAGGTGCGTATCTTCCAGCAGGCACTTGCTGGGGATGCACCCAACGTTCAGGCAGACACCGCCCCAGTATTCGCGCTCCACGATGGCCGTCTTGAGGCCAAGCTGGGCCGCGCGGATAGCGGCCACGTAGCCACCTGGCCCGGCGCCGATAACAATCAGGTCGTATCCCTCCATTGCTCGCTCCCGCAGAAGGATTGAAGTGCCCGTATTCTACCATCGCCAGCCCTCTGGGAGCCGGCCGACGCCCGGCAGTGGAATATCGGGCGCAACTTGCGGTAGAATAATACACCTAATCCTCAGCCAGCCGCCTTGGCGGGCCTGCGGGATTCAGGGGACCGGGCGCTACGGCGCCGCAGAAGGGGGACGAACGTATGGCGGAAGTTTCTCCGGCAGAGTTGGTGCGGGAGGCGATTGCGAATCTTGAGCTTCCCACCACGCCATCAGAGATTGTGCGCTATGTGCGCGGCAAGCACTCACGCATTGACGAGAGCAAGATACGCTCGCAGGTCACCGCTTGCTGCGTGAACATGCCCACGCGCACCAGCTTTCCCGAAAACCGCTCTCCCCGCATCGCCAAGGACCCCACCCTGGACTGCCTTTTCCGGGTGGACTTCGGCCAGTATACGCTGTACGACCCGGAGCAGCACGGCGTGTGGGAGATTGCCGACGCTGACGGGGAACTGGTGGTGCGGATGGTGCAACCGCCCGGCAAGGCCGAAGCCGCGGCGCCCAAGATCAACGCCAGGGCCAAGCGCGTGGCCGAGGAGCCGGAGCCAGAGGCCGCACCCCGCGGCAAGGGCGCCAAGGCGCCTGCACAACCAGAACCAAAGGAAGGAGATGACGACATGCCACCGAAAGACGCCGACGTCGCTAACATGCTGAAGGAGAACCTGGGTATGCTGGAGGAAGGGCTCAAGCCCTACCCCGATCAGAGCGCTATGGGCAAGTTCCCGCGTCCGTTTTCCCCGCACGATATGCTGCTTGCTGATGGCGGCGGGAACATGGTACTGGTGAAGATTTTCAGCGAGCCGCCCGGACACGACGTCGTCACCGACTTGCTCATCAACATGGGCTGGGCGCACGAGAACGTGGAGAAAAAGCAGGTGCGCGCCATCGTGCTGACGCCTAAGGTGCCGGACGAGCTGCGCTACGCCGCCAAGAGTGTGCCGGGCATCAAGCTCATGACCTTTGAGTACAAGCTCGTCTTCACGCCGGTGTAGGCGCAGTTCAGCAGGATAGCAGGTACGATGATCGCTGCAC
>CAZXPM010000267.1:0-1887 GCA_964643155.1 uncultured Planctomycetales bacterium | reverse complement strand
CGCCTGAGTTCTCCTGCGAGCGCTATGTGCGCGAGATGCTGGCGGCAATCGCCGAGTAGCGCCGGCACTGTTATAATCACGCTATGGCTCGTTCAACAGTTGCGCGCGAGCACCATGCGCGTCCGATAACTACGATAACGCTTCTTACTGCCATCCTGCTCGCCGGGTTGTTCTCCTTCCTCTCCTGCAACGGCGCCGGCCCCCAGAGCGCGCAGTCCAACTCCCAGCGGCTGGCCGGCACGCTCAAGCTGCCGCTCGACTCCGACGTCCCCACCCTTGACCCCATCCACATCACCGATGTGCGCAGCGCCTCCGTGGCCCGGCAGATTTATTCCACGCTTATCCGCTACGACCACGATCTGCGTATCGTCCCCGACCTGGCTGAGAGCTGGGAAGTGTCGGCGGACAAGCTGCGCTTGAAGTTCAACCTCCGCCAGGGCGCCAGGTTCTCCAACGGCCGGGAAGTCACGGCGGAAGATTTCGTGTACTCCTTCAACCGGCTCGCAGACCCGAAGGAGATTTCCGAGCGCTCAACACTGCTGCGCGACGTGGTCGGCTTCCAGGATTTCCGGGCCGGCCGGGCAGAGGGCCTGGCGGGGCTGTCAGCCCCCGACCCGCACACGTTTGTCATTAGGCTCGCCAAACCCTACAGCCCGTTTCTCACCTCCCTGGCGATGATCAACTTCGCAGTCGTGCCCCGCGAAGAGGTTGAAGCACCCGGCGAGGGGGAAAGCAGCCCATGGGCGCGGCATCCGGTTGGCAGCGGCCCCTTCAAGCTGGCGGACTGGAAAACCGATTCCCACATCTTGCTGGAAGCCAATCCCGACTACTACAGAGGCGCACCTTATCTCCAGCACATCCTCTACAAGGTCATCCCCGACCTCAACACTCAGTTCAACGCGTACCTGAACAACGAGCTGCACGCCACCAACTTGCCGGTGGGCTCACTGCGCGACATCATGAACGACCCCGAGTATGAGGGCGAGTTCCGCCGCAAGGCGCAGATGGCCATCCAGTTCTATGTCTTCAACATGGAGAAAGACCCCTGGAAGGAGCATCTGTTTGAGAAAGAAACCAAGAAGTACCTGCGGCAGGCACTCAACTACGCCATCAACCGTGAGTACATTGCCAACGAGATCCTTGAGGGCCGTTACGAGCCCTTCGTCGGCATAATCCCGCCAGCGCTGGCCGAGTGGCATAACCCCGCGAACAGGGTGGAACCGCGCTACACCTACGACGTGGACAAGGCGCGGGAGCTCCTGGAGAAGGCCGGGTACCCCCAGGGCATGTTCCTGCCGACCATTCCGATGTACTACAACGCCTTTTCGGTGTACCCCATAGTGGCGCTGCAGGTTCAGGACTTCCTGGGCGACATTTCGGTGAAGGTTGACCCGCAGGTGCTGGAGTGGTCCACCTTCCTGACCACAATGCGCAATGGCGACTATCTCTTCGGGCGCTCAGGCTGGGTGGCGGACTTCCCCGACCCCGATTCCTTCCTCTGGCAGCTTCTCGCCAGCGAGAACAAGGGAATCCACGACAACTGGGCGCGCTACAGCAATCCGGAGTTTGACCAACTGGTGGAGGAGGCGCGTGTGGAGTTTGACCGGGACAAACGGCGCACCCTCTACTGGCGGGCGGAACAGATAGCGCTGGAGGACGCGCCCTGGCTCTTCCTCTTCGCGCAGACAACGAATGTCCTCATCAAGCCCGAGGTGAGGGGGCTCACGATTTCCGGCATGGACGTTGATGCGAGCTTTCCCAATGTGGACTTCTCGCAGGTGTACATCAAACCGGCGGAGGCGGCTCCGGGTGCTGGCGGGGATGCCTCAGCCGACACGGGGGGAGAGTAATGAAGTACTTCGCGCTTATCCTCGCATCCGTTATGCT
>CAZXPM010000266.1:0-1889 GCA_964643155.1 uncultured Planctomycetales bacterium | reverse complement strand
TTCGCCGCAGGCTACGAGCAAGTTCACATAGCGCTCGGCCGGGATTGACTGGAGAATGCGCGCGTCCACCGCGAGTTCGGCGGAGAGGCGGTAGCGCCGGAGCAGGCGAGGAAGCGCGCCCATATTCAGCGTGACCGCCGCGAACGCGTCCATCAGCGAGATCCAGAGATTGTCGCGCCGGCGATGGTGTGCTAGTTCGTGCCGGAGGATCACCTCCAGGTCCTCAGGGGAAACGCTGTCCCTGAGCCTGGCTGGCAGGAGGATGGCCGCGTCCCATACGCCACGCAGGCTGGGCGCAGTGGCTGCAGAGGAGTAGATGACCGGCAGGCCGTGGTACATCTCCACTTCGCTGGCGCGGTTAACATAGACGCGCTTGCCGCGTCCGCGCAGCCAGAGCTGGAGCAGCAACACCAGTGCGTAGAGAAAACCTGCGGTCCCGAGGAACATGATGGTGCGCGAGAGCCCGTACATCAGGAACAGGTAGTAGTTGGTTTCCATCACAATGCGCCCGGTCGCGACCAGCCAAGTGACGGCCGCGCCGGAGAGCAGGCCAAAAAAGGCTGCAAGGGAAACGGCGCAGGAAAGGGCCCGCGCATCGCCGGCCGAGGGCTTGAGCCGTGAGAAGTAGAACAGCAGCAGCCAGGATGCAGCGGTGAGGCTGAACCACACCAGCAGGTAGGTGAGAGCGGTTGCTTTCAGGATAAGGGCCAACTATCCTTTAATATAGCCGCGGCGGCGCAATTCTTCTATCAACTCGTCCACCGCCTTGGGGTCGGCCATCTCCACCGCGTCCACCAGGTTGCTGGCTACCGGCGCGCCAAAGGCCTCCACCCCGCGCTTGAGCGCTTCCGCCCAGGTCTCTGAGATGTACTCATCGCGCATCTTCCCCGGGCGGTAGTAGCCCACGCGGCCAATCATGCGGCGGCGCAACAGCCCCTTGCGGCGGAGGATCTCGGCCGAGTTGGCCACCGACTTGTAGCTGTAGCTCTCGGCAGAACGCGCATTCACCGCTTCCACCAGCTCCGGCGCCGGCATCTCGCCCCGCTCCCAGACAATCTTGAGTATAAGCTCCTGTAATGGGCCAATGTCCATAGGTCACATACATTATACCAGCACCACACGGGAAAATCGCAAAATCCCCCGGAAGATACGTTTAAGTCCATAGCCCCTGTGGTATAATCCATACGCCTTATGGACTATAGGCCGATTTTACTAGCTGGAATACTCGCCGCAACCGCCCTGCTGGCGCTCCCAACCGCAAGCCCACTGGCGGCCGAAGGCGTAAGCGCGGTGGTCGTGAAAACCACCCGCACGCAGGCGCCGGGCAGGGACAGGCTCAGGCACGACGCGCTCGCGGAGCTGGAGCAGGCGCTGGCGGAGATGCCGGAGCTGCCAACCGTGCCCGGATACCCGGAGCAGTTGGCGGAACTCTGGCAGCTGGCGGCGACCGAGCACCCTTCCATCAAACTCATGCTGAGCGAGGCTTCCGCGCTGGAGCAGAGAGTACTGCCTGCCGGAGCGCCGCCCGACCCGATGCTCATGGTCGGATTGATGAACCACCAGCCGGGCAATCCCTTCAGCTACAACATGCCTATGACCAACGAGCGGCTGGCCCTCCGCCAACTGCTGGAAAGGGGCAGCAAGCGTAAGGCCCGCCGCACGCTGGCGGGACAGGACGCGGTGGTGCAGCGCCGGCGGGTGGAGTCGGCTCGCTACGCGCTGGGCGAGAAACTGCTGGACCGGTGGTTTGACCTGGCGGAGGTCTCGGTGCGGCTCAAGCAGCTTGAGCGCAACCGGAAGCTCCTGAAGGCTCTGCGGGAGGTCGTACGGCTGCGCTTTGAGCTGAACCAGGCCCCGCAGGCCGACCTGCTGGCGGTGGAGGAGAAGAT
>CAZXPM010000265.1:0-1900 GCA_964643155.1 uncultured Planctomycetales bacterium | reverse complement strand
CACTTGAGCAGGCTCGCGAGCATCGCGTCATTGATGCTGCTCAGCCGCAGCGACGAGAACGACACATCGCAGCCCTCGTCCACCAGCGCAGCGGTGACATCCGCAATGGCGGGATGGTCGCCCGGTGATTCGGCGATGAAGCCGATGCGCCTGGTAATGCCTTGCGCCAGCCGCGCGCTTCGCAGCAGCGTGTCCGCATCCACCACCCGCAGCGGGTGGGTGGTGCAGCCCGCCAGGCAGAAATCGCAACGCGCAGCGCAACCCCTAGCCGATTGCACCAGCAGGCGGCTGGCAAAGGCGGTGTCAGGGGTGACGATGCGGCTGACGGCCACGTGGGCACTGGCGTCGGCGACATAGTGGCGCTTCACCCGCGCTTCTGCACTCCTGCGGGGGCAGTAAAAGCCGGGGCGGCCGTGCCAGCGCTGAAGCAACCCGTCACGCACCGCCTGGCCGCGCGGGGACTTCAGCTCCGCGAGATTCGCCAGCACCTCGTCCAGGAACGGCGGGAAGGCCTCCTCCGCCTCGCCGATGAACGCCACATCCAGCACCTCCGCCAGCGGCTGCGGATTGCCCGTGGGGGAGTAGCCACCGGCGATGATGAGCGGCGCGCCCGCCCGCTCCGCCGGCGTCAGCCCGATGCCCTGCTCGCGCAGGATGCGCAGCACATTCACATAAAGCAGCTCAAAGGGGATGGTGAAGGCGATGACGTCAAAGTCGCGCAGGTTCACGCCGCGCCGCTTGCCCGCCAGGCTGCGGTGGCGGTAGAGCCCCAGGTCCTGCTGGTAAAACAGCAGCCGCGGCACAAAGGGAGTGCGCTCGGCCAGCAGGCCGTACAGCGCGTGCAGGCCGAGGTTGCTCAGGCCCATGTGGTAGGTGTCGGGGTAGATGAGCGCCAGCTTCAGCCGCGCATCCTTCGGCGGTGGCTCGGCCAGCGTTATCGGGTGCTCGCCGGGAAAGGCGTGTTTCACTTCTTCAGCTTGCGCAGGAAGGTGGGGACGTCCAGGTCTTCCTCCACTCCGCCCTGGTTGTGCTCCACCGGCTCCACGCTGCGCTCAGGCTCTTCCCGCGGCAGCGCGTAATCCGCCCGCGGGTGCTCACGTGGCGGCTCCCGGCGCACCGGGGCGTGCAGCTTGGACTCGACGGTGAAACCGGTGGCCAGCACCATCACGTTCACCTCGTCGCGCTGCTCGGGGTCAATGATGGCGCCGAAGATTATGTTGGCGTCCTGGTCCACCCGCTCGGACACCAGGCTGGCCGCCTCGTTCACTTCGCGCAGCGTCAGGTCGCGCCCGCCGGTGAAGTTGATGAGCACGCCGGTGGCGCCGTCAATGCTGCTCTCCAGCAGCGGGCTGAGAATGGCCTGCTCCACCGCCACCCGGGCGCGGTTCTCGCCGCTGGCGCTGCCCAGCCCGATGAGCGCGGTCCCGGAATCCTTCATTACCATTTCCACATCGGCGAAGTCCATGTTCACCAGCCCCGGCTTGAGGATGAGCTCGGAGATGCCGGTGATGCCCTGGCGCAGGATCTCGTCCGCCATCAGGAACGCCTCCTGCAGCGCCGTGGTGGAGGACGCGAGGTCCAGCAGCTTGTCGTTGGGGATGACGATAAGCGAGTCCACGTTCTTGCGCAGGTTCTCAATGCCTTCGTTGGCCACGCGGGTGCGCCGCCGGCCCTCAAACGAGAACGGGCGGGTCACGATTCCCACCGTGAGAGTCCCCTCTTCCTTGGCCACATTAGCGATGAGCGGGCACGCGCCGGTGCCGGTGCCGCCGCCCATGCCGCCGGCGATGAACACCAGGTCGGCGCCGCGCAGCAGGTCGGCGATGTCCTGGCGGCTCTCCTCGGCGGCCTTCCGCCCGATCTCGGGGTCGCTGCCGCTGCCCAGGCCGCGCGTCAGCTT
>CAZXPM010000264.1:0-1959 GCA_964643155.1 uncultured Planctomycetales bacterium | reverse complement strand
GTCAACCGCGATGGGAGTGTAGGGATGCTCCACCGCGAGTATGGGAATGCCGTGCTCCAGCGCGCGCAACTGCTCCAGGCTCTCCGCCCGCTCCAGCGTAGAGGGCGGAAGGGTGATGAAGGTGCGCAGGGTTTCCGCCGTGTAGTAGTAGACGCCAATGTGGCGGTAGTGGTGGGCGTGTTCCGGATGGCGCGGGTAGGGGATGGGCGCGCGGGAGAAGTACAGCGCGTAACCGCCCGCCGCGACCGCGGCCTTGACCACGTTGGGGTTGTGCAGTGCCTCGTCGTCCGCCGCCAGCGGGGAGACCAGCGTGGCCATGGGCGCGGAAACCGCCCGCGCCCGCTCCACCAGCGCGTTGAGCGCCTCCGGCGGAATGAGCGGCTCGTCCCCCTGGATATTCACATAGGCGGCGGCCGGATGGCTCTGCGCGACTTCGCCCAGGCGGTCAGTGCCGGACTGGTGTTCGGCGGAGGTCATCATCACCTTCATGCCGCCGCGCTCGCAGTGCTCGCGGATGCGCTCGTCGTCGGTGGCGACTACCACCGTGGACAGGGCGGAGGCCGCCATGGCGCGTTCGTACACCCGCGCAATGAGAGTCTTCCCGGCGATTTCCGCCAGCGGTTTGCCGGGGAAGCGGGTGGAGCCATACCGCGCGGGGATGACGCCTGTTACCTCAAGTCTGGTCATAGGCCTACCGGTATTTCATCGTGATGCCGCCGAGGGTGTCTTCGTCTCCGGCCCCGCCCCCGCTCTTCCTGCCGGCGGGCTCGCGCTTGATTCCGAGATGCTCCTCGCACTTCTCAATCCAGAAATCGGCGTTCCAGCGCTCGTCGGCGTAGGAGCTTTTCTCCACGTCTGTGAGCTCCAGGAACCGCTTCAGCACATCCATTGCCTCCTGCCAGCGCTCCAGGCTGTAGAGAGCGCGCGCCTTCTCGTAGGTGAGCAGAGGCGAGTCCGGGTCAAACTCAAGCCCCTTCTCAAATGCGGCCAGCGCGCCGGCGTAATCTTTCACAATCATCAGGTCCTTGCCCTTCACGTAGTAGTCGCGCGAGGTGGCGCTGCATGCGGCCAGCAGGCCAACAGCCAGCAGAAGCGCGATTGTGGCTGCGGTCAGTCTCACGACGCCGATTATACTCCAAGGGTTTGTCAGCCGTAGTATCTGATGCGCCGGGGGGCTGAGAGGTTCACGCGGCGGGGGAGGTGAGGACGACGAACTTGCGGCCGGGGAGGGCGACCTCGGCCGCCAGCACTTCGGCGAAGCTCGCGCTGTCGGGTAGCGACGAGAGGTCGTGGACGGCTTCGCCCACGACCCAGAGCTGCGGCGGCACTTCGCCCGCGTCGCGGAACTCGCGCCGGTCGCGGTGGAGGTGTATCAGCAGGGGTAGGAGCTCCTCCGCCGAGGGAGCAACCTCCCAACCCGCGTCCGGCCGGATGAGGCGCGCCTTGCCCCGCCGGTCCAGCACTGCGAGACGCTTGCGGGCGCGGAAGCCAGCGCGGGCGGAAGCCTCGTAAGCGGAGAAGCCGGGGTTGGAGAACACCAGTCTGACCTCCTTGGAGCGGGTCAGCTCCGCCGCCCGGGCGGCCAGCGCCTCTTCCGCCAGCTCTGCGCCCTGGGATTCCCAGGGGCGCTCCGCGGTCGCGGTGAGGTGCAGCACGCCGGCAGTGGCGTCAAAGGAGTACTCGTAGTGGGCGCGGGCTGGGTCCATCCCCGCCTGCCGCAGCTCGGCTGAAGCCAGACCGCGCGCCCGCTGAAGGTCATCCACGCTTCCCGCTGCGCTGGGTATCTTCACCTGCACCGTGCCCGCGGCGATGGCCGCGCCCAGCGCGCCGATGTAGGGGTAGTGCTCCACCACCTCGTAGGGCAGTTTCAGCCGTGCGGCGATGAAGGGCAGGGCGCTGTTCACTCCTCCGCCGCCGCCGACCAAGCGCACCAGCCCGCGCCCACTACGAGTACTCCTT
>CAZXPM010000263.1:0-1960 GCA_964643155.1 uncultured Planctomycetales bacterium | reverse complement strand
GCTCGGGCAAGACAACCACGGCGGCGAAGCTGGCGCTGCGGTTCAGGAAGGAGGGGCAGCGGCCGCTGCTCGTTGCGCTGGACCTGCAGCGCCCGGCGGCGGTGGAGCAGCTCAGCATTCTCGCGGGCGAGGTTAAGGTTGACGCGTTTGCGGCAAAGGCGGGCGACCCGGTTGCGCTCTCACGGGCAGCGCTGGTGGAAGCCAAGAAGGAGGGGCAGTCGCCGGTGTTGATGGACACTGCGGGCCGGCTGCAGATTGACGAGGCGCTGATGGGCGAGCTCTTGCAGATCAAGGCCGCGACCGAGCCGGTGGAAGTCTTCCTGGTGGCGGACGCGATGACGGGGCAGGAAGCGGTGAACATCGCGCAAGCGTTCCACCAGCGCGTGGGGCTGACCGGCGTCATCCTATCCAAGTTTGACGGGGATGCGCGCGGCGGCGCGGCGCTATCCATTCTGGAAACTACCGGCGTACCCATCCGCTACGTGGGCACCGGCGAAAGGCCGGACGCGCTGGAGCCGTTCCACCCCGACCGCTGGGCGCGGCGGATGCTGGGCATGGGCGACGTGCTCTCCATCATTGAGAAGGTGGAGGAGACGGTGCAGGCGGAGGACGCGGAGGCGATTCAACGCCGGCTGGCGAAGGACACATTCACGTTGACGGATTTTCTAGCGGTGGTGGAGCAGACGCAGAAGATGGGGCCGCTGGCGCAGATGATGAAGCTGCTGCCGGGGATGCGGCTCAATGAAGACCAGCTCGCGCTGGGCGAGAAGGAACTGGAGCGCGTGAAGGCGATAGTGCGTTCCATGACGAAGGAAGAGCGGCGCAATCCCTCGGTGCTGAACGCGTCGCGGCGCAAGCGCATCGCCGACGGCAGCGGGACGACGGTGCAGGACCTCAACCGCTTTATGAAACAGTTTAGAGAGATGCAGAAGATGATGAAGCAGTTGAAAAAAGGGAAGCTGCCTCTCGCCGGCCTGCTGGGGCGGCTCAGCCGCTGAACATCCCGGCATTGGCCGCAAACCAATCCCTGGTGCGGGCCAGCCCCTCTTCCCATACCACTTGCGGCGACCAGCCCAGGACCTGGCGCGCCCTGGTCCAGTCCAGGTGCACCAGTTTCTGGTCGGCGGGGCGGGGTTCGGTGTGAACCGGCTCGGCAGCGTAGCCAGTGAGGGAGGCGAGGAGCGTAAAGACCTCGTTCACTGAGCGCGGCTGATTAGTGGCGATATTGAACGCCCGGCTGTCGGCGCCGCCATCGGGCTCCAGCGGGCAAGCGGCCGCCCGCACGAAGGCGTCAACCACGTCGCTGACGTAAATGTAATCCTTCGCCTGCTCGCCGTCGCCGTGGATTTCCACCGGCCCGCCGGCCAGCATCCGGTTGAGGAAGATGGCGATGACGCCCGCTTCGCCCAGCGGGTTTTGCCGCGGGCCAAACACATTGCCCAGCCGCAGCATGACCGTGTCCAGCTCCTTGAAGCAGGCGAAGTGGTGGCAGTAATACTCAAGCGCCAGCTTGGCGATGCCGTAGGGCGCCAGCGGCTCCTTGCGCGAGGCCTCGGTGAAGGGCAGCGCCGTGTGAATGGAGTAAACCGCGCCGGTGGAGGCGAACACCAGGCGGCGCACGCCGCAGTCTGCCGCAGCCTGCAGCACATTGAGGCCGCCGGCAATGTTGACCTCGGCATCATGGCGGGGGTCTCTAGCGCTTTCGGCGACGCTTATCTGCGCCGCCAGGTGGTAAACCAGCTCCGGCCTGAAACCGCGCATGACGGCGGGCAACTCACCGGAACAGATATCGCAAACAGCCAGCTCGGCTGCTGCCGGCACGAACTCCCGGCGGCCAGCGCTGAGGTTGTCCACGACCAGCACTTCGCCACCGTCCGCCACCAGCCGGTCTGCCAGGTGGCTGCCGATAAAACCCGCGCCGCCGGTGACCAATACTCTCACTCGCCGCACTCCATTCCAG
>CAZXPM010000262.1:0-1972 GCA_964643155.1 uncultured Planctomycetales bacterium | reverse complement strand
CGCGCAGGTTGCCGAAGACGTCCTTCAGCTCCTCGTAGCGCACCTTCGCCAGCGGCGGGTACATCATCAGAATCAGGCCGACCGCGATGGGGATATTGGTCGTGCCCACCTGGAACTGGTTGATGAAGCCCTCCACTCCCTGCACGAAGTAGCCGAGCCCCACGCCCAGCGCCATCGCCAGGAAGATCCACAGCGTCAGCAGCCGGTCCAGCAATGAGAGCCTCTTAGATGCAGCGTCCATTCTTCATCCCCCGGGTTCAGAATGTGGTGTATATCATGTAAGCCGCGCCGAGCAGCACGAGCACGCCGCACAGCTTGCGCAGAAGCAGCGCACCCTTCGTGCGCTCGTTCCAGTCCAAGTAGTTCTGCACCGCGCCGGTGAAGCTCCCTGCCAGCACCAGCACTGCACAATGCCCCACCGCGAATGCCGCCAGCAGTGCCAGCGCGTACATGAACGCCGTCACCGCCAGTCCAAAGGCCACTGCCAGCACCGGGGCCATGTAGGCGAAGGTGCAGGGCCCCACCGCCGCGCCGAAGATGAGCCCCAGCGTCAGCGCGGCGAGCATTCCTTTCCTCCCCGCGGCCGCCCGGGTCAGTCCGCCCCACTGCAGCGGGATGGCGCCGAGTAGTTGCAGCCCCACCAGCACCAGCAGCGCTGCGACAATGATGCGCCCATACGGACCGATGTCGCCCACCAGCCGTCCCGCCGCGGCAGTAATCAGCCCGATGCCGGCCAGCGTCACCAGCACGCCCAGCGCGAACACCGCGGAAAGCGCAAATGCGCGCCTGCCACTGGTGGCGCCGCCGCTCACGAAAGCGACAATGAGGGGGATGCCCGCCAGGTGGCAGGGGCTCAGCACCACGCTGAGTACGCCCCAGGCGAAAGCCGCGCCCAGCGCGATAGCCGGCGCCGCTTCAATCCCGCGCGACAGGGCGGTGAAGAGCTCGCCCACGGCTAGCCGCCTGCCTTTAGGTCATATCCGAGCTCCTTCCACCTGGCCACGATGTCCTCACCAGCGTAATAGCCGGTGTGGCGGTAAAGCTCGTTGCCGTCGGGATCCAGAAAGATCTGCGTGGGAATGTAACGTATCCCGTACTCACGAGCCCTCTCCGGATTGTCGTTAGTGTTGACCCGTTCAATGACGAGCTTGCCTGCGTACTTGTTGTCCAGTTCGTCCAGAACCGGTACCATCTCCTGGCAGGCCTGTCAGTAGTCGGCTCCCAGCTCCACCATTCGCGGCAGCCCTGTTTGCGCCGCGGCGGTGGTCCCCCTAGCGACAACCGTCCGGCCGGACGCAGCATCCTCGCTCTGCGGCTGGTTGCAGCCCGCCAGCGCTATCACCAACATCAGTGTCGCCACCAGTACAGTCCCCTTCATCGTTTGCCTCCAGCTGGCTTACGCCAGCAACTTCTTGATTTCCTCCACCGGCGGCACCTTGCCGGTGAGCTTCACCTCTCCATTCACCACCAGCGCCGGAGTGAGCATCACGCCGAAAGACGCAATCTGACTGAGTTCTTTCACGTGATGCAGCTCGTAGTCTTCGCCGAGCGCTTCGGCCGCCTCGCGCGTGCGCTTTTCCAGCAGTTCGCACCTGGCGCAGCCCGCGCCCAATACTAGCAGTTTCAGCATAGCTTCCTCCATTAGAACGCCACGCCGTAGAGAAAGCCCGCGGCCGTGGCCATCACTACGACCAGCGCCAAGAACACGAGAGTTCTCTTGGTGCCCATGACACTGCGAATGACGAGCAGATTGGGCAGTGATACCGCCGGCCCCGCCAGCAATAGCGCCAGCGCCGGCCCCTTGCCCATTCCGCTGCCGATAAGGCCCTGCAGGATTGGCACTTCCGTCAGCGTGGCGAAGTACATCAGCGCCCCTGCAACCGAAGCGAACAGGTTCGCACCCAGCGAATTGCCGCCGACGGCGGAAGCGATCCACCACGAGGGAATCAACCCCTCATGCTCAGGCCGCCCC
>CAZXPM010000261.1:0-1976 GCA_964643155.1 uncultured Planctomycetales bacterium | reverse complement strand
CGCCGGCGCGGGAGGGCCTCAGCGCCGGCGGCGCGATGATGGCGGTCCGTGGGACTGAAGATGACCCGGTGACGGGCTGGCTGGCGGGCCAGGACGACCGGGAACTGCGTTTCACCGCCCTGGCTTTTGACCGGCCCGCAGGAGATGCGCCGATACGGTTGTCCGGCAGTGTGAGAGTGGAGGGTGGCGGGTTCACGCTGGTCGCGCCCGCGGTTGAGGTGACGGTGCAGGAAGGCGCATTGCACGCGTCAATCACGCAGCGCTTCCGGGTGTACCTTTCGCCGGAGGCGTTCACGGAAGAGCTGAACGCAAGCCTGCCGGGCGCTGGCGAGAGCCGGGGCGGCTAGCCCTGCTCCTCCAGTTGCTCCTCAATCTCGGACGCGCGGTCTTCCTTTTCCGCTTCCTGTTCCTCCGCCGCGGCCTTCTCTTCGGCGGTAGGCGCTGCGGCCTCTGCGGTCTCCTCCGGCTCCGGCTGGGCTTTCTTCTTCTCCGCCGCAGGCTTCTCCGGCTGGCTTTCGTCAACCACGTGCAGCTTGATTACTGCGGACGCCTCCGCCCCCGCCTTCAGGTTGACCTCGTAGTCCCCCAGGTATTTGATGGGCGCGTCCAGCATAATGTAGCGGCGGTCCACGTCCATCCCGAACTCCTCCTTGATTTTCTCCTGCAGCAGCAGCGACGTCACCGCGCCGAATATCTTGGCCTCAGCGCCGGTCTTCATCGGAACCGTCAGCTCCTTGCCGTCCAGGGCGGCGACCTTGTCCTTCACCTCGCCGATGCGCTTGCGGCGCCGCTCTTCACCCGCACGGCGAATGGACTCGATGCGGTTGAGCCCTTCCTTGGTGGCGAGCTGGGCCAGCCCTCGCGGCAGCAGGTAGTTCCGGCCGTAGCCGTTCTTCACCTTCACCAGGTCGCCCGCTTCTCCCAGCCCCAGAACATCATCCAACAGAATGACCTGCATTACTTCAAATCTCCTTCGCCGCTTATCGCTTGGTGTAAGGCAGCAGCCCCATGAACCGCGCCTGCTTGATGGCGGTCGCCAGCATGCGCTGGTGCTTGCTGCATACGCCGGTGCGCCGCCTGGGCAGCATCTTGCCGCGGTCGCTGAGGAACTTCTGCAACAGCCCTACGACCTTATAGTCAATCGGAAGTTGCGGTTCAACGCAGAAAGTGCAGACCTTCGCCTGGCGGAATCTGCCGCGCATTTGTGGTCTCATTTGGAAACCTCCGTTCGCTGGGTGCCCCGTGTCATGCCGGGATACCGCCCAACATCAATGATCAGGTAGCGCAGGCACTCCTCATCGTAACGCAGTATGTAATCCAGGTCGGGGAGCAGCCTCCGGTCGCCGGTGAAGCGGTATACCACGTAGTTGCCCTCGGCCTGCTTCTTGATGGGATAGGCCAGCTTGCGTTTCTTCCAGATGTTGGTTGACACCAGGTTACCCGCGTGCTCCCGCACGACCTGTTCCACCCGCTCCGCCCGTTCCTTGATGGTCTCCTCCTCCAGGTCCGGGTGGTAGAGGGCGATGGCCTCGTACAGTTTCGCCTTTGTTTCTGCCAAGCGGTTTACTCCAGAACTCAAATTCGCGCGAAGAAACTATATACCATAATCAAGCGCCCTCCCGCAAGGTCAACGGGGTTGAAGCCCGTGTTCCAGCCGGCCGCCGGGCGCTCTGTCGGCGGCACTCGCGCCTCAGCGGGCTGCTGTGTCCTGGATGAACGCAGCCAGCGCCGCCCGCGCACGCTTCAGCAGAGCTTCCTTCCGGCTGCGCTTGCCGCGTCCTCCCGGCACCGGCGGCAGCATCGCCAGGTTGAACGCCGTCGGCGCATAGCTGTCCGCGCTGGCACTGGCCATGAAGTGGAGCATCGCCCCCAGCGCCGTCTCCCGCGGGAACCTGTGCGGCGCTTCGCCCTGCGCTGCTCTCGCCGCGTTCATCCCCGCCGCCAGCCCGGTGGCGATGGCCGCCAGGTAGCCTTCC
>CAZXPM010000260.1:0-1978 GCA_964643155.1 uncultured Planctomycetales bacterium | reverse complement strand
CCAGCTATGTCGCCAAGGGCATTGAGCGTGCGCTCAATATAGCCGAGTCCGGCTCGGATGCTACTGCGCCTCCGGGCGACGAGATGTTCGTGGGATTCGATGGCGGGGAGTTCAAATATCCCGCCAAGGCAGTATACGCCAAGAACAGGCCAGTTCATCCGCTATGGTTTGCCACGGCAGGCAATGTGCAGGCTTGCCTGGCGTATTTCCACCTCGTATTCCTGATTGGCTTCATCGCTGTTTTCGTTGCGCGGGTGGCCCGTGGCTGAACATCCGCCTGCAATCACGTAGCAGTAGAGACGAAGCTCCGTAGCGCGGCATATTGCCCCATCCGTCGGGCGATGTTAGAATATCCGGGCTCCACGCCGAAGTGGCGGAATGGCAGACGCGCTAGGTTCAGGACCTAGTGAGGGCAACCTCGTGGGGGTTCGAATCCCCCCTTCGGCAGCTTCCACCATCTCTCGCCCCTGCTGGAGACTGGCGGCCTGCCGCCAACCGCCTCAGCCTTTCAAAACCCCCAGCGGTTTCAGCCGCGCCACTGCGCGCGCCAGGCCGCTGCCCACCGCCGCTTCGGTGATGAGGTCAATGTCCTTGTAGGCCTGCGGCGCCTCTTCCTTGGCGGTGCGGATATTCTCGCTGATGAGGTGGATGCCCTGCATCGCATGCCAGAACTCCTCGTCGCTGATGGCGGCGCTGCGCCCGCGCAGGTCCTTTCCGCTCCGCGTCCGTCCGCTCGCAGCCTTGCGGCTCATTAGCCGCCCGGCGCCGTGGTTGATGGAGGCGTAGGTGTCGGCGCTTGTTTCCGCGCCCACCATCACGTAGCTCGCCGTGCCCATGCTCCCGGGCACCAGCACGGGCTGGCCGGTGGCCGCGAAGTCGGTGCCCTTCATCCGCTCCGGGCCGAAGGCACGCGCCGCGCCCTTGCGGTGCACCAGAACGCGCCGGCCCAGATGTTCTTCAAACTTGGCGATGTTGTGCGCCAGGTCCCACAGCAGCACCAGCGGCACGCCGGGGTACATCTCCATGAACGCGTCCTTGACCAGCAGCGCCATCAGGTGGCGGTTGAGGAAGGCGAAGTTAGCCGCGCTGTTCATGGCGCCGAGGTAGTTCTTCGCGTGTTTCTCCTTCAGCCAGAAGTACGGCAGCTCGCGGTTCACCGTCTCGCGGCCGTCGGCCTGGGCGAGGTCGCGCCCCAGCGCCATGTAGTCGTCGCCGATCTGGTGGCCCAGGCCCCGGCTGCCGCTGTGCAGCATAATGGCGAACTGCCCGGCGAACAGCCCGAACTCCTCCGCCACCGCCTCGTCCAGCACGGAATCAACCACCTGGAGCTCAATGAAGTGGTTGCCGCCGCCCAGGGTCGCGAGCTGGGTGCGCCCGCGCTTGATAGCGGCGTCGGAGCAGGCGTCGGGGTCAGCCGGCAGCACGCCGCCGTCTTCAATATGGTGCGCTTCGCCGGTGAGATTCCACTCGCGCTTGAGATCGCGCGCGAGTTGTGGAATCTCCACCTGCTTCAGCCCCGGCACTCCCGCTGCGATGAGACGCTTGAAGCTTCTGGTGTCCAGCGAGTAGTTTTCCTTACCCTCGCCCAGCGGGATGCGCGCCGCAATCTCCTCCGCCAGCGGCTTGACTTCAACTTCGGACGCGCGCAAGGGCGTGAGCAGCAGGCGCATGCCGCAGTTCACGTCGTAACCCACCGCCGCCGGGCACACGATTTCCGCCGCAGCGATGACGCAGCCGATGGGCACGCCGTAGCCCACGTGGATGTCCGGCATCCCCAGCACGTCCAGCACGCCGGGCAGCCGCGCCGCGTCCTTGAGCTGGCGCACGGCGTCCGCTTCCAGCGGCAGGCGGGGGTGGTGGAAGATGCGCGGCGTGAGCTTCATTCCCCGCTCCATGGCGAGGCATCTGACGAAGCGTTCGTGCTCCTTCTGGTTCATATCGCTCTGTCCATTATGATACTCGGTTTCCCGCCTTATTT
>CAZXPM010000259.1:0-1978 GCA_964643155.1 uncultured Planctomycetales bacterium | reverse complement strand
CTGTCCTCCGGCCACTACCTCGCTTCTGCCGCTGGCGCGCGCATCTTCGCCCAGGCCGTTGCTCTGCGGCTCCAGCAGATGGAGGCAGAGGCACATCGCCGCGGCGGCGTCAAAGGCGTTGCCGCCCTGGGCGAAGATGCGCGCGCCAGCGGCAGAAGCGAGGTAGTGGCCGGAGGACAGCGCGTAACTGCGCCCCATTACCACCGGGCGTGTAGTGAACTCTGGCATGTGAACTCCAGCAGCGCGGCGTCAGCCCTGCCGCGCCAGCGTAATCAGCAATACGAGAAGCGCCAGCAGCAGCACCCAGAGAGCAATGGCGGTGACGGTGGCGCGCCGGGCCTGGCCGGCCTTCCACCAGGCCAGCGGACGGACGCCCTGCACCAGGAAGGTGAGCACTCCGGCGAGGTTGACGCAGATCAGGTTGGTGAAAAAGAGCAGCAGGGCGCTGCCGGCCAAAGTCCAGTAGCCCGCGCCCAGCAACAAGCCCACCGTCACCAGCGGCGGCAGCAGCGCCACCGCGACCATCACGCCAACCAGGGTGGCCGAGAGCCCGGAAGTGAATGCCAGCGTGCCGGCGCAGCCCGCCGCCAGCGCCAGCGCCACATCCGACAGGTCAACCGTCAGCCGCGACTGAATCCCGCCTGTTTGGGGGTCCACCCCGAGGAAGTAGCCAAGCACCAGCGCCACGAGCAGGGCGAATGAAGCGCCCAGCGACACCGCCATGATGGAGCGGCGCACCAGCCTGAGGTCGCCCAGAGTAGTGCCCAGCGCCAGCCCCACATTGGGGCCCAGCAGGGGCGCGATGACCATGGCGCCGATGACAACCACCACGCTGTCGCGCAGAATGCCCACGGTGGCCACCACGGCGGAGAGGATGACCATGGCCACATAGACGGCGCTGAAGCTGGAGGTGTCTGCCACGTCGTTGTACAGCTCCTCCCGGCTCAGCCGCGAGGCGCCGAACTTGCGCTCCGCCGCCGCCGGCTCGCCGCGCTTCCCTTCGCTTGCGCGGGGCAGCGCCGCTTCCACCGGCAGGATTACCAGGCGGAACCCCTCCAGATGCTGAAAGCGCTTTTCCAGCTCGTCCAGCACGTCTTCACTGTGGCCGGCGGAAACCAGTATATTGACGCGGTGGCGGCGTGCGTCCAGCCCCTCGCCCCAGCTGTCGTGGACAGCCAGCTTCTCCAGCGCCTGGTGAACGTCGGGCGCGCAGTCCGACGGGATGATGAGCACTATCAGCCGCAGCGCCACAGGCAGCCTCCCCACATAGCATTATGATAGCGCAGTGTCCGGCGAAGCGGGCGTTTCCGCCGGGCCGCTACGTACCGGAGCACGCGGATCCGGGGAACAGTGAGTGCGGAAGGGGGGACTCGAACCCCCACACCCTCAACGGGCACAAGGCCCTCAACCTTGCGTGTCTGCCAATTCCACCACTTCCGCAAAGGGGAATCATAGTTTACCACGGCCGCCGCCGGTGTCAATCGGGCGAGCCGGCGGCAACATCACTGGTCCTCGGCTTGGTCCAGGCCTTTGAGGGTGAAGGCCCCGTCCTTCTCCTCCACGAAACGGTCAATCCGCAGGCGCGCATTCTGCAGGTAGCGGTTGCAGTCCTTGATCAAGCCGACACCCTCTTCAAACAGCTCCAGCATCCGCTCCAGCGGCACGTCCTCGCGGTCAATCGCGTCCACGATTTCCTCCAGCCGCGCGTACTTCTCTTCAAAGGGAACCTCGGATGACTTGCCGCGCGCCGCACTTTTTGCCTTCTTCCTGCCGGAATCCTTGCGCCTGGGTTCCGCCGGAGGCGCGCCTGCCCCTGCGCCAAAGATGTGATCATCCTCCATGGGCTGATTCTAGCATCTTCCTCAGTTGCGGCGCACGATGGCGATGATGTTGGCCACGCTGCGAGCCGCGCCGTCCTGGGGGCGGTTGGCCACCCGTCCACCCACGTACATGGTGGAGCTGCCGCCGCCGTCAAAGC
>CAZXPM010000258.1:0-1979 GCA_964643155.1 uncultured Planctomycetales bacterium | reverse complement strand
CTTCCTCTTGGCCGGATGCCTGTTGGCGTTCCCCGCTTACGCCGCCAACACCGACGGCAGCGACGACTGGACCTGCACCGTGACGCTCACCTGCCAGGCGGACACCTAGGCCAACCGGCGAGGAGGACACAGGCTGAATGGAGGAAGGTCGTAGGAGGAATGCGCGCGCGGGCCCGCCGATGCGGCTGGCAGCAGTCGCTCTTCTCGGCACGGCGGCCGTCCTTTCCGCTCTGCTGACAGCTTCTCTGCGCGCGGATGCGCAGTTTGATGTCGTAGTGCACTCCGACGTCGTGCTGACGGCGACGGACAGCAGCTTCATCGCGGGCGAGTGCCTGTCGCTGAACAACGCCATCGCCTGGAACGCCTCCGCCAACTGGGAAATCACCGTGCGGTCGCTGAACGCCGACCTGGGGCAAAGCAACGACGGCTTCTACACCAAGCCGCTCAGCGACCTGCAATGGAAACTCTCCAGCCAGTCTTCGTGGAATGCGATGACCACCAGCGATGTGCAGGTGACAACCGGCGCCGCAGGCAGCAGCAGCTTTGACGTGGACTACCGGTTTCTCCTGTCCTGGGCACTGGACCGCCCTGGCACTTACGGCGCCACCATTCAGTACACCATCACCGCCCTCTGAGCGGGGCGTTGACGAATACAGCACCGGCCCGGCCGGCCGGTGCCGGGAGGAAGGTAACATGCGGATACCGCAGCTTTGGCGCTGCACCATATTGATTGCCGCCCTGCTGGCGGCAGGCAGCTTGCCCGCTTGGGCTGGCTTTTCTGTGAATGTGGCGCCGACGGACCTGCAGCTCGCGCCCGGCGAGACCTACAGCGGCTACGTGACAGCCACTAACAGCGGCGAAGAGGAAGTCCGGCTGCGCGCCTATCTGGGTGACTGGCGCACTGTCCCCGGCGGCACAGAGTACTTCGCCCCCGGCAAGTTCCCCCGCGGAGCCGCCTCCTGGATGAAGCTCAGCCCCTCGCAGCTTACAGTGCCTCCCGGCGGCTCCGAGCGCATCTACTACGAAATCGCCGTCCCGGAGGACGACGAACTGGAAGGCAGCTACTGGGCCATGATCTTCGTGGAAGACGCTTCGGCGCAGCCGCAAGCCCCCCCGGAGCGAGATGACAGGCCGCAAATGTCCGTGCGCACTGTGCTGCGATACGGCGTGCAGGTCTTCGTCACTATCCCCGGCACCGAGATCCGTGAGGCGGTGTTCACCGGCACCAACCTCTCGTCGGCAGAAAACGGCTTTGACCTCTCAGCCACGATTGAGAATCGCGGCAACATCCACCTGCGGCCCACAGCCTGGCTGGAAGTGCGCAATGCCGCTGGCGAGACCGTGTACTCCGCGGAGCATATGCGGCTCACCGTGCTGCCGGGCTGCGCCCGCGAGTACAGGTTTGAGCTGCGGAAGTTGACGCTGCCGCCGGGCAAGTACTTCGCCCTGGTCATTGCCGACTACGGCGCGCCCACGCTCGTGGCGGCGCAGGCCGAACTGGAGGTAACCACGGAGTAAATGACGCGGGCTGCGCACAACCCGCAGCTAACTACCGGGCTTTACCGCCGCGCCCCCGCGTCCCTCTTGGCGTCAATCCTGCTGGCTATGGTTCTGTTCGCGCCGGCGGCCGCTCTGGCGAAGAACGCCGGCGTGCGCGTTGCTGCCAGCGCCCCGCAGCTGGAAGCAGTTCCCGGCCAGATTGTCTCCACCACCTTCCGCATCATCAACGAGACCGCAGCGGCCCGTGAGTTCGCGCCGCGGGCGGAGCTTCCTCCCGGCTGGCAGCTCATCTCGCAGTTCTTCCCCTTCACTCTGGAGCCGGGCGCGGAGTACCTGCTCTTCACCGCGGTGGCGGTCCCCAAGTATGCGCTGGCGGACACCTACGAAGTTACCGTCTCGGCAGTAGACACCCAGGCTGCCGGCGTGTACGGCCAGGATGCAGTACAGGTCGTCGTCCTGCCCTTTGCCAATGTGGAGGT
>CAZXPM010000257.1:0-2001 GCA_964643155.1 uncultured Planctomycetales bacterium | reverse complement strand
TCCAGCCACCGAAGGCCGGCAGCATGAGGCGCTCCGCTTCCAGGCGCAGGTAAAGCGCCAGCAGCTTCTCCTGCTCCTCCTCCAGTTCGGCGATCCGGCCCTTGAGCTTGTCCAGGTGGCGCCGTTCCAGTTCGGTGGGCGCGGGCTTGGCCGTGTACTCCTCCATCTCCATCCGCGCCTGCAACAGCCGGGTGTTCACGCTGTCCAGGCTGGCGCCCACGTAATTGAGTAGGGCTTGCATAACCGCCCCACCGGGGCTGCGGTGCTGCGCATCATAGGCCATCTGCTCCCTGCCCGTAACCAAACCGCGGGCGGGACCGGCTTCAATCACCGGTCCCACGGGGCTGAGCACCGCGCCGTCACCGGACAGCCAACCGGACAAGCCCGTACTTGCCGAGTCGAGCTGGCGGCGGTGAATCTCCAGGACACCCCGGTTTAGTGGTCTGATGCCACTGGAATCAGGCTCAAACAGCGCTGGCTCGGCGTTTTCCACCGCTGCCAGCACCGCCTTCGCCGCCTCCACCTGCGCCTGCAACACCCGGTTGGCGAACCGCAAGCGGTATTGCAGCTCGCTCAACTCGGCGCTGCCGAATATGTCCTCCCGCGAGAGCAACGCTTCCGCGGAGCCATCCCCGGTGATTGCGGCCACCTCCAGCAAATACCTACCTGGGACAACCAGCGCGTCTTCCCGCGCCACCGGCAATGAGAGGGGCAGCGGCCCGCTACCGCCATCCACTGGGTCAGCGCTACCGGCCTGCGGTTGCGTAAGCTGCAGCAGCGTTAGCTCATTGGTGGTGACGCCGTTCAGCGTGAGGCGCAGAACCGCCAGCCGCGCAGGTTCATCGGCGAAGAGCAGCCGCGCCGGTATCTCCACTTGCACGGTCTCGTTCAGCCCCGCGACGGCAAATTGCAGATGCCCGAGTTGCACAAGGACCGAGTTGAGCGGTTGCGCTAGTGCACCTGCCGCAATGGACGATATTAGTACGGTCCACACTATGGAAGTCGCTAGTCGCTTATACGACACTATCGTCACCTCCTATCAGGAGAAACCCCTCTAACTAAGGGTCGATGTCCAAGGGGCGGTTAGACAGACTCACAGTCACTACACAGTTCTCCTCCGGGATAGGAAATGGGTGGCTCAAGGCTTGCGCTTCCGCCTGCGCTTCGTCCAGCGGCCAGCCGCCAAACGCTGGCAGCTTGAGGCGCTCCGATTCCAGGCGCGACTAGAGCGCCAGTAGCAGTCCCTGCTCGTCCTCCAGTTCGGCCATCCACCCGGTGAGCTTCTCCATATAGTGCTGCTCCGGGTCGGCGAACACCACGTTGCCTGCTAACAAAGGGCACGGACACTCGCGGGCAAACTGCGTGAGCTCCGCCAACGGCATCTCCAGCTCCTTCGGGCCTACTACGCCAATGGCACACCCAGCGCTGGCGAGTGCTCTAGCCATAACTGCTGCCCTCTCTCCGTCTCCCTGAACACCACGTGAGAGATTCCCCAGATCAACGTATATGGCATATTCTCGCTTGGCGAGCTCAGATTTCAGTTCAACCACGAGTTCTGGGAGCCCACCGATATCACCAGCCGAACACCTGCAACTAAGGAGTTGCCTCAGGAGGTCGGATGTGTAGATGATGCTAATAGCCTGGAAGCCTATCTTGTCAGGGGGGGCACTTCGCGCTCCGCTGCAAAGCCAAACCGCACAGAAGCACACAACCCACAGCGCTGCTTCTCTACTGCAAGCCAGCTTGCCCCGTTTGTCCACTATCGTCTCCCTTGTCCGTGCTAGGTGAAAGCGAGGGATTGGGTCCGGCTGGTTGCGGCGCGGCCGGCAACTCACCGGCGCTCCGCCTCCGGGTTGCGCGCGCCATCGCGCCAAGCGCTACTTCGCACGCAGTGCCCGTAGCAACCGTCGACCTGGAGTCGGCCCCGAAGGGCCATGAGACTCCTTAAAAGGAGGTGATCCAGCCACAGCTTCCGCTACGGCTACCTTGTTACGACTTCAC
>CAZXPM010000256.1:0-2012 GCA_964643155.1 uncultured Planctomycetales bacterium | reverse complement strand
GGGCAAGCCCATGCCCGCCGCGACCTGCTCAATCGGGCGCGCGTGGGCCAGCGCGTCCGCGGCGATGAGGTAGTTCGGCGGCGTCGGATGCTTGATTCGCAGAGTCATAAGCGGCTCCTTTGACGGCTTCTTGCCGGTTCCGGCATGGGGTGATTATAAGGGATGGGGTTGCTGACGGCTGGTTTCTGGTTGTTGGACAGACGGTAGCGCGGGCACCTGCCCGGTGGATGACAGTTGCGGCTGCGTAACGGCTGCAGTGTGCCGTGCGCCAGCATCGGGCACACGGGGCTATGGCGCAGAGTAGGGTTCCTCGGAGTCATCGGCGCTGCCAGTATCGCCGGCGGTGGGACAATCCATATCAGTGCTGTCCGTTTCGCCATCGGCGCCAGCGGCATCCTCACCCGTGGCTTCATCCCCTTCAACCGTGCCCTCCGCGTCCTTCGCCGCGAACATCTGCAGGCCCAGCAGGGCGAGCGAGGTGGCCGCATCGCTGGCGTTGTAGCGCGGGGCGGTGCGGTAGGTCTGGGCCTCGCTCTCGGCGGCCGCCGCGGGCTCCTCTTCGGAAAGCTCCACCTTGTCTTCGCTCTCCCGCTCCTCTTTTTCCTCGCGCTCTTCCTGCAGCCGCCGGCGGAACTCTTCGTCGGACTTGCCCTTCTTGCGGTTTTCCCGCCCGTCCACCTTCGGCACCTGGTGCGATTCAAGCGATTTTTCTATCCGCGAGAACTCCATCGCTCTACCTTTAATTATCGGCGGAAAACGCCGCCTCTGCACCCCGTGTGATGAGCGCGGCCAGCTCCTCCGCGCCCAGTGAACAGCCCTCCAGTGCAAGGGAGGTGACGAAGTCGCGGTGGGGCTCGCCGCTCTTGCGGTCGGGCGGGATGGGCAGGAAGCGCTCCATCGCTTCGTAATCCACCTGCAGCAGCAGTGTGCCGTGGAACAGCACTTCACCGGAGGTCAGGCGGGCGGCGTTGCCGGAGACCTTGCGGCCGTTGAGGGAAAGGTCGGACTTGCGGGTGGACGCCAGCTCAATGCCTGCGGGGCGCAGCGAGTCGATGACGATGCGGCGGAAGAGGTCCATCACGTGTTCGCCGGGCCGGCGCAGGGTCTGGCAGAGGTGGCGCGGGAGGATGAAGGAGTAGTTGAGGGTGTCAAGGTCATGGTAAACCGTGCCGCCGCCGCTTATGCGCCTGAGCAGCGGGAGGCCCGCGGCGCGTACGGCGTCCTCATGCACCCACTGCTCCACGCGGTTGTTGCGCCCCATGATGACGCAGGGGCGGTGGCGGTAGAACAGCAGGAAGGGGACATTGTGGACGTGGGCGAAGAACCCCTCTTCCTGGCGCAGGTTCTCCACCGGGTCGTCGCCGGGCAGCTTGCGCACGAGTATCATCCTAACGCTCCGCCAGCAAGTAAGTGGGGTCGGGCGAGATGAGCAAGCTGGGCTGCCCCGGTGAGATCTGCGCCGCTGTGGCGGGCATCAGCGTGAGGATGCTCGCCTGGCGCAAACCCCGCGGAAGGCGCACCCGCTCTGTTTCGGGGGCGGTGAGGACAAAGAGCGTGTAACCGCTGGCAGTGAAGCGCGCGAGGGTGCCGCCGCCCAGCCAACTGCCGGTGAGGTCATCCGCCGGGTCATAGACGCAGTCGTGGGTGAGCTGGCGGAAGCGCAGGAAAGCCCCGGTGGCGTTGCGCAGGTTCTCCCGCCCCGCCTCATCAGCGCAGTCGGCGGCGCTGACCAGCACGAAGATGGCTTCCTTCTTCTGCGCATAGAGTTCCAGCAGTGCAGAGACGCCGTCCCGCGCGAGGTCGTACACCGCCGTGGGATCAAACTCGCCCGGCTCAATGAACCGCGCGGACAACCCGAAGTCGCCCATCTCCTTCAGCTCGCGGTCGCCGGGAGACAGCAGCAGCGCCTGGGTCACGCCGCCGGCGCTGGTCAGCTCGCGCAGCAGGTCATGATCCAGGTCGTGCAGCTCGCCGGTGGAAAGCAGCAGGTAGAAGGCGGGCTGCGGGTAAAC
>CAZXPM010000255.1:1658-2028 GCA_964643155.1 uncultured Planctomycetales bacterium | reverse complement strand
ATATTCTCCAGCGAGCGGAACTGTGGGGTCTTCTCGGTGTAAGCGGCAGCCAGGTCGTCCGGGTTCAGCCGTGGCAACACCTTGTCCCCCAGTAACGCTACCGCCCGGTCCAGCTTCTCCGCGTATGCAACCTGCACCTCCATCCCGCTGAAGTAGTCCTCAGGCACCACCCCGAGCGTGAGGTAGAGGCTTGAGCGCGCCAGGTCCAGCCCGTTGCGCGCTTTGATGAGCTCCTCTTTCGCCGAAGACACCTCCACCTGCGCCTGCATCACCTGGAAGCGCGCCACCATCCCCTGCTCGTACTTGAGCTGGGCGTTGCGCAGTTGCTCTTCGGCCAAGGCCAGCCCTTCCTCCGCCACTTCCACCCCGT
>CAZXPM010000255.1:0-1648 GCA_964643155.1 uncultured Planctomycetales bacterium | reverse complement strand
ATATAAGCCTTGAAGGCAGCAGTGATCACTTCGGCCCGCTCGGCTTCGGCGCCAGCCTTCGCCGCCTGGTATCCGGCCCAGGCGGCGCGCTTGCCATACCCCAGGTTGCCCGCAGGAGCGATGGGGTAGGTTGCCTGCGCACCCAGTGATGTCGTCGTGTCCTTCTGGAACGTCACTTCCTCCGTGTTCGGCCCGGTGGAGAAGCCAACGATCGGCCCGGCCCGATTGATGCCGCCGGACAGGTCAATGGAGAGGCCAGCCATCCCCGCGTACTTGACGTACTCATAGTACGCGCTCTTGGCCTGCTGCTGCGCCACCTGCAGGTCGTAGCTGTTGGCCAGCGCCAGCGCAATGGCCTCTTCCGCCGTGAGTGCGTAGACCGGTGGTTTCCCGGCGGTCTCCTCCACGGGCGAAGGCGCTTCCTCCGCGCCGGCTTCGGCGCTCACCAAGGCTACCGTGCTGGTTGCAATAGTCGGGTGCTTCACCTCAATCGAATCATCCGCCGCAGCGCTCCCGCCCCACAGCGCCAGCAGCAGAGCAGAGAGAATCGCCAGGTTACCCTTCATGGTTTTCCTCACCTCCTGCAAGCGCGGCATGCACTATTGTTTCGTAAGTTTGCATGTACTCCTCCGGGTCAGGCATATAGTCGCTGAAGAGCTCCCGCTGGAGCACATAGCCCAGTATCCCTGCAGTCAGCGCCAAGGCGCCCGCCAGGGGTGAGAAAGGCGGTTCGCATTTGGCGGCCGCGAAATGGTCGGCGATAATTCCCTCGTAGAACTTCACATGGGTGAACTTCGCTTGAAACAGTTTCTTCCTCTGAGCGGCTGTCAGCCGCAGCAGCCCTTCGTCCACCATTACGTTTGGCATGTGCTTCAGGATACTGGCAAAGTGGATGCGCATTGCCGTTTGCAGCTTCTCCCAGGTGCCGGGCTTTTCCGCTACTGCGCTGCGAACCGCCTCCAGCGTCTCGGCTGATTTCTGCACTACCATCTCCACGAACACGTCTTCCTTGCTCTTGAAGTAGAGATAGACTGTGCCTTTGGCTACGCCCGCCCGCTGGGCGATGTCATCCACGGTGGTTCCCATGATTCCCTTGTCGCGGATGACGGCCTGCGCCGCGTCAAGGATAGCCGACCGCTTGTCCATTGCGACTTCCATTACCGCTACCTCCCGGCAACCAGTGTTTGACAGCACTGACTGACCGGTCAGTTTTAGCGACTGAATGGGGCATTGTCAAGGGATTCTAGAGGGGAAAAACGATTTCCTGGCGCCTTTGCGGGTGTTCATTGCGTGGCAATGATGAAGCGGCACGGGTTTGAAGCTATAATCCAACCCCTTGGCGCAACCGAGGAAAACCCGTGCACGGTGCCACTTCACCGGCATTGTGCAAGGCGTGGGTTTCCGCCCCACGCTCCACCGGCTGGCGGCAGAACTCCAGCTCGCAGGCTGGGTGCTCAACACCACCACCGGCGTCATCTGCGAAGTGGAGGGGCCGGAGGACCAGTGCCGCGAGTTCTTCCGGCGGATGCACGGAGAAGCGCCGCCGCTTTCGCGCATCACCGCCAGTTTCATGGAGATGTTGCCGCCGGTCGGCTTCAACGATTTCAGCATTCGCCGGAGCGAAGAGGAAGAGGGCGAGGTGACGCTG
>CAZXPM010000254.1:0-2048 GCA_964643155.1 uncultured Planctomycetales bacterium | reverse complement strand
TCTCTTACGAGATCCTCAAGGGCGCATACGCGCTGCGGCGCTTCGTGCTGCTGCGGCCGCTCATCTACTTCGGAATGCTCTTCCAGGTGCTCACCACCCGTGTGCCCACGCGCGACCAGCTAGAGGTCGCCCTGGCGGCGCTGAACGAAGTGCGCCGGGCGGAGGAAGCCCCACCGGAAGCGGCGGCAGCGCCGGACTAGCCACGCCGCGTTAGCGCGGCTATAGTTGATACCGCCATGGACGCTATCCGGGAGAAACTCGCGCAGGCGGAGCAGCGGCTCACCGAGCTGCAGCAGGAGCTCGCCCGGCTTGATGCCGCCAGCGACCGCAAAGCCTTCGCCGACAAGAGCCGCGAACTCTCGGAAATGCAGGAGCTCAACGACCTCTACCAGCGACCGCGACCTGGAAAAGCTGGAGGAAGACCGCCGCAGCCTGGACGACGACGAGCTGCTGGAGTTCGTCAAAGAGGAGATTGAGCGCGTGTCCGGCGAACGCGAGGCGCTGATGGACCGGATACGCTCACGCCTGCTGCCGCGCGACCCCCTGGACGACAAGGACATCATCCTGGAGATCCGCGCCGGCGCTGGCGGAGACGAGGCCTCCCTGTTCGCCGCAGAGCTGATGCGGATGTATTTGCGCTACGCGGAGATGATGCGCTGGAAGACCGAGCTGCTGTCGCTGCACGAGCAGGGCCTGGGCGGCGTGAAGGAAGCTGTAATCGGCATCCGGGGCCGCAATGTCTACTCCATGCTCAAGTATGAGAGCGGAGTGCACCGCGTCCAGCGCGTGCCCACCACCGAGAGCGGCGGCCGCATCCACACCAGCACGGTCACCGTCGCGGTGCTGCCGGAGGCGGAGGAAGTTGACGTCCACATAGACGACGGCGACCTGCGCATAGACACCTTCCGCGCCAGCGGCGCGGGTGGCCAGCACGTCAACAAGACCTCCAGCGCTATCCGCATTACCCATCTCCCGACCGGCATCGTTGCCAGTTGCCAGGACGAGCGCAGCCAGCTCCAGAACAAAGAAAAGGCCATGCGCATCCTGCGGGCGCACCTGCTGCAGATTGAGCGCGAAAAGGCGTTCCAGGAGATTGACGACCAGCGGCGGATGCAGGTGGGCACCGGCGACCGCAGCGAGAAGATCCGCACCTACAACTTCCCGCAGAACCGCATCACCGACCACCGCATCAAAGAAAGCGTGCACAACATAGCCGAGTTCATGAACGGCGATATCGGCGGCCTCATAGAGAAGCTGCAAGCGTCCGAGGCTGCAAAGTACTTTGAGAAGTGAGGGCGGGCTTGTGCGGGAAATCACCCCAACACTCGGTGCTGCACATGCGGAGGTTTTGCGCACACTGCGTAACCTCAGCCACATCGCCTGCCCCGAAGAGGCCGCCGGCGCCGTGCTGGAAATCGTGGCCGGCGCCAGGCGGCAGGATGCGCTGGCCGACCCGGAGCGTGAACTGCCCGAACCCCACCGTGAGCGCCTGATGGCGGTGTTGCGCCGCGCGTCCGCTGGAATGCCGCTCGCCTATGCCCTGGGAGAGTGCTTCTTCGCCGGACGGCGGTTCTCCGTCACCCGCGAGGTGCTCATCCCGCGCCCGGACACTGAGACGCTGCTGGCCGCAGCGCACTCATGGGCGCTGGCACAGGCGCGCCCCATGGTGGTGGCTGAAGTCGGCGTGGGCAGCGGCGCGGTGATAATCTCGCTGGCGGCCGGGCTCGCCGGATGCAACTGCAAGTTCTTCGGCACCGACACCTCTCCCGCCGCGCTGGCGGTCGCCGGCCGCAATGCTGAGCGGCACGGCGTGCAGGTGGAGTTGTTGCACGGATCGGTGCTGGAGCCACTGCCGGCTGACACGCCGCTTGATCTCATCCTGAGCAACCCGCCCTACATCGCGGAAGGCGACGAGGTGGAGGAAACCGTGCGGCGGTGGGAGCCGCGCGAAGCGCTGATGGTGCCGCCGGGCGCGCCGGGCACCTACTACCACCGCCTGATTGCGCAGCAGGCATCGGAACGCCTGCGTTCTGGCGGCGCGCTGATGC
>CAZXPM010000253.1:0-2049 GCA_964643155.1 uncultured Planctomycetales bacterium | reverse complement strand
CGGCAGATGCGCCCGATGACCACCGCGATCTCGCCCTCATAGTCCACCTGCTCCGATGCCGGCGGCAGCAGGATGGCCTCACCCGGGCCAACCACCGCACTCGGCGGTTTGAGAAACAGCAACGGGTATTCCGGCGGCTCATTGCCCAGCTCGCGGGCATGCGCCAGGTAGTTGCGCCCGACGCAGACTATCTTGCTGGGCTCCACCGGCGCCAACAGCCGGGCCTCATCCGCCGGGAACGGCTCACCTCGCGGTGTGCGATCGCTGAAAGAGGAAACGGGCTGCAAGGCGCCGTGCCCGGCGCCCACAGCCCACAGCCTCCGGCTCCCGCGCGCTATGCGCACGAGCCGGCTCAAGCCATCGTTCACTTCAGTGGCAGGCAGCGTGCTTACTCGTCGCCGAAGATGTCTTCTTCGTCATCGCCGCCGGTGTCACTGGCCGCCCCGCCGCCGCTGGGCTGGCTGCCACCCGCAGTCCCGCCCGTGTTGCCGCCTGAAGGCGCAGGCTGGTTGACCACCTGTCCGCCTTCACGGCTGGGCGTATAGTCCTTCCCCAAGCAGCCGGAGAAGACGAAAAGCACCGCCACCAGCGCAATCAGTGTCAGAACAACGGTAAAAATCCTTTTCATAAAGGGTCCTCCCGCAATTAGTTCATTCTACGTAACCGGTGCAGCCCCGTCAAATGCGCTATCGCCGGGGCGGCTTGCGGTCGCGGCCTCCCCGCCCACCGGGCCCGGAGGGCCGGCGTCCGCCATCCCGGCGCCCACCTCGGCTATCCCCGCCGCCACTGCGCTGCGAGTAGTCAACATCGGTGCGCACCAGATTTATCTTACCGTTGGAATCCACATCACGCACCTTCACCGGAATGACGTCCCCGATGGAGAGCTCGTCCTCCACCCGCTCGGTCCGCCCCGCCGCTATGTTGGATATGTGCAGCAGGCCGTCCCGTCCGGGGACGATCTCCAGAAACGCGCCGAAGGGCACAATTGAGACCACCTTGCCCTCAAACTCCATTCCAGCCTCAATCTCCAGCGTCATAGCCTTGATGGTCTCGTAAGCCTGGCGCACGCCGTCGGCGTCAACCCCGGCCACGTAAACCGTCCCGTCCTCGTCAATATCTACAGACGCGCCGGTGTCCGCCTGGATGCCCTTGATGATCTTGCCCGCCGGGCCGATGACTGTCCCTATCTGCTCGGGGTCAATCTTCAGGATCATCAGCTTCGGCGCGTACTCCGACAGCTCGCTGCGCGGCTGCGAGATTACCTGGCGCATTTCTTCCAGGATGTACATCCGTCCCACCCGGGCGCGCTCCAGCACTTGCTCAATGATGGGCAGCGTGAGCCCTTCAATCTTCACATCCAACTGGATGGAAGTCACGCCGCGCTCGGTGCCGGCAACCTTGAAGTCCATATCGCCGTTGAAGTCCTCAAAGCCCGACAGGTCCGAGAGCAGCATGTAGTCGTCATCGTTGCGCAGAACCAGGCCGGTGGACACGCCCGCCACCGGGCGCTTCAGCGGCACCCCCGCGTCCATCAGCGCCAGGGTGCTGCCGCAGACGCTCGCCATGCTGGAGCTGGCGTTGCTCTCGGTCACTTCGCTGACCACGCGGATGGCGTAAGGGAACTCCACCTCGTCCGGTATCACCGGCAGCAGCGACTTCTCCGCCAGGGCGCCGTGTCCGATCTCCCGGCGGCCAGGACCGCGCATGAAGCGCACCTCCCCCACCGAATAAGGCGGGAAGTTGTAATGGTGCACGTAACGCTTGTGCATCTCAATGTTCAGCGAATCCACCCGCTGGCGGTCGGCAAACGTGCCCAGCGTAACCGAGGACAGGACCTGCGTCTGGCCGCGGGTGAATAGCGCGCTGCCGTGCACCCGGGGCAGCAGCCCCACGCGGCAGGATACCGGCCGGATGTCCTCCGGGCCGCGCCCGTCCACCCGGGTCTTCTCCCGCAGCACAAACTCGCGGGCGTACTGCTTAACATATTTGTCAATGATGCCGCCCAGCTTCACGGCGTCCGCGTCCGGCTCCGCCTCCAGTATCTTGTCC
>CAZXPM010000252.1:724-2061 GCA_964643155.1 uncultured Planctomycetales bacterium | reverse complement strand
GGTGACTTCAGCCTGCTGACCACGGTGGAGCTTCCGGCGCAGCCGTACGGCCTTGCGGTGGGTGAGTTTACCGGCGACGAGGTTGACGATATCGCGGTTGCGCTTTTCACGGACAGTGAGGAAGGCAACCGCGTCGCTGTATTGCCGATGGAGGAGCTAAACTTTGGTGAGCCGGTCTTCACGGATGTCGGGGTAAATCCCACGGCGATTGAGGTCACAGACCTCAACGGCGACGCCCTGGATGATCTGGCGGTGCTGAACAGCTTCAACGGCGATGGCGGCAACAGCATGATGCTGCTCCAGGCCGCCGGAGACGGGAGCTTCACAATTGAGCATACATTCGAGACTGACCTTGAGCCGGTGGGTCTCGCGGTGGCCCGAATTAACGCGGACGGCTACGACGACTACGCGCTGACCAGCGCCTACAACGGCGAGCTTGGCAACACGCTAACGGTTATCCTAAGCGATGGCGAGGGCGGATTCCACGTCCCGAGCGTACAGGCGGTCGGCCACGCGCCGACGGATGTCCTTGCGGGCGATATCAACGAGGACGGGCTTGTTGACCTTGTAGTTATTGAGAGCGCCGACGACGCCGAGGGCAACCGCGTGCGCAGGTTGTTGCAGAGCGAGCTGGGCGGCTTTGGCAACCCCCAGGTGTTCTCTGTCGGGAAGCAGCCATACTCCGGGGTGCTGGTGGATCTCGACGGCGACTCTCATCTCGATTGCGTTGTGGTCAACTCGGCCGACGACCCGCTGGGGAACTCCATCGCCCTGCTGGAAGGTGACGGGGAAGGTGACCTTCAGGGGATTGTGGCTTACTGGACGGACAAGGAGCCGGAGGATATTACAAATCAGGTGTGGTATCTCTCCGCGTCGATTCTGCGCAACAGGTTCACCATCCTGCTGGACCCGCAGGCGTTCAAAGACCTGAACGGGGAAGTGCCCGACAACTTTATCGTGGACTTCATGACCTTTGACGCGGGCATTGACATGTACTCGAATCCGGACGACTACGGCCTGGAATATGACTGGCTGCACACGCCGCTCATCGTTGACGTTGAAGTCGGGTTTGATGCCGACGAGGAGCAGGATGAGCTGGAGGGCCCCACAGAAGACGCGCTCAATCCCCCGCCTCCTGCGGCAAACATCGTGGACTGGTATGCGGAGGTGCGTTAGTGGGCTGCCTGCGCAGGCTCACTAACTGTCTTGCCACGATAATCGTCCTGGCGGCCGTCCTGGCTGTCGGCGCTTATCTGCTGCTTCTTTACGTGATGGAGAACGAGCTGGCCGACGCGCTCCGGCGCAAGTTCATGCTGCCGCCCAGCGCCAGCGTGACC
>CAZXPM010000252.1:0-714 GCA_964643155.1 uncultured Planctomycetales bacterium | reverse complement strand
ATCCTCGATTCCATTGAGGGGCGCGTGGAAGCCGTTCACATAAATGCGTCGGAGGCGCTCATTTCCGGCATCAGAGTCGAGAACATCGCTTTTGACGCGGAAGACCTCAGCTTCGACATAATCAACCTTATTACGCGGAAGAATCCTGTTCTGCGGGAAGTCGCTTACGCGGAGGCTTCGTTTGAGGTCAGCCCGCAGGACCTGGCCGACGCGTGGCTTAAAAAGGCTAAGCGGTTCGGCGTGCGCGACCTGTCCGTCGAGTTTTTTGGCGACGGTGAGGAATTACCCGAAGTGGAGGTCACCGCCAGCACCA
This sequence comes from uncultured Planctomycetales bacterium, assembly GCA_964643155.1. Taxonomy (GTDB): domain Bacteria; phylum 4484-113; class 4484-113; order 4484-113; family 4484-113; genus CAZKNJ01. The sequence goes on along the minus strand of CAZXPM010000252.1, from coordinate 401 downwards.
GGCTGCTGGGCAAGGACGTTGAGCTGAGCGTGCAGGGAAGGTTCGAGCTTGTGGAGCAGAGGGAGATAGCTTTTCAGGTGGCTGACTCGGAAGCCAGTTCGGACGGTTTCGGGCGCGAAATAATAGAAAGCGCGTTTATGCGAATGGCGCCCCGGCTGCGCGTGGGCGACTTCCAGAGCGACCTGGTTGTAGACCGATTATGGGTGGAGGACGGCAATCTCCACATAGCAGCCCATGCTTCAGGCGTCGCGAGTCTTGGTGAATCCACAGAGACGGCGGAGGAGGACGAGTGATGACTTACCTATTGCGCATACTTGCTGTCGCGATTCTGGCAGGAGCGGCCGTGGCGGGGCTGGCGCTTGCCAAGACACAGGTTCCGGGCAGTGAGGGCGACCCGATAG
>CAZXPM010000251.1:0-2068 GCA_964643155.1 uncultured Planctomycetales bacterium | reverse complement strand
GTGCCGCGTCAGGCAATCGAGCGCACCGTCCAGCAGCTTGCTCGTGATGAACTCGTTGAAGCGGCTGACGACGATGGCGAACTTCTTGCCGCTCGCGTTCAACTCACCCTGTTTGACGTTTGGCATCGCGGCGCCTCCTGTCCGGGACGGTTCGTACCCCGGCAATGGTATCGCCGGCGGAGCGGCCTGTCAAGCCGATGGCATCGGCGCCAGCAGCGAAGAATACGCTTTCGGTAGGCAGACAGGAGGGGACGCGGGAGAAGGACCGGCGCGGAGTGTGGACGTGGATTGTCTGAGCGGGGGCGTTGGGGATGACGTTCAAAGCGGAGCGGGGCGGGGTACAACGGGAGTCACGCATGGGGATTAGGAGGTGTCGAGGCGAATCTGGAAGCGCCGGGCGATGAGGTCGGCCCAGACCTCGGCTCGGATGGGGATGTTGCGGAAGGCTTCGAGGAGGCGCTGGGCGAAGGCGCGGGAGCTGCCGTAGAGCTTGGCAACGGCGGCTCCGAGCAGATTACCCTTCTCGATGAGTTGGCTGAGGATGTGGGCGATCTGCAAGAGAAGGTAGAAGTTCTTGGCAGCGACCGGGTCGCGGCAGTAGGCGTGCTCCAGATTGTACCCCTGATTCTTTTGCGTATTGAATCCCTGGTTCTCAATCTTCCATCGGCATCGTCCTCCTCGTTGGGACAGTTCGACCACGTTGGACCGTTTGACCGGGAGGTCGGTGGCCCAGAGGAACGTGGTGGTGTCGCCCCGGGCGTTGGTCTCGACGCACTCGAAGGCGTTGAAGGTCTGGTCTTCGTGTCGCAGGCCGTTGAGCCAGCGGTGATGCTGCGAGCGGTCCTCGTGCTGGTGTGCGAGCGTCTGGCCGGTGGTGAGGGCGTGGAGGGCGTGGAACTCGGCGTAGGCGGTGGGCAGGGAGCCTTCTTTGAAGGTCATAATCCAGTGGAGCCGCAGCGTCTTCGCCAGCCGCATCACGTTCTGGTTCAGGTATTCGCCGTCCAGCAGCAGGCAGATGCGAAGCATGGGGAACTGCTTGCGGAGCTTGGGCAGGAGGCGGTAGAACGCGGCCAGTTCGCAGTCCTGCTTGTTTGCACCGTCGGTGTTCTGGATGAACTCGGTGGCGACGGACAGCGAGAGGCCGTTTTCGCAGACGAGCTTGGCCTCCAGCACAGGGTGGTAGTACCGCGTCCTCCCGTTCGCCAGTTCCTGCGTCAGGCAATGGGGGCAGTGGGGGGCGTCGAACGCGAGGTGCCCCGTCCCGTCGATGGCGATGGTATAGTAGCGTCCCAGCAGCCGATCCCGATCCAAAGCCCGCGAGCGCACCAGGTCGCGCACCATCCCGGTGCGGACGTCCGACAACTCCTCCGGACACACCCCCTTCAGGTAGTACGCCAGCGTGTCCGGATGCGGAATCTGCTCGATGCTCGTCTCCGCGATCCGGTTGAGGTTCTCCACGCCGGCCGGTGAATGCAGCTCAAACCGCAGTCGCCGTCGCGCCCCCAGCCGGAACAGAAACAGCAACACCCCCGACCACAGCAGGCTGCGGGCCGGATAGATCACAAGCCGCGGGTCCCGGAAATCCCCCAGCGCGTCCAGGCACCGACGCAGCGAGGGGAAAAAGCGCCGCACCGTGCGGCCCAGCGCCACGACCAGACCCGCCTGCCCTACCGCTTCCCCCGCTTCCCCTGCTCGACCTCCGCCCGCAGGATCGCCCGCTGCAGCTCCGACAACTCCCGCAGCAACTGCCGCGCCTTCCGCCAACTCCTGTTCCATCGCTCGACCTCCTTCAGCCGCCCCAGCGGGATGTACCGCGTCCGCGTCTTCCCCGCCACCTTGTCCGTCAGGTACCGGCTCCGGTGCCCGGGGAACACCACCAGACTGCCCCCGATCATCGGCCCGAGCCGTCCCAGTTGACGCAGCCTCGCATCCCGCATCCGTCGCAGCAACGACAGAGACTTCGGAATCCGCATGGCCGCGCCCTCCATCGACACGCTTCGCCTCTCTATAAGAGTATCACTACTTATCTCCCAAGTCAAGAAAAAAAACGCTCGCGAAGAAAACTTTT
>CAZXPM010000250.1:0-2073 GCA_964643155.1 uncultured Planctomycetales bacterium | reverse complement strand
TGGCGGGGCGGTGCCCTTCAGGCACGGCGAGGAACTCCAAGTTGTTGAATATGATTGCGCCGACCGCGTTGGCACCGCGGAAAACCGGTGTAAGCGTGCACCTGCAATCCGCGCCCTGCTTCCGGCGCATCTCGTGCGTGGCGTACTTCAGCTTCAGTAATGCCAGCAAGTGCTGGTCGGCGTTGCGGTGGCGCAGAAGCTCCTGGCCGTAGATGATGGCAACGTGTTTGGCCGAACCCAGCGCGTCCACCAGCGGCCGCCAGGAACCAGGGTCTTCTTCGCCGCGCATCGCCTTCTCCGCCTTGGCCGCGGCTTCAATGAACCGCGCAGGCTCGTAGAGTATGTGGGCATCCGACTTCCAGTAACCCTTACGCCCGTTAGCGCAGAGCGAGATGAGCCTGGCACCGCGCTTGCGCGCCTGCTGAATCCGCAGGCCGAGCACCGGAGCTTCCTCCATCAGGTCACAGCCAACGGGCACTATCAAATCGGCCTTCAGGATATCCACAATGTTCGTGCCATCAAAGAAAAGCGAATGCAGCAGCGGCATCGGGTTGCTCTGTATGTCAATCAGGCCCTCGCCCAAGAAGAAGTTGGATGTTCCCAGGTGTGTATGGGCGAAAAGCCGGATATGCATGAAGTCTTCGTTGGTGAGACCGCCGCCGGCGAGTATGCCTACAGCGTCGGCTCCATCCTTTTCCACCGCTTCGCTGATGCGCGCCGCCGCGAGTTTCTCCGCCTCGTCCCAGCTTATCATCCGAGCGGCGTCGCCGCGGCCCAGTGTGGGTCTTGTGGGGCACTCCTTCGTGTTTACATAACCAACCGCAAAGCGCCCACGGTCACAGATGTGGCTGTCATTTACTTCCGGCAGCGGCGCCGGCACCACCCGCACCAGCTCGCCTAGCCGGGTGTGGATCTCCACCGCGCAGCCGACCGAACACTGGTTGCAGACGGTGCGCGTCCTCGTCAGCTCCCAGGCGCGGCCCCGGAAACGGGAAACTTCGCTAGTAATCGCGCCGACAGGGCATACCTCAATAATGTTACCCGCGAAGTAGTCCTTCACCCCGCCGCCGAAATTTGTGATGTGCGACCAGGCTCCGCGTTCATTTACTTTGAGCAGATTGCTGCCGGACACCTCTTCGCAATAGCGCACGCAGCGCTTGCAAAGAATGCAGCGCTTGTAGTTCATGTGCAAGAACGGCGTGAGCATGGCGTCCGGACGCACCTGTTTGTCTTCCACGTACCTGCTGGTGGTGCAGCCGTACAGTTCTGTCAGGTCCTGCAGGTCGCACTCTCCGCCGCGGTCGCACACCGGGCACTCCAGCGGGTGATTCAGCAAGTGAAACTCCAGCATCGCCGCCCGCGCGGCTCTTATCTCGTCGCTCTCGGTGGTGACCACCATTCCTTCCCGGACCACGGTGGAGCAGGCGGTCTGGAGTTTCGCCATCTTCTCAATGCGGACCAGGCACATGCGGCAGGCGCCCAGCGGCTCCAGCCAGCGGTGCGCACAGAACTGCGGTATCTTGAACCCCGCCTGCTCGGCCGCGTCCGTCAGCAGAGTGCCGGCGGGCACCGTGACTTCCACCCCGTTGATGGTCAGCGTCACCAGATTGTTGCCGTTGCCGTCCATTCGTCAGTGTTTTACCGGCATGAACTTCCGCTTGTACACCTTGTGGTTGCGGATGTAGTCTTCGTATTCGTCGCGCCACAGGTTAATCGTGGAGCGCACCACCCCCACCGTCGCATCGCCAAAGGGACAGAAGGACTTGAACTCAATGTGGTCGCAGATAGAGAGCAGCAGGTCAAGGTCTTCCAGCCGCCCCGCTCCATTCAGAATCCGCTCGTATATTTGCAGCATCCACCGCGTCCCTTCGCGGCAGGGCGTGCACTTGCCGCAGGACTCCCAGGCGTAGAAACGTGTGATGACCTCGGCCATCCGCACGACGTCGGTCTGGTCGTCAAACACAATGAGCGCTCCGGAGCCAAGCATGGAGCCTGCTTCGGCGATGCTCTCGTACTCGTAGCCCACGCCGGCCTCCAAGGCCGGCGTGGGCTACGACTACGAGAGCATCGCCG
>CAZXPM010000249.1:0-2088 GCA_964643155.1 uncultured Planctomycetales bacterium | reverse complement strand
CATACAGCGTGAGCGTCACGGGCACGATCTTGTGCCTGGGAGTGAACATCGGCAGGCGAAAGAGCTGCTCCAGCCTCGGGTCGTCAATCGCCATCGCCGCTGCCGGCGGGCTGAAGGACTCGGTGAGCATGGTCTCCTGCGGCTCTACGCCGGTGAGCAGCGAAAACAGCGTGCTCTTCCCCGTTCCCTCCGGCCCGATAAGGCTTGCGCGCATGGCCCTCCGATTATATCAGCCCGGGCAAGCCTGGGGGAAAAGGGCCACTGCACGCTGGTTGGCGGCGGCGCGCCTTGTGGTAGAATACGCAAGCGGCTCCATTGGAGCCAGCCGGACATCCGTCGGGGTGTGGCTCAGTCCGGTTAGAGCGCAGCGTTCGGGACGCTGAGGTCGCCAGTTCGAATCTGGCCACCCCGATTTTTCTCTCGCCTCCGTCGGCGGAACAAGCTCCCGCTCAGCCACGCCCTCAATACGTCGTATCCGCCGCCATAATCTCCTCTGGCGGGGTCTTCTCCTGCTCCAGCATGGCGAGGTTGAGCTTCAGGTCCAGCCCCTCGTGCTTGAACCGGAGATCAAAGAACAGCAGCGCCGCCATTATCTGCTCAAAGGGCAGCGTGACCACGTACCCGAGCATGCGCAGCACGACGCTGGCCGAAGTGAACCACATAGGCGGCTGCCAGTACGGCAGGTTGAAGAGGTTGATGTTGCCCATGTCCTGCCACATCGCCAGGAAGTACAGCCCCAGGGCGATGGGCTGCACCAGCACGTACCGTGCCACTGCGGCCAGGACCACGATGGTTGTCCATACGCCGAAGACGTACCAGAAGCTGCGCCGGGTCAGCCGGAAGGTGTGAGACAGGTTGCTGGTGGCGCGCTTGAAGAGCGTCCCCTGCGGGTCGTCAAATGCCACGGCGCCGTTCATGGGGGCGATGCGTATGAGGATGTACCACGTGGCGATGAGGGCGAGGAGCAGCACAAACACAGACGCGCCGATGGCGGCGAACTCCAGCCCCTCTATCAGCGCCAGCATCACCACCATCAGCGGCAGCAGGAACAGCAGCACCACCAGCCCGCCCCAGAGCGCGTAGGTCGCCTGCGTCACCAGCCACCGCTTGGTGGCGAAGGCGATGGCCTCGCTCAGGGTGATTTCGCGGTTCATCAGGCGCATACCGGCGATGCGGGCGGGAACGATGAGCAGGTAGGGGAAGGTTAGCAGCGAATACAGCGCCATCCCCACCAGCACCGCGACAAGGCCCGCCCAGGTGATCCCCGCCGGTAGCGGCGCCCCCCGCTGGATCCAGTCCGGCGACTGAATCGCGTGCAGCAGGTAGGAGTACCGCAGCACCACCAGGATCGGCGGCAGTTGCAGCACGAGCACCATCAGCAAGAGTGGCCCGAAATGCTCGCGGTAGATGTTGAAGGAGCCGGTGATTAGCTTGCCGAGGTCTAACGGCAGGTACCATCCGCTTTCGCTTCGTTTCTCCTGCGTGGGTAGGTTGTCCATCGGCTGCCAATCGCCGCGCTGGCTGCGCGCGCATTACTTTAGCACAGCGTTGCGGTAGAATAGCCGCGTGCCCCTAAGGGCAAGCCTATGAGCAAGTATGATCCAGCGGTCATCTTGGCGCTCGTGCTGGTGGCCATCACGCTTGCGGTGATGGGCCTGCTGCTGGCCTCCCGTTCCTGCATCCAGGACGCCCAGGAGGTTTTCTCCAGCCTGGAGGAGACAAACGCGGACGCGGGCCCCCACTACGCCCACACCTTTGGTGCAGCGCAGCCTCTGCCGCCCCAGGAGTACGTCGCCTTTGAGGACCTGGTGCGCGGCCTTGACCTCGGCACTGGCGTGACCGTGGGCATGGGCGACGGCGAGGTGCGCAAGGTGCTGGGCAGTCCTTTCACTTCCGCCCGGATTGACCGCAGCCGCATCCAGTTGATGTACAACCTGCCTTACGGCTGCGAAGGCGCGGGCGAGAAACAGCGCTTGCGCACCCGCAGCGGCTTCAAGGCGATGGTGAATATGGCGATGCTGACCCTGACCATCTGCAACGGCACAGCGGAGTCCCTGGACATCAGCTTCGTCGCGGTCTCCAGCCGCG
>CAZXPM010000248.1:0-2096 GCA_964643155.1 uncultured Planctomycetales bacterium | reverse complement strand
AACACCGGACATTCTCATCGCAAACACGGAGGCCCATGTCAACACCAACCCCTGAACCTGACCCCAAGCCCAATCCCCTGCGCAGCGTCTACACCTCGAACCTGCCGAACATCCTGGCGCAACTCAATATCAGCCTGGTCGTCTCCACCTACCAGGCCGGCAAGGTCGTGCTGGTGCGCAACGACGGCGGCACCATCAACACCCACTTTCGCACCTTCAAAAAGCCGATGGGCATGGCTGTCCACCAGAACCGGCTGACTATCGGCGGCGCCAAGAGCATCTCGTATCTGCGCAACATGCCGGCCGTGGCCCGGAAACTGGAGCCGTCCGGCAAGCACGACGCCTGTTACCTGCCCCGCCGCGTCCACGTCACCGGCGACATTGACATTCACGAGATGGCCTACGCCGGTGACGACGAACTGTGGATAGTCAACACCCGCTTTTGCTGCCTCTGCACGCTGGACCAGGACCACAGTTTCTACCCCCGCTGGCGGCCCCATTTCGTGACCGCGCTGGCGCCCCAGGACCGCTGCCACCTCAACGGGCTGGCGATGGCACACGGGCGGCCCAAATACGTGACCACGCTGGGCGAGACGGACACGCCCGGCGGCTGGCGCGAGAATAAAAAGGACGGCGGCATCCTGATGGACGTGGAGACGAACGAGATCCTGCTGCGCGGCCTCTCGATGCCCCACTCCCCCCGCTGGTACTGGGACAGGCTGTGGCTGCTGGAATCGGGCGAGGGGAGTCTGGCGGTGGCGGATCTGGAGGCGGGAACCTGGCAGACGGTGCCCGGCTTTACGCGGGGGATTGATTTCGTCGGCCATCTGGCCTTTATCGGCCTGTCGCAGGTGCGCGAGTCGGCCACCTTTAGCGGCATCCCCATCGTCGAGCGGCTAAAGGAGCGCATCTGCGGCGTGTGGGTGGTCAACATTCAGACGGGGCAGACGGTGGCTTTTTTGCGCTTTGAGGAAGGGGTGCAAGAGATATTCGCCGTGCAGGTGTTGCGCGGCGTCCGCTTCCCCGAGATCCTGGAATGGGAAGATGAGCATTTGTCCCATTCCTACGTGTTGCCGGACGAGGCGTTGGCGGACGTGCCGCGAAAGGAGGAGAGTGAGGATTGAGGATTGAGACAGGGTCGTCTAGTTCTCGCCACGTAGAGCCGCACCGGCCTGGAAGAGCCGGTGCTGGATTGCTCTCCGATCCAGCACCGGCTGTTTTACGGCGGTGCGGTTTACCCTGCCAATCGAGAACTGAACAGCCCTGGGATTGAAGATTGTATTGGCGTTACGTTTTGTAGGTAAATAAAAGGAGATTTGCAGATGAATGAAAAGAACGAGTTGCACTATTCAAACGATGTGGAGCAGGTAGCGGCGGCGTGGCGGGAACAACTGGGCGCGGCAGCGGAGAATCCGTGGCTGGCCGAGTTGCTGCTCAAGTATGGGGAACGGATACTGAACCGTTTCATCTACTTTTACGAGCGGTTGCGGGCGCTGCCGCGCCGCACGCGGCGGTACGTGCGGCGCAAACTGGCGCTGAGCCTGAGCGCGGCGGCACTGCTGCTGGCGTTGAGCGGTATGCACGTGCCGGTGGTTTACGCCGCCAGCATAGACGTGGACGCGGGTGTAGTAGCAGCCGTAGACGATGGGCAATGCTCGCTCATTGAGGCTATCACCAACGCGAACAACGACGGCCAGATGTTCGGCAGTGTGGGTGAGTGTGTCGCCGGTACCGCCGGCCTGGACACCATCAACCTACCCGCCGGCAGCACCTTTACCCTGGACAGCGTCAACAACACCTGGAAGGGCGATAACGGCCTGCCCGTGATCAGCAGTGAGATCACCATCGAAGGGAACGGCGCTACCATCGAGCGGGGCGGCGTCGCGCCCCCCCCATTCCGCATTCTTGCGGTGGATCCCGATGGCGACCTCACCCTCAACGACGCCACCATCACCGGCGGGGATGTAACCGGCAGCGGCGGCGGCGTGTATAACTACAATGGCGTGGTCGAGATCAACGACAGCACCATCTCCGGCAATACCGCCTCCTACGGCGGCGGCGTGGCTAACTACGGGGGCGCGGTCAACATCAACGAC
>CAZXPM010000247.1:0-2099 GCA_964643155.1 uncultured Planctomycetales bacterium | reverse complement strand
GTCAAGCGGCTCGGTCAGGCTGAAGTGGCGGTCAAACGGCTCCAGCATTGCCCGCAGCGTCCCCTCCGGCGGCAGCTTCGCGCTGGAGCGCAGCAGATAGCTGTTCCCTGTGGCCAGCTCCAGCGTAAGCTCGTTGGAGACAGCCCCCCGGGGGCGCTCGGCCGCCTGCGGGAAGCTGGCCACACGCAGAATCTCAATCAGCGGGTGCGGGCACTCATCCGTCATCCCGCGGCTGCCCACCAGGTGCCAGCGGAAGCGGGTCCTGGCCAGCAGCGCCGGCAGCGCCAGCTCGTCGCGCACATAGCGGAAGCGGCCCTGGCCCGCGAGCACGGCCCGCTCAGGCGGAAGCACGATGCGTTCCGTGTAGCGGCAGGAGACGGGGTAGCCCCGCTCGTTCACCACCAGTTGGCCGGCGGCGAATTCGGCGGGCGCCAGTTGCTTCAGCGCAAGATAAGAGAGTCCTCTCATGGCAGCGGGGTACTGTCCGTGAAGCCCTGCTAGCTCAGAGCTTCTTCCATGTCCTCTTCCACCTTCAGCGAGTCGCGGTCAACCGTGAGTGCCATGAACACCTGGTCCAGCAGCCCCTCATCAATTAGCTGGCTGATGGACTTGCTGGTCAGCGTGTCCCCTATCTTCAGCAGGGGAGACCCATCGCGGCCGTTGAGTGTCATCGGGGACCTCTTGCCCAGAAGATACTCTATCTGGCGCTCACGGTACCTGGATTGCAGGTCGGAGTCATCCTCCAGTTCCAGCCGCTGGCTGGCCGCTGCCCTTTCGTCCTCCGGAGGCGCCCCAGCCTGCGGCTTCGGTTCCCCGGCGGGCTCGGGCTTGCCGTCCTCGTCTGCGTCCTTGGGGCTGCAACTGCCGCGCACACTGACCACGATGAAGCGGTCGCCCACAGCGACGATGCGGTCCAGTGCCACCATATGGACGACCAGCTCCTTCTCTGCTTCAAAGGCGGTTATGCGGCCGGTTCCGTCAAACACCGCGCCCACCGGCCGGCCGTACACGTGCCCCTCCTGGTCAATCAGCGTAAGCGTGGAGATGACGGATGAGGCCGCGCAGTCCTTCTTGATGCGGGATTCCTTGTAGTCCAGCAGCCGGTCGCGGCTCTTTATCAGCAGAGTATTCTCGTCAAAGCCGACGATGTCGGCCGAGCGCAGCAGGAGGCCGGGCCTGTACCACTGCACGGGGAGTATGCCCACGAATTCCACTGTGCCAGCGGCGACATTGACAATGGTCTCGGCGACCGTCCCCACAAGCGAACCGGTGGCCAGCTCGACCACGTCCGCCTCCAGGAGTTCCCTCGTGTTATAGAGCTTGCCGCTCTCCTCCATCTGACCGCATTCGTCCTTCCCTGGACACGCCCCCTTGGGATGCCTCTATTATAGCGCGAAACACCGCTTTTCGCATCAACGGCGGCAGGTCGGATATAATCTGTCCGTGCTGGGCGCGCTGATCTTACATTCACTGCGACGGCTCGCCACCCGTAAGTTCACAACTTTCCTGACCGTGGTTGGAATCGCCATCGCGGTGGCCAACATCGTGGCGCTCATCTCCATTTCGGAGATTGCCCGGGCGCAGGCGGTGCGGATGCTGGACGAGCTTGGCGCCAACGTGGTCTTCGTGACTCCTTACTTCGATCTGGATGCCAGCCCCTTTGAGCAGTCCGCCACCGCCAGCAGCGCCCTGCCGGTTGAGTACTATGACCTCATCAAAGACCGGCCCTATGTGGAGGTGGCAGCCCCCCTCGTGATTCTCGCCGGCTTCGTGGCGCATGAAAGCGAACGCTCCTTCACCACCATCGTCGGCTGCACGCCCGCGTTTGTGCAGATCCGGCCGTATGAAATCGCCGAGGGCAGGTTGTTCAGCAGACAGGAGTTACGGGATGAAGCTCAAGCAGTGGTGCTGGGTTACACCGTAGCCCACAAGCTCTTCCCCGGGGGCGGGGCAGTGGGCAGCGAAGTCGTCATCAAGGGCAGGAAGTTCAAGGTGGTGGGGACCTTCAAGGAGAAGGGCCACATCTACATGGAGGACCTGGACAACCGCGTCTTCATGCCGCTGCCGGTGGCGCAGCGCATCTTCGCCTACCCGCACCT
>CAZXPM010000246.1:0-2115 GCA_964643155.1 uncultured Planctomycetales bacterium | reverse complement strand
CCCATGAGTGAACCCGTGTAAAATAGAGGTGCCTTAAGAGGGCTGTGCCCTGCGGGCCGGGGGTGAGGAGCCCGCAGGGCCGCTTGCCGTTTCACGGTACCCATAGCCGCGGGTACTGCTCGCAGTCAGTCTGCCACCGGACTCTGAGGATTTCAGCCTGAACCTTGCGCCTGATCTGCGCGAAAAGCAGCTGGTCGATGTAAATGCGGCTGCCGCAGCGCGAGCATCTGACCGAAACGCCGGGAGCGATGGTCTCGCAGGGTCGGACTTCAATGGCGTCACAGCCACTGCAGCAGATAGAGAGGAAGGGTCTGCCGCGGTGCAGTGTCACCTTCATATTGGGGCGCCTGGAGGCGCTCCGCTTACTGCTTTTCATCTAACTCAACCTCCTTTTCTACCCCCTTCGGCTCCACTTAATTATACCCGTTATTCAGGGAATCTAGGTGTTTCGGGGCGCAGGGTTTGTGTGGCAGACAAACCTGGCGCACCGCTGCGTTGTTGCAGGTTGCGAACGTGTGGGGCATGCGTTAGTACTTGGCTGGCTGACAACCCAGGGTTTCAGCTTGCGCTCGTTGGCGAGCGCAGACCGGCCTCATAGAGCGGAACTCCAACCGCGGCAGTGCTCCAGTCGGACCGCCCGCAGGAAATAGGTTGACAGTCCTCCAAAGGTTGGCTATTATGCCAAATATGCAACGACCAAACAGCGGGCGGCTGGACGGGCGCAAGCGGGCGTTGATGGAGGCGCGTGCGAAGGTGTTCAAGGCGCTGGGGCATCCCACGAGGCTGTTCATCGTGGAGACGCTGCACGGAGGCGAGCACTGCGTCTGCAAACTGACGGAGCTGGTGGGCGCGGACGTGTCCACAGTGTCAAGGCACCTGGCGGCGCTGGAGCATGCTGGTGTCGTGCAATCCGAGAAGCGCGGGGTGCAGGTGTTCTACCGGCTGCGCATGTGCTGCGTTGCCGGCTTCATGGAGTGCGTGGACCGATCGCTGGCCGAGGCTGCGCGCGAGCAGATGGCAATCGCCACCGGCGGGAGCCGCCAGTGAGCTTTGAATGGAGAGCCGAACTGAAGCCGCTCGCGCTCATGCTGGCGGTGTTCCTGGCGTTCTATTACGCGCCGCTGCCTCTCATCCGCGCGGACAACTTCGCGATGGAGGCGCTGTGGCTCGCGCAGGACTACGCGCGGCTGCACGTGGTCACCTGCCTGGTGCCCGCGTTCTTCATCGCCGGGGCCATCTCGGTATTCATCAGCCAGGCGGCGGTCATTAAGTACTTCGGGCCGAAGGCGAACAAGCCGCTGGCTTACGGGGTGGCGTCGGTCTCCGGCGCAATACTCGCAGTGTGTAGCTGCACGGTGCTGCCGCTGTTCGCCGGTATCTACACCATGGGCGCGGGTATCGGCCCGGCAACGACATTCCTGTATTCCGGCCCGGCCATCAACGTGCTGGCGGTGATTCTCACGGCGCGGGTGCTGGGGATGGAGCTGGGAGTGGCGCGGGCGGTGGGCGCGGTGGTGTTCAGCCTGGCCATCGGCCTGCTGATGCACTTCCTTTTCCGCCGCTCCGAGCTGAAGCGCAGCAGCGCGCAGCCAGCGATGCTGGAAGAGGAAGAGACGCGGCCGCTGTGGCAGAACGCAGTGTATTTCGCGCTCTTGGTGGCAATCCTCGTGTTCGCCAACTGGGGCAGCTCCGGCGGAACTGGTGCCTGGGATTTGCTCTACACCTACAAGTGGTGGCTCACGGGCGCGGCGGGTCTGCTGCTCGGAGTGGTGCTGGTGGCCTGGCTGAAACTGGAGTGGTGGAAGGTCGTCGCGGTGGCTGGCGCAGTCGCGGTGTTAGCGGCGGTGTTTCCGCGCCACCCGCTGGTGGCTTTCGGCGCGGCTATCATCGGTCTTTCGCTCATAACGAGCTCAAGCAGCGGCGAGCCGGCGGCATGGTTCGGTGCCAGTTGGGGTTTCGCCAAGCAGATTATGCCGCTGCTGCTCATCGGCGTGCTGGTGGCGGGCGCGCTGCTGGGGCGGCCTGAGCATGAGGGGTTGATTCCATCGTGGTGGATCGCTTCCGCCGTCGGCGGCAATTCGCAGAGTGCGTACCTGTTCGCTTCGGTTGCAGGGG
>CAZXPM010000245.1:1029-2122 GCA_964643155.1 uncultured Planctomycetales bacterium | reverse complement strand
GAGCTGCACCTCACCCGATTCAATCACCAGCACGTCCGGCCGCTGGGCCGCCGCGTCGGGACTGATGTCCGGCGGGCGCGCTACATCGCAGATGACCGCGCCGGGTTTGACCCATTCCATGCGCACTACCGGCTCCACCGCGCTGGTGGTGGTGATGATGATATCGGCTGTGCCGATGGCCTCGCTGGCGCGGCGGGCGACCCGCAGCTCCACCCGGGGGAAGCGCTCGCGGATGCTGTGGGACAGCGCGAGCAGCCGCTCCGGCCGGGGCGACACCAGCGTCAGCGCGGGAACTTCGCTGGCAAGCAGGTGGCTGAGGACACTGCCGATGCTGCCGCTGGCGCCCACCACGCAGGCCTCGCAGTTCTTCGGGTCAATCCCCATCAGCTCCGCCGCGCGCGCCAGCGTGCGGATGGTCACCGCAACGGTGAAGGAGTTGCCGGTGGTCACCCCGATGGGGCTGCGGCGGGAGACGGTGAGGCCGGCGTCGCCCACGACGGAGGTGAATGCGCCCAGCCCCACGATGCCCACGCCGATGCGCGCGGCATGGCGGGTGATGCGGTTGAGGCGGCGGTAGACGCGCTCCGGCGGGGAGTTGAGCAGGCCACGGCTGGTCAGGGGCAGGCCGTAGATGTAGCCGGTGGCCCGGGCGCCGGTGGCGGAGACGATGTTCTCCACCCGCGCGCAAATGTAGGGCGGGATCTGCGCGGCGATGCGCTCCACCCAGAACTGGGGCAGGAACCGGTCAAGGAACCTGAGCGCGGGGTTTTTCTTCAGGTGGTCGTACACCAGCGGGTGGATAACGAAGGCGAAGCGGCCCTCGTCGTCGCCCGCCGGGGCCGCCCGCGCCGGCTCGCGCACCGGCGCCGGCAGCGGCAGATCCACCGCCTGCTCAATCAGTCCGGGGTCTACATCCGGCTCGCGTTCAAAGTCAATTATCTCCGGCTCCAGCTCCTCGCGGACGAAGTGGTTGAGGATGGCCGTGTCCAGGTCGCCTTCCGCGGCGGCGATTTCATCCCGCAGCACCTCGCGCAGCATCAACTCCAGCACGCTGGTGCTCACCCGCCGCCCGTCCATCAGCGGCAGCAGCCCT
>CAZXPM010000245.1:0-1019 GCA_964643155.1 uncultured Planctomycetales bacterium | reverse complement strand
ATCTTGCCCGGCAACGCCGGCGGGGAGTAGCGGCGGAAGTAGGACATGCCGCCGAAGATGACCTCCGCCCAGTGGAAATACCAGCGGAAGCGGGGCATCCTCCGCCCGAAGGGGCGCGCGCCGGGGCTGAACCACCAAGCCGGGGTGCTGACCACCGCCCGCAGCACCGCGGGGGCGGCTTTCTTCAGCGCCGCCACCGAAGTGAGCGGCACGCCCAGCCGGAAGCCGTAGAGCAGGTCGCCGAAGACAATGCGCCGGGACTGCGCCGCCAGCACCTCCGCGGCGTCATAGCGCGAAACCGCCGAGAACACGAGAATCCGCTTGTCGCGGAAGTTCACGGCGAGCCTGGCGATGGCCCGGTCCACCAGGTAGCGCTCCAGGGTGCGCTTGACCGCCGCGCCGTCGCTGTACTCGCGGCCGCGCAACAGGGGCTTCAGCCGCCGCGCCAGGCCGCGGTGCTGGTAATCCACGCCGTTGAAGCGGTAGTTGAGGGTGACGCCGGAAATGGCCACGCGCTGCTCCGGCGCCTCCGCCAGCATGCGCTCAAGCTGGCGCAGGTCGCGCTTGAGGCCGACCTGGTGGACTTCAAACTCCCGGCCGCCGAGCGTGAGCCGGTAGCGGCGGTCCACCCGGCCGCCGCCGACATTCACGTGCAGGATTGCGCTTTCGCCCATAGGCGCGTCCAGGGTGCTACGGCAATACGAAGGGCTTGCCGATTTCGGCGGGGAGGACGGTGATGCCGGTGCCCTCCAGCTCCTTCGCCAGCTCGGCGGGCTCGCCCGTGAGAACGGGGAAAGTGCCGAAGTGCAGCGGGAACACGCGCTTCGCGCTAACCAGCTTCGCCGCCAGCGCTGCCGCCGCCGGATCCATGGTGAAGTGGCCGCCGATGGGCAGGAAGGCGACCTCGGGCCGGAACAACCGGCCGATGAACTCCATGTCCGCCATCACCCAGGTGTCGCCGCTGTGGTAGAAGCGGAAGCCGTCCTCCAGCTCCACCACATAGCCGGTGGGGTCGCCGC
>CAZXPM010000244.1:0-2122 GCA_964643155.1 uncultured Planctomycetales bacterium | reverse complement strand
CGGTGGGCGCGGTGCTGGCGGAGCGTGCCATACAGGAAAAGGAGTCGCGGTTTTCTAACCGCGGTTCCTTCGCGCCCGCATCGCGACTGGAAAGCCGCGGCTCCGGCAGGGAGCGCAGCGCCTCCTCCAGCGCCTCCTTCAACTCCTCCCACAGCGCGCTATCCACGCCGTCCGGGCACGGCAGCGCGTCCAGTTCGGCGAGCGCCGAATCGGCGGATTGAAATCCGCCGCTCCTGGTGGTGGTGGAATCGGCAGTGTGAAATCCGCCGCTCCCGGTGGTGGTGGAATCGGCGGCCGGGAGACCGCCGCTCCGGTCGGACGACTGAAGGCTGACGACTGATGGCTGTTTCCGCCCACCGCAGGTGCTCACGGCGATCGCGAGCGCGAAGGAGGCTAGCGCCACTAGCGCGACTCGGAAACAATTCCCTGTCCTCATTGCGGCCCCCTGCCGCGCCGGGAGCTTGGCTATGCGCCCGCCCTCCGGGCGGCCTCTTATTACGGCTTTGATTATGCTATGCCCGAGCCGCTTTGACAATCAGCGTATTGCCTGCTGCCAACTACCCCTTGCGCTTTTCAATTTCGCGCACGATGGCCGCGGCGTATTCGCTCATCTTGGCCGCCGTGGGGTCGCTCTTGTCCGCGCGCATGTCGTAGGTGGTGTACTTGCCCTCCTTGATGACTGCCGCAACGGATTCCTCCAGGATGTCGGCCGCCTTCATCTCTCCCAGGTGGCGCAGCATCAACATTCCGCTCAGTATCATCGCCGTGGGATTGACCTTGTCCAGCCCCTTGTACTTGGGCGCGCTGCCGTGAGTGGCTTCAAACACCGCGTAGGTGTCGCCGATGTTGGCGCCGGGCGCCACGCCCAGGCCGCCCACCAGCCCGCCCACCAGGTCGCTCATGATGTCGCCGTAGAGGTTCTGGAGCACCACCACGTCGTACAGCTCCGGCGTCTGCACGAACTGCATCGCCATGTTGTCCACGATGCGATCCTCAAACTCAATGTCGCCGCCCTCGTACACCACCCAGCCTTCGGCCTTGTGGATGACCTTCACGCCGTTTTCCTCGGCGACCTGGCGGCCCACCTTCAGCCACAGGCCGTCGGAGTACTTCATGATGTTGGCCTTGTGGACGATGGTCACCTTGCGGCGGTTGTACTTGCGGGCGTAATCAAAGGCCCACTGCACGATGCGGCGAGTGCCGGTGATGGAGATGGGTTTGAGCGACACGCCGGAATCCGGGCGTATCTTGCCCGCGCCCTTCTCTTCAACGAACTTGATGAGATCGGCGGTCTCCGGCTTGCCCTGTTCAAACTCCACACCGGCGTACAGGTCCTCGGTGTTCTCGCGGACGATAATGACGTCCACGTTCTCGTAGCGGCTGCGCACGCCCGGATAGTACTTGCAGGGGCGCAGGCAGGCGTAAAGGTCCAGCGTCTTGCGCAACTGCACATTCACGCTGCGGAAGCCGTGGCCCACCGGGGTGGTGATAGGGCCTTTCAGGGCGACCTTCGTGTCCCTGATGGAATCAACCACATGGTCAGGCAGCGGTGTGCCGTACTCCTCTATCACGTCCAGGCCGGCGTTGTGGGTAACCCACTCAATGCCGACTTCCAGCGCGTCAATCACGTGCTTCGCGGCCTCGGATATCTCATAGCCGGTGCCGTCTCCGGGGATAAGGGTAACTCTATGCGTCATCGGGATTAACTCCTTCCGGTGGGATTGCCCGAATATCATAGGAGATAGTGCCCCGATTTACAAGCTCTTCGGGAAGGCGTTTGCATACAGGCCTGCGACAGGACGCTCGCAGGCGGCGGGCTTACCGAAGGAACAGCAGAATGCAGCGGGAAGAATCGCAAAAAGGCATTGAACAGGCCTTGGCCGCCACAGGTGACCGGGGTATACTATTCTGTAGTTTCACGCTGGAGGGGCGTTGTGAAGCGATTTCTGCCAGTTGTGTCCATAGTAGCCGCGCTCATGCTGGGGTCATGCGGGCACCGCAGCGCAGGACTTCCGATTCAACAGCTCTCCGGCAATCCCCCCTCGCAGCAGACGCTTGCTGAGCTGGACGCGCTCGCGTGCCCGGACGGCGTGGATGCGGCGCTGCGGGAGGAGCTGAAGGA
>CAZXPM010000243.1:1432-2127 GCA_964643155.1 uncultured Planctomycetales bacterium | reverse complement strand
GCCGCCATACCGGGCCACCAGGTCGCTGCGGCGGAAGAAGGAGGTGAAGAGCTCGCCCATCTGGCTGAGGACGGTGTTGCCCGCGAGGTGGCCGTAGGTGTCGTTGACCTGCTTGAAGTCATCCAGGTCTATGAGTAGAAGCGAAAGCGGGCGGCCGCGCCGGTGCGTGGTTTCCAGCATCTCGCAGAAACGCTGCGTGAAAGCGAAGTAGTTGTAAAGGCTGGTGAGTTTGTCACGGGAGGAGGCGGTCTTGATTATCTGGAAGCTAACGACATTGTTCACCGCTATTGCCACCAGCGGCGAGATGCTCTCCACGAAGCGCAGTTGCTCCTGCCTGAACGCATTGGGACTCTCACTCTCCAGGCAAAGCACACCAAGCAAGTCGTCCTGATAGTGAAGCGGCACGCAGATGAGAGAGCGTATGTTGCCCGCACCGTCAAGCAACTCGCTGGCGAACGGATCCGCCGCCATGTCGCGCACGAGGTAAGATATCCCCCGGTTGTAGACGTGCCCCGCCACACCCTTGTCAATGGGAAACACGGCGGCTTCGGACAGCTCGCGGTACTCATGGCGGCTCACCAGCACGCGAAAAGCTCTGACTTCAGCGTCGTAAACCAGCAAGCTGAAGTTGTCAAAGGGCACGGAGTTGCCGATGGCCTGCTCAAAGTTCTTGAACAGCCGGTCAATCTCCAGCG
>CAZXPM010000243.1:0-1422 GCA_964643155.1 uncultured Planctomycetales bacterium | reverse complement strand
TTTCTGAAATCTGGAGCAGAGTGGAAAGCTGCTGGTTCCGGCGCACCACTTCGTCCTTCGCCAGTTCGCTGGCGATGGTGGCGTCGGCCAGCTCCTGAGCCAGGTATTCGCTCTCGGTGATCATCTCCTGGAAGTTGCGCGCCACCAGGAAAACGAAGATGTAGATTATCGCAAGCGAGACGATGGCCACCGGAATCTCGTAGCCAGCGAGCGTCTTGCCAATCATACTGGCGCTCACCGGCCCCATGCGGCTGAAACCGATGAAATAGACGATGGAGCAAACGAGCGCGATGAAGCCAAACAGCCGCCCTACCACCAGCGTTTCATACACCACCAGGCCGGCAAGGACCATCAGCAGAACGCCGCGGTCCAACGCCAAGTACTTGGAGAGATAGATGATGAAGCCGATGTCCAGGAAAAAGAGCACCCGGAGCGTGAGTTCCCGGTGCTCTGCGCCGGCGAAGTAGCGCCAGACCCCCAGGGCGTTCGCCAGAAGGTAGACCACAAAAATAATCTGGCGTTCTGCCGGGAAGACACCGGCCACCCGCTGGGGCAGCATATAGGTGAGCAGCACGACCATCACGAGGATCGCGATCTTCACGATCGCTATCTCCGCGATGAACCGCCCCCCACGCCCCATTCGTACTTGTGCCCCGATGAAGGCCATTTGACTGCCAGATTCTAGCCTATTTCCCGCCAAAACTGGGCAATAAGCATGGTCAAAACCGAGATTCCCGCTCGCAACGCAGCATCCACTCCTTGATGCGCACGCCCTCGCGTGACCCAAAACCGCCCAGGCTGCCGTCAGCCGCGATAACCCGGTGGCACGGAATCAGAACGGGAAGAAAATTGCGCGCCATGGCTTGCCCTACCGCCCGCGGGGCCGTGCGCGCCAGCTTCGCCAGCCCACCGTAACTGATGGTCTCACCTGCCCCTATAGCGAGAAGCTGCTCATAAACCCGCCGCCGGAAGGGCGACAGCTCGCGTGCGAGGCTGATCTGCCAGACGGTCTCTCCGCCGTGGACGACGCGTAAGTGGTTCCACGCGCCGCTGGCCTCAACCACCGTCCCCGGCTGCATGCACAGATGCAGCGCCCGCAGCGCCGGAGTGGGTGTCGGGTCAGGCAGGCAGGTTAGCGGTTTCAGCCGCAGCAGGCCAATACCGATGAGCCGGCCGTCAGTCGTGAAATACACTACGGTTTCCAGCCCGGCAGTGGAATCCAACGGAAGCAAGCCTCGTTCTTCGTAACCGCCAGTTTCAGGAGCCCCCATTGCTATCAACTAGCGCAAAACCTGCAGCGCGTCAATGGCTCCGGAGCGGTGGTAGCGGGACAGCGGCGCAGCCGCTAGAATCTCCCCGTGACCCTGATGCGGATAAACCGGGCGCTGCATCTGTGCATGCAGCCGGGGACGGTGGTTGAGG
>CAZXPM010000242.1:0-2161 GCA_964643155.1 uncultured Planctomycetales bacterium | reverse complement strand
AGGTTGAGGAAGTCGCGGCCCACCACGGCAAGCTGGTGCCAGGTGGCGCCCACCGAGTAGTCCCTGGCACCGGCGTCTATCACCACCAGCACTGTGCGGCCGTCCCGGGTCCTGCCCACGGCGGTGCGGGCGGTGGGCGAGTTCATGGAGCTCTTGAACTTCTCCTCCCGGTAGTTGAGAACGTAAGCGCCGTCCTTGAGGAGCATGGGGCCGCCTCCCAGCAGGTGGGGATAGGACGCCCAGCCCTGCGGCAGGTCGGTCAGCACCTCCACCTCCGCGCCGGGGTACAGGCCAGAGAGCAGCTTGCCGTAGCGCCTGAGCGCGTTGCTGTGAAAGCTCACCACCATGCCGTCGCGCGGTATGGCTGCGTTGCCCTCCTCCTCGCCCAAAAGGATGTACTTCTCGCCCAGGTAGTTGCTGCCGCCGCCACGCACGGCCTGGGGAGAAACGCGCTTGAGGATGAACTCCCGCCCCCACTCGTTGGTGCGGGTGAAGGGGCCGAACTCCGGCGTGTAGGCGACTATCTCGCCGTACTTGCGTGCGCGGTTGTAACCGAAGAGCGGGAGCATCGTGCTTGTTTCCGGCGCAAACAGGTAGGAATGAAGCTCAAAAGTGGCGAAGTGGACGCCGCCCTGGGCGTCAATGCCCAGAACCGGCCGGCGCAGGAACTGCTCAAACAGCGTCTGGTAGTCAATCTTGATGAGTCCCACGGGCAGGCGAGTGCGGCCGGTGTCAAAGAAACCGCCGTTAATCGCCGCCACTGCGCCCACTCCCCTGGCCAGTTGCTCCACCGGCGCCAGAGAACCGATGCGGCTGTTGGCGATGACCGGGCGGATGCCGTAATCGCTGTCGGGCTGCACTTCCAGCATATAGAGGTGGGCGGGACCATGCTCAAAGCGCAAGCGGAAATGGTAGAAGGTGACGCCACGGGCCACCGGCTTGGTCCATTGCTGCTCCAGCTCCCAGGCGCGCGCGCCCCCGGGCGCGCACAGCGCGATTACCGCTATACACAAGATTAGCCGCAGCCCTTTCATAGCGTCCCGGGGCGCCCCCTGCGCCCCTGGTGCAACATTCTACCAAAGCGAGTGGCGATGTGCTAAGATATTAGAACCTTACGCTCGCTGTGGTTTCAGGGAAGATGGCTGAAACTCAAGACAAAGAGAAAGCGCTGGACGTGGCCACCAAGCAGATTGAGCGCCAGTTTGGACAGGGCGCGATTATGAGGCTTGGGGACGCGCCCCGGCGCCCGACAACCGGCGTTGTTTCCACCGGCTCGCTGGGACTGGACATCGCGCTCGGCGTGGGAGGGGTTCCCCGCGGCCGGGTGATTGAGGTCTACGGCCCTGAGGCTTCCGGCAAGACCACCCTGGCACTGCACATGATCGCGGAAACGCAGAAGGCCGGCGGCCGGGCGGCCATAATTGACGCCGAGCACGCCATTGACCCTGAATACGCCGCCAATCTCGGCGTTAACATTGACGAGCTGCTTATCAGCCAGCCTGACACCGGCGAGCAGGCACTCGCCATTGCCGAGCTGCTGGTGCGCTCCAGCGCCATTGACATCATCGTGGTCGACTCCGTCGCCGCCCTGGTTCCCAAAGCGGAGATTGAGGGCGAGATGGGCGACTCGCATGTGGGCTTGCAGGCGCGGCTGATGAGCCAGGCATTGCGCAAACTGACTGCGATTATTTCCAAATCGCGCGTGGTCTTTGTGTTTATCAACCAGATCCGGGAGAAGATCGGGGTGCTCTTCGGCAACCCCGAAACCACTACCGGCGGCCGCGCGCTGAAATTCTACTCCACCGTGCGCATTGAGGTGCGGCGGAGTGATTCGCTGAAGGACGGCACCGACATCATTGGCAACCGCGTGGTGGCCAAGGTGGTGAAGAACAAGGTGGCGCCGCCCTTCCGGCGAGCGACCTTTGACATAATCTACGGCAAAGGGATCAGCAAAAACGGTGAGATACTCGACCTCGGGGTCGATTCCGGATTTGTCAGCAAATCGGGTTCATGGTATTCGTACGGCGACGTCAGGCTGGGCCAGGGAAGGGAGGGAGCCAGGCTCTTCCTGGAGAGCAACCCCGATGTTGCCGCCGAGATAGAAGCCAAAGTACGCGAGCAGTTTGGCCTGACCGCGCAACCGGCCGACACCAGTGAGGCT
>CAZXPM010000241.1:0-2172 GCA_964643155.1 uncultured Planctomycetales bacterium | reverse complement strand
TTCTGGAGCGGAGGGGCTTCAGCCGCTCCCACGCACCCCGCGCACGCGTCCGCCCCACCATCGGAGCCGCTGAAGCGCCTCCGCTCCATACGGCTGGGCAACGCCGCCATTCCTCCCCCTTGTATGATGGCCATCGCAAGGTGATGGAGGTGCAGTGGGGGTAGTTGTGGCAGCCGCTTGGATAGAGATCGACATAGGTAGGCCCTCACGGGCTGTCCCTGTCACACCACCGTGCGTACGGGTCCGTACACGGCGGTTCGATCAGATTGAGGCTGCGTCTTTGACTCGCAGTTGTGGCAGGCCCAACTCGGCGAAGTAGGCGTTCGGGAGGGCCACGCTCAGGGCAAGTGTCCTGCTGATACGCCACAGAGCGTGGGCGCTGCCGGCGGTGCGTCTCGCCTCCGCCGCGCCCACGCCTCTGCGTACCAGCTCCCGGAAGCGCGTTGTCCCGCGCTTCCACTGCTTCCACACCAGGCATCGCAGCCGCCGGCGTATCCATTCCTCCAGCTCAGCCAGCACGCTCGGCGTCTGGCAGAAGCCGAAGTAACCCAGCCAGCCGCGCAGGTAGCGCGACAGCCCGGCCACCACCGCCTGCAGACTCCACCCGGTGTTCCGCCGCGTCAACTCCCGAACCCTCCGCTTGAAGCGAACCACCGACTGAGGCGCGATGCGCCGCTTAGGCTGTCGGTGGTTCGTGAAACTGAAACCCAGGAACTTGCGCTCCCACGGACGCCCCACCGCACTCTTCTCGCGGTTGACGCGCAGCTTCAGCTTCTTCTCAAGCCACCTCGTGACACCGGCCATTACCCGCTCGCCCGCACGCCGACTGCGCACGTAGATGTTGCAGTCGTCGGCGTAGCGAACGAAGCTCAGGCCTCGCCGCTCCAACTCCCGGTCCAGGTCGTCCAGCAGCAGGTTCGACAGCAGTGGCGACAGGGGGCCGCCCTGTGGCGTCCCCTCGTCAACCGGTCGCACCAGTCCGTCCTCCATCACCCCGGCGTTGAGAAACGCCCGAGTGATGCGCAGCACCCGCTTGTCCGACACTCGCTTCGCCAACCGACCCATCAGCACGTCGTGGTTGACCCGGTCGAAGAACTTCTCCAGATCGATGTCCACCACCCAGCGGCGCCCCTCCGCGATATACTCCTGCGCGCGGGCCACCGCCTGATGCGCCGACCGCCCCGGACGAAAGCCGAAGCTGCTCTCGGAAAACTGCGGGTCCAGCCGCCGCTGCAGCACCTGCAGCAGCATCTGCTGCACAAACCGATCCACCACGGTGGGGATGCCCAGTCTGCGCATCCCGCCCGAGGGCTTGGGTATCTCCACCCGAAGCACCGGCTGTGGTCGGTAGCTGCCGTCCAGCAGGCTCTTCTCCAGTGCGGGCCAGTTCGACCGCAGCCAGTCGGGAAGCTCATCGACGGTCATCCCGTCCACTCCCGGCGCGCCGCGGTTGCACCTGACCCGCTCCAGTGCAGCCTGAGCGTTCTCGGGGCTCACGACCTCATCCATCAACTGCTCGTCCTCAGCCCGGCTTTCGGTTCCGCGTCCCGCCACCGACGGTTCGGTCCCCTCTTCCGCGGCCCTCGGGGCTTCACCCCTACTCTCCGCGAACAGGGCCGGTTGATACCGGCTTTTCTGCCGCCCTCCGCCCATGAGTTACGCGCTCCTACTCGCCTCTCTGATCGTTCGGGCCTTCCCTCGTCCGGCGCCTCTTCTGGTCCGAGGTACTATGCCCTCTGCTGACTTCTGTGTCGCGGTCAGGACGCCTCGCGGCGACCCCAGTCCAGGCGCACCTTAGCGGACACGACACAGACCTCCCGGGGTAAGTTCGACCGCCTTCGCCGCACACCCGCCGGATCTACAGCACCGGCCCTTGATGGATTGGGGACTTCGCGGTCATCGGCCCGCTCGTCCGACCGGCACTGCCTTCTATCCGGTTCCTGTTCGTCGAGTCGCGGCTCCGCTCCACGCTTCCTTCAGACGACACCTCACGATGCCGCCCTTGCGCTTCGCTCACCCTTCGCCTCCATCCGGCTGGGTAGAGGATTCACACCTCCTGGTTGTCGAACATGCCCGGCACACGGGGGTGGCCCGATCCCGCGCTTGAGCGGGATCGGGCCCGGGGAGGAGGTCGTCGCCGTTGCCACCTCGATCCACCTACTGAATTGGGTC
>CAZXPM010000240.1:0-2176 GCA_964643155.1 uncultured Planctomycetales bacterium | reverse complement strand
TCTGAGTATCCAGTCACCTGACGGCGTGTTCCTCGCGCGCACGGTGGACATTCCCGCCGGCGGTTACTCTGCCGATTTCACGCTGACGGTTGCGCCGCTGAAGTTTGAGCTGGTGGGAGTGGCCCCGCCGCTCAACGCCACTGGCGCCAGCCTGCGCGGGCCGGTGACACTTACGTTCTCGCGTCCCGTCAACGGCTCATTGCTGACACCCGCCAGCTTCGCCTTCGCGCCGGCTGTGGGCGATCTGACCCTCGCGGCGGACGGCGCCACCGTCACGCTTACCCCGAGGTTTGAACTGGACACGGCGCAGCGCTACCGGCTGGAGGTTTCCGGCGTCCCCGCACTGGATGGCTCGCGGCTGGCGGAAGATGCGCGGACCTACTTCACCACCCGTGCTACCGACACCGAGCCGCCCGTGCTGGTCTCCTCCACGCCCGCCGAAGGCGCGACCGGCGTCGCGCTCAACCAGTCCATTGAGCTCACCTTCTCCGATTACATCGCCGCGCCTCCGGGCGGCATTAACGCTGAACTTGCGCCGCCGCTCCCGGTCGCCGACACAGCCGTCTCCGGACGCATGCTCGTGGTCAAGGCCTCCGGCAACTTCGCCATCAACACCGACTACACGCTGACCGTAGCCGAAGTGCGCGACGACGCCGGCAACAGCGCCGGGCCCTTTACGCTGCACTTCCGCACCGGCTCACAGGTGCTGGCGCACGACGACCTGGAGCCTGACTGGAACATCTTCACCGGCAATATCGTCTTCGCCCGCCGCAGCGGGGGCCAGTACGACCTGTTCACCATCCGCCCGGATGGAACCGGCCTGACACGCCTTACCGAGACCCCGTTCAGCGAGCGCCACCCTCGTTTCTCCTCTGATGGCACCGCCATCGTCCACCAGACCAACGAGCAGGGCAACTGGGACATCGCGGTTTACACTGTCGCTACCGGCGAGAGGGTGCAGCTCACTTCGCTGCCAGAAAACGAGACCGCCCCCGTCTTCTCCGGCACCTTCACCCAGCTCATCGCCTACGTGCGCCACGAGAGTTCGCCATCCGCCGACCGCATCTACGTGATGAACGCCGACGGCAGCTTCAGCCGTCCGGCGGACGAAAGCTCCACCCGCTCGGAAGACGAGCCGGTCTTCCACCCGCTGCTGGACAACCAGATGCTGTACATCAGCTATTCCGGCACCGACCGCGACATCTTCAGCAAGTCCGCTTTCCTCGACTCCGACCGGCCGGTGAACATCAACCTCACCGAGGACTTCACCAGCGAGGAGTTCGCCGCCTGCTGGGCGCCCGACGGCTCCACCATCGCTTTCATCTCCGACCTGAGCGGCGTGCGCAACGTCTGGGTGATGGACCCCAGCGGCAGCGCGCACTTCCAGGTGACCCACTTCACCGACCCGGTGCATTCGCTGGCCTACAGCCCGCTGCCCGGCGACGATCGTGTGGTAGTATCAGTGGGCCCATCCAGCTCACGCAGCCTGTATCTCGTGAGCCTGATAAGCGGCGAAACCCAACTGCGGCTGACCCAGTAGCCGCCCGTTCTGGAGGCGACCTTATGGTCAAAGTCAAAGTCATGCGCGCGGTGGGCGAGCGCAACGACGCCATCGCCCGGGAGATCCGCGAAGAACTCGCGCGCAAGGGCATCCGCGCGGTCAACCTGATGAGCAGCCCCGGCAGCGGCAAGACCGCACTGCTGGAAAAGACCTTCGCGCACTTCGCGCCGTCCCATCCCGCAGCGGTCATCGTGGGCGACCCCTTCACCACCCGCGACGCCGAGCGGCTGGAACGCGCCGGCGGCCTCGCTTTCCAGCTCAACACCGAGGGCTCCTGCCATCTCACCGCGCCGCTGGTGCGCGCCGCGCTGGACGGCCTGGATCTCAGCGGCGTGAAGCTGCTGTTCATTGAGAACATCGGCAACCTCATCTGCCCCGCGTCCTGGGACCTGGGCGAATCGGCCAAGGCCGTGCTGCTGTCGGTGGCGGAGGGCGCGGACAAGGTGGAGAAGTACCGCAAGGCCTTCCTGATTGCCCACGCCGTGCTCATCACCAAGTCCGACCTGGCGCCGTCCTGCGACTTTGACCTGGACTACGCCCGCGAGGGCATCGCCGCCCTCAACCCCCGCGCCCGCATCCTCACCGTCAGCGCCAAAACCGGCGAAGGCATGGAGG
>CAZXPM010000239.1:0-2184 GCA_964643155.1 uncultured Planctomycetales bacterium | reverse complement strand
CGGCGTGACATCGGCGATGTCCACCACGCCGTTGCCGCTGCCGTCAATGACCGCCGGCAGCGAGTTGCGGTTGAGGTCGTCTTCGGGGACTATTTCGCCGAAGTGCACCGCCAGCGGCGTCAGGTCTTCTATGCCCACCGTCCCGTCCTGGCCGTAATCGCCCAGGTTGCGGTAGTGCCAGGTGAGCGTGTACGTCCCGCCGCCGTTGTCGCTGATGCCGAGGTCATCCACGCGGTTTGTGTCACCTGTAGGAGGAATAGAGGCGGCCTTGTTCAATGCTACCTTTAGTGCATTTCTTAGCTCTTCCCACAGCGCCGCGTCCACTCCTTCCGGGCAGGGAAGCTCCCGGAGTTCTTCCATGGTGTCAGGAGATGTGAGCGTAGGTGAGCATGATGGGTGCCGGTGGCCGCAGCCGGCCAACAGCATCGCGCCCATCCCGAGGGCGAGCAGTCCTACCCGGAGATAAGCCCTTGGCTTCATCGCAGTTGCCTCCCCTGTGGCGGAAGAGCTTTGTGGCATCGTCCGCCGGCACGTTTGGTATACTGCAACAATGCCTCTACGTCAATGCACAATCTGCAATTCAATCGATATTTGACTGCGGGACGGGGCTAAACCGCTCTCCCCAATTCCACTTCCTACACGCGTACCATAGTGTCACTCTCCACCTGCACCAGCGCGATTGTAAAACAGCATTTAATAGAAGCCACGTCACAATGCCCACACTTGATTGTACTGTGACTCGGTGAACGAAGGATAGATACGACTGTCATAATGCTCACAATGAATATTTCTCGAATCGTTCACGAGTCGCGCTGCCTTCAGCACGGAGCAATGAAGCGGCAAAACACTCCGCTTTGCGCCCATCGCCCAGGCGGCGTATAATACTGCGCTGACGGGGATATGGCGCCCAAACTCAAGGACATCAAGCGCATCAAGCAGTTCGACCTCTTTGAAGACGTGTCGGACGAGGACCTCGCCGGCTTCACCAAGCACCTGGAGATCACCGAGCCCGCCGTCGGCGACTACATCATCCACGAAGGCAAGTTCACCCACCGCGTGTTCTTTCTGGAGCGCGGGCTGGTGGACGTGTTCAAGCAGATTGGCAACCGGATGGTGCGCATCAACACCCTCGGGCCCGGCGACTACTTCGGTGAAATCGGCTTGGTGCTGAAGTGCCCCGCCACGGCGACCGTGCGCGCCCGCGAGGACGTGGTGCTGTTGTCCATTGCCGAAGGGGCTTTCCAGGACTTCATCCAGCGCCACAAGAACGTCTTCTTCCACATCTTCAAGACCGCCACCGAGCGCATGTCCTCCACCAACATCCTCCAGCTCCGGCACTTGATTGACGAGCTGGACTTCTACTACCACAAGTTCCTGGACGTCCAGAAGATCTGGTATTTCCTGCCGGCGGAGCTGGTGGCGCGCACTCTGCGCGGCGAGATGGAGGAGGTGCAGAAGGGTTACGCCGAGGACGTGACCATCCTCTTCCTGGATCTCAGGCATTACACTTTCTTCGCCGAGGTGCGCGACCCGGGGGTGGTGCTCAGTACCATCAACGAGGTGTTTGAGGAGATAACGCGCATCATCACCCGCAACGACGGCAACGTGGACAAGTTCATCGGCGACGGCCTGATGGCGGTGTTCAAGGGAGCCGGCACTGCGCGCAAGGATGCGGGCAACGCCCTGGAGGCGTCGGTGGAAATAATGCACTTCCTGCACGCCTACAATGCCCAGCGCTACCGCCAGCGTGAGGAGGAGTTCTACCTGGGCATCGGCCTGAACTCGGGCACGGTGGTCTTCGGCAACGTGGGCGTGGAGAATATGATGATGAACTACACGGCCATCGGCGACGTGGTGAATGTCGCCGCGCGGCTGGCCAGCCATGAGAAGAACAACAAGATTGCGCTCACCGAAGCCACCTACAAGCTGGTCTATCGCAAGCTGCGCGGCTTTGACGTTTCCCGGTCGGAGGACGTGCAACTGCACGGCCGCCGCGAGCCGGTGACCTTCTACAGCATCAACAAAGTCTAGCCCTCCGGTTCGGCCGCTTCGCCGCCGAAGACCTCTTTCTTCACGCGCTCGTAGGCGTCCGGCCGCACGCTTATCACAGTCTCCCGGGTGCGCAGTATCGTCCCTTCTTTCGCGCTCTTGGGCTTCTTCAGATACTTCAGCCTGGTGTAGCAC
>CAZXPM010000238.1:0-2218 GCA_964643155.1 uncultured Planctomycetales bacterium | reverse complement strand
GTCTGCGCACGCTGGGCGATGTCGCGCGGGTGCCGCTGGTGATGCTGCGGGCGCTGCTGGGCAAGCACGGCGACGCACTGCACCGCAAGTGCCGGGGCGAAGTAGTCATCACCGCGCGCGAAACCCGCACCATCAAGACCATCGGCCACGAGTCCACGTTCAGGGACACGGTGAATCCGGCGAAGCTCCGGGCGATACTGGCCGACCTGACGGCGGAGGCGGGCTTCAGGCTCCGCGAGGGCGGCTTCACCGCCCGGCGTATCATCCTCAAGCTGCGCTACCACGATTTTGAGACCCACACCCACCAGCGGGTGGTGCCTGCCGTCTTCGCCGATGAGGATATCTACCGCGTGGGGTGCGAACTGCTGGAGGAGACCTTCACCCGGCGGGTGGGCGTGCGGCTCATCGGCATCAGGCTGGCGATGCTCGTGCGCGACCTGCACCAGCTTCCACTGTTTGAGTGGGAACGCCGCATCCGCCAGCAGAACCTCTACGGCGCGGTTGACCGCATCCGCGGGCTTTACGGGCACGGGGCGCTGATGACCGCGACCGCGTCCACCGCGCGCGACCCGCAGGAGGACTTGCGCCACAGCGAAAGCGGCGAAGGCGCCGCCTGAGCACGGGCGCTATTCCGGGACGAAGCAGCCGCGCAGGTTGCTTTCCACCCAGGGCCAGAACGCGCCGAAGTCCTGCACTTCAGACGGAACCGTGAGCGCCCGAACACGTATCGTGGCGCCGGTGACCACCAGCTTGTAGGGCAAACCCGGGTCCTCCCGCGCCAGCAGCACTATTTCTTCCAGCGAGGGGGCCTTGACCTCCATCAACCCGCGGACGAAGGCAGGGTAGATCTCGTCAAACAGCTCCTCCTGCTCCATGCCTACCGCGTTGATGATGGCGCAGCGGGCGTAGTAGAGATGCGCGAGATACTGGAAACGGACGCCTTTGCGCAGAGTCAGCGGCAGAAAGGCTGCCGCCACCCGGTGGAAGGCGAACTCCCCGACCACAAGGCGCGGCCGCTGGTGGAAGCGGAAGGGGCGTCTGACTTCGCCGCCAATGAGTCCCTTGAGCAGCGACCAGGGACTTTCCGGGTCGCCCAGCACCGCAACCGGCGCATGGCAGCGGTAAACCAGTGCCAGTGCACGCCTCTGGCCCTCTTCACCAGGCTCGGCCGTGCGCGGCGCTTTGTTGCTGGGAGTGGCAAAGCGTGCGTTCCCCCGGCCGCCACGCCCACCGGCGGCGATGGTCACTTTCTGCCCGTGTGCGGTGATTTCCGCCAGCTGGAAACCACTGGCGGCATCATAAGCGATGGTCCCCGGCGGCACTTTGAGCAGCAGGTCCCTGCCACCGGCACCTGACTTGGTGTTGCCCTGCCCCACGCCACCGGGGCTGGCCTTCCACACAGGCTTCGGCGCCAGATGCTCCAGGCCTTCCAGGCTCTCATCGCCCACCAGCAGCACGTCGCCGCCGCGCCCGCCGTCGCCGCCGTCGGGACCGCCTTTAGGTTTGTACTTGAACCGCGCGAAGTGAACCGCGCCGTCTCCACCGCTGCCGGCGACTGCCGTGAGCTTCACTTCGTCGCGGAAGACGGATGACGTCGTCACAGCTCCAGCTCCGTTTGCAGCAACTCCATAACCGGCGCGAAAGTCCGCCGGTGAACCGGCAGGGGCCCGTGCCGCGCCAGCTCCTGCAAGTGCTGCGGCGTGGGGTAACCTTTGTGCCGCCCGAAGGCAAACAGCGGATACTCGCTTTCCAGGCACCTCATCAACTCGTCCCGGTGGACTTTGGCCAGGATGCTGGCCGCGGACACCGCCGGCACGCTCGCGTCCGCGTCAACCACCGCTTTCCCGGCCGGCAGGCCACGAGGGTAGTACCGTCCGTCCACCAAGATGCGGAGCGAGACGCCTGGCTGCAACTCCAGGGCGTCAAAGGCGCGGCGCATCGCCAGCAACGACGCCTGCAGGATGTTCAGACCGCATATCTCCTCCGGGCTGGCCTCCGCCACCGCCCAGGCTTCGGCGCGTTGCCTTATCTGCTCCGCCAGGCGTTCACGCTCCTTCGCCGGAAGCAGCTTGGAGTCGGCCAGGCCCTTCAGGCGGTGGCGCACCGGCAGCACCACCGACGATCGCAGCGGAGAAACTACCAATGGAAAACATCGACAGGATCCCCATCAGCATCAGTAAGAGCAAAGCATAGTGTTCATTACCGAGTGGACTAATCG
>CAZXPM010000237.1:0-2220 GCA_964643155.1 uncultured Planctomycetales bacterium | reverse complement strand
GGCGACGACCCCAGCCCTCGCGGGGGCAGGTTCCGATTCAATTCGACGAATCCGGGGCCGTCGCGGAGTTTATGAAGGAACTGGAGGACATTCGCAAACGTGCAGCACCTTAAGTTGTAACGCATTTCACGCCGCAGGCTGCTCGACTCACGCACAGCCCCAATGAGGAACCCTAACTAGGACAATGGCCAACAGCAATTCCTGGCAGAAGATCTTTGACGACTACGACATCCTCAAGCACGACTTTGAGGAGTCA
Organism: uncultured Planctomycetales bacterium; assembly: GCA_964643155.1. Lineage (GTDB taxonomy): Bacteria > 4484-113 > 4484-113 > 4484-113 > 4484-113 > CAZKNJ01. The sequence continues at coordinate 1,964 of CAZXPM010000237.1, read as the reverse complement.
CCCTTCCGGCTGTCAGCAGAGCAAATAAAGAGAGCCTGCCAGGACTTCACACACACGGGTGAAAAGGAAGTTCGCATCCTCTGCAAACAGGATAGCAGAGAAGACAGGCCTGAGATTTTCCAGAAGCACGGACTGTTCTTACTTCCTGTAAGGAACGGGCACTACGCGATTATTAAGGGTGAGGGTTATGTTGACATCCCCCAAACCAAGGAAGAGATTCGAGTCTACTCTTCAAAGCTCCACTTCCAATTGGATACGGCGAAGGTTGGGGATTCGGAGATGCAGCACCTCGATTACGCCTATGCCACAAGTCTGATTCGCACATTCATGAACGATCCCACGCTCGTGCTTACAATACGAGGAAGGAAGTACACGCCGGGCTTTGAGTTTAGAGTAGGCAGTCAGTTGATCGCGGTTTCCGGAGTGCAGACTGAAGTTGACGCGGGGTATGAGGGTGAAGGACAGGTAGTATTGGTTGAGGCGAAGAGATCGGGCACCGCTAACGTCATCATCCGCCAGCTCTACTACCCCTTCAGACAGTGGCAGGCTCACACCAAGAAGAAAGTAGTAACGCTCTTCTTTGAGAAATCACAAAACGAGAGGGTTTATTCAATCTGGCAGTTCCAGTTCACGGACGCGACCGACTATAACAGCATTGCCTTGGTCAAATCGGGGAGATTCAGGATTCTGGATAGGGAGGCGGGGCGCGGAGACTCGGCCCTGCAGACATAACAGTGTGCCGAAGGTGCGCGGGCAAGCCTGCAGGACACTATGCTATGCTACTGCGCCGAATGAGCGAACGCACACGCAAGGCCGAACCTATTTCCGGCGTCCGCGGCAGGTTTCCCGCGGACATCATCTTTTTTGACAACGACGGGACGGTGTTTGATTCGTCCACCGGCGTGCTTACGGCGGTGCAGGAAGGCTTCCGCGAGTTCAACGCTCGCCACGGGCTCAACCTCCCTGTGCCGACGGTTGAGCGCATCAAGGAGCTGACCGGCACGCCCAGCACCGTCTTCTTCCCCGCGGTGCTGCCGGAGGAAGTGCGCCACCTGGCGCCGGATCTGCGCGAGGACTGCCTGCGCCACGAAGTGGCCGCCATCCGCGCCACCGGCAGGCTCTTTGAGGGTGCGCGGGAGATGCTCACGGAGCTGCGCGCCCGGGGCAAGAAGCTGGTGCTCGTCACCCACGCCGGGCCGGAGTACCTGGCGGCCACCGCCGAGGCCTTCGGCTACCCTGAGCTGTTTGACGCGATGTATCACGTCGGGCTGCACGGGCTTTCCGACAAGGCGGCGATGATGGCACACGCGCTCAACGCGCTGGGGCTGAACGGGGTGCCGCTGGTGGCGGTGGGGGACAAGGCCGCGGACATCGCCGCGGGCAAGGCCAACGGCGCGGCCTGCGTCTTCTGCGCTTACGGCTTTGGCACAGAAGAGGATGCGGACGGCGCCGACGCGGTCATCCACGCGCCACTGGAGCTGCTGCCGCTGGTGGAGTAGGGTTAGCGCGGGATGGCGCGGCGGGCACGCCCCGCCATAGCATCACGCTGCCCGGGCCGGAGGCTGGCTGCCGCTAAATCCCGTCGCCCATCTCGCCTTTGCGGGTGCGGGCCGCCTCGTACTGCTCCACCCGGCGCATGATGCGCTCGCTGAAGTCGGTGTCTTTCTGCTCCAGCAGCTTGAAGTCGTGCGGGCTGCTGGCGGCGTTGATGGCGGTATCGTAGGTGATGAGGCCGCGCCGGTACATGCCCAGCAGGTACTGGTCAAAGGTGATCATGCCTTCGGCGTTGCCTTCCTCAATGGCGTTCTTCACCATGTCGGTCTTCTCCGCGTCCTCAATGAACTCGCGGATGCGGCCGGTGGTCTTCATAATCTCCAGCGCGGGCACCCGGCCGCCGCCGACCATGGGCAGCAGGCGCATGGACACGATGGACTTGATGGTCTCGGAGAGCATCAGGCGCGCCT
>CAZXPM010000236.1:0-2221 GCA_964643155.1 uncultured Planctomycetales bacterium | reverse complement strand
GTGTCTGTCAGGGATTCGCCTTTGACCACCGAGGTGCCCGCCGCGTCCGCCACGCAGGTGGACATCCCGAAGGCGTGCGCCGCCATCTGGAAGGAGATGCGGGTGCGGGTGGAGGGCTCGTAGAACATCAGCAGGCAGTGCCGCCCCGCGCGCAACCTGCAAAGCTGACGCCGCTCGGCCGGCAGCATCAGCTCGTATTCCCGCGCTGACTCAAAGAGCGCGAGCATCTCCGGGACCGTCAGGTCGTTGACCGTAATCAGGTCGCGCTTCATAGAATCTCCATCAGACGTGGTGTCCGACTTCAAACAGCCGCAGGTACTCCTCGGTGGCGAACCGGTCGGTCATCCCCGCGAGGTAGTCCGCCAGCACGCCATCGGCTGCTTCTGCGCTGCCAGCGGACTGGTAATGCTCGGCGGCCTCCGGCGGAAGAATGCCGGGATTCTCCCGGTAGGCTTCGTAGAGCCGCCGCACTATCATTCTACCCTTATTGGTCATCCTTTCTATACGCCAGTTCTTGTAGAAACTTGAGAAAAGGAAATCCCCCAGCGCGTCAATGTCCCGTGCTAACGCGGCTGAGAATCCCACCAGGTTGCCCTTGAAATCACGCACCTGTTGCAGCGACTGCACGCCGGCCTGCCTCAGCCTCTTCACAGTCTCGGTGCGCACATCGGATATCATCAGGTGGGAAAGCTGCGCCAGTTGAACCTGGCTGTTGCCCACTTCCCGCAGCGGCTCAAAAGCCTCCTGCCACAGCCGCAGCCCCGCCGCATCAAAGTCCTCCAGGCGGAGCACGCCGGACACCAGCGAATCCTCCACGTCGTGGGCTTTGAAGGCGATAGTGTCGGCCACGCTGGCGACCTGCGCCTCCAGCGGGGGCATCAGGCCGGGGTTGAACTCGTGGCTGCCTACCAGGTCGTACTCGGTCTCGTGCTTCTCAATACCTTCCAGGGTGTCACGCGTGAGGTTCAGGCCGGGGAAGCCGGGATAGCGCATCTCCAGCTCCCGCACAATGCGCAACGAGTGGACGTTGTGATTGAACGACGGAACCAGCTCCTTCAGCTCCAGCTCGCCGGAGTGGCCGAAGGGCGTGTGTCCCAGGTCGTGCGCCAGCGCAACCGCGTTGGCCAGGTCTTCATTCAGCCCCAGCGAACGGGCGAGGCTGGTGGCTATCTGGGTGCATTCAAGCGTATGGGTCAGGCGGTTGCGGACGACATCGCCGTGCTCGCCGCCCTCCCCGTGGACGAATACCTGCGTCTTGAACTCCAGCTTGCGGAAGGCGCGGCAGTGGGTGATGCGGTGCCAGTCGCGCTGGAAGGGAGTGCGCGCGGGGTCTTCCGGCTCGTCGTGCTCGCGGCCGGTGCAATCGCGCGAGTGCACAGCGTAAGGAGCAAGGGTCAGTTCCTCCAGCTCAGCCAGACGCCCGATGTCAAACGGGTGCTCCATTCCGGCGCCCATTATATCAGTCTCGCGGGTAGGCTCCGGCCGGCAATGGCGTGGGAACCGCCGTATGCACAGCGCCCCGCCAGCCCGGCGGGGCGTCTCGTGAGCGAATTGTCAGCCGGTGCGTTGCTACTTCTTCTTGGTTGCAGTCTTCTTGGTTTTGGAGCCGCAGCCGGTCTTGGCCGTCTTCTTCCTGGAACCGCACCTACCCATGGTGTTCCTCCACAACTGGGATACAGGGGCTGGTTTCAGCCGTAGAGAATCTAGTCCACTTTCCGCGCAGGTGAATCCCTGTAACCGAAGAGGCCTTGACTTGTTTCCCGCCGCGGCAATCACTCATACCGCAGGCAGTCCACCGGGTCTAACGTTGCCGCGCGGTAGGCCGGAAGCAGGCCGAAGAGGATGCCCACCAGCAGGCTGAAGCCGACAGCGGTGAGGATGGTCTCCCAGGAGATGATGAAGTACCACTCGGCCTTAAGGCACAGGAACCAGACTCCCGCGATGCCGATACCCAGGCCAAGCGCCTGGCCGCCCACCACCTGCAGCAGCGTTTCGGTGAGGAACTGGGCGAGGATGTCCGCCCGCCGGGCACCCACGGCGCGGCGCACCCCGATTTGCCGCGTCTGCTCCATTACGCTCATCAGCATCACGGTCATTATCAGAATCCCGGCCACTGCCAGCGCGACCGAGGAGACGCTCAGCAGGATGATGGCGAAGATGCGGAAGGTCTCGCCCGCCACCTCGGCAATCTCCTTGGCGGAGAACACCTGGAACTCGTCCT
>CAZXPM010000235.1:0-2225 GCA_964643155.1 uncultured Planctomycetales bacterium | reverse complement strand
GGGGCGGTTGCGCAGTTCGGACAGCGGGAGAAGTAGCGTCCGGCTTTGTTGTATCCGCAGTCACACTTCCAGTGTCCCCAGAGGGGAATCTGCCCGCCGCACCAGTCGCAGATGAGATGGTCCTGCTTCAGCTCGCGTCCGCGCTTGGTCAGACCTGAGCGCAGATAGAACGCGTCCGCCTCATATCCAACCAGCCTTTCCCAAGCAATCGGAAGTAGCCTCATAGCCCATCAGCCCCCGTCAGGGTTGACCCACCATATCCAGAAGCGAGACGCATTCGCCGCCGCCCGGCGTGACCGCAATTGCCCTCCTCCGTATTCTATCAAGAATCTGCGCTTCTGTAATGCCCTTCCGCGCGGCGAAGCACGAACCTCGCCGTCCCTTGAGCGAAAAGGCTTTCCGCGCAGGAGAGTCCGTTCTCCTCTCACTCCGCGGGAGATGATCTGAATAGACTGCGTGAGTTCGTCACGCAGGTAGGTTCAAACTTCACTCTTGATACGCGGAAACTACACCGGGACCGGCTTTCTTCCTAATGCCTGCTGTCTGCACACCGGCAGTATGCCGGCTGGCGGAGGGAGTGGGATTCGAACCCACGGTACGGTGTTGCCGCACACACGCTCTCCAGGCGTGCACCTTCGTCCACTCGGTCATCCCTCCGGGAACACTGATTCTAACACAGCCACGCCGGTTGCGCTTTACAAAGTGCGCCTCCGGTGCTATCGTGAAAGCACAAGGGAAGTCTGAAAAAACCGGACGCGTTGGCGCAGGCCTGGGAGGGGCCCAACCGACAAAACGAGATTACCCATGGTAAGGCACATGAACAGGCACGAACGGCTTAAGTGGTTCCATCAGGAAGCCAAGGCGGGCCGGTTCCCCAACGCCGCCAAGCTGGCTGAACACTTCAGCGTCTCCACCAGCACGGCCCACCACGACATTGAGACTCTGCGCGAGGAGCTGGGCGCCCCCCTGGTGTACAACGCGCGCGAGCACGGCTTCTCCTACGACAACGGCGGATACGAGCTGCCGCTGCCAGATGGCGTTGCGGCCAAGGCACCGCCGGCGGCGGAGGGTAAACTGTCTGAGGGCGAGCTGGTACTGGTGGTGGCCGCAGAAATGATCGCCAAGCAGCACCGAACCGCGCCCTTTGCCGAAGTCATCCAGAGGGCGTTTGAGAAGGTCACGGCTTCTATGGGCGGCACTGTATCCTACGACCGCGAGAGCCTCAAGCGCATCCTGCAGGCGGAGATACACCCCTTCCCGCCGGTGGATCTCGGGGTGTTTGACGCGCTGGCGCGGGCGATTGAGCACAACGAAACGGTGGTGCTCAAGTACTTCTCCGGCCAGAAGGCCACAGTGACGGCCAAGACCTGCGACCCGCTGCACATCATCAACTACAAGGACAACTGGTACCTCGTCGCCTTCTGCCATGAGAAACAGGACTTCCGCGACTTCTTGATGAACCGCGTGATGGCGGTGGAGTACACGGGCCAGAAGTTCAAGCCATACACGGAGTTCAACATAGAGAAGCACAAGCGCGAATCGCAGCTCTTCCGCGGCATGGAAGCGCCCGTGGAGGTGGTCATTGAGTTTGACAAGTTCGCGGCGCACTGGATTCGCCTGCGGCCGGTTCATCCCACCCAGCGCATTGTGGAGCGCGCGGACGGCAGCCTGGAGATTTCGTTCAAGGTGTACACCTATGAGAACCTGCTGCGCTGGATCCTGTCCTTCGGCGAGCACGCACGGGTGCTGGCGCCGCTGGAACTGCAGGAGCGCGTGCAGAAGACCATCGGCAAGATGAGCCACCTGTACAACCGGTTCTAAGAGCGGCTAGTTGCCCGCCCCCGCTGCCTTAGCCGCGGCCAGCTCTGCCTCAATCCGTTCCACTTCGGGCATCGCGTCCTTCCACGCCCATTCGTACAGCGGATAGCGCGCGGCCAGCTCGGCCACACCTCTGACAATTTCGGCGTCGCCGGCCTCGCCCGCCGGCTCCAGCAGAGCCCTGCTGATGAGCTCGCCTATCAGCTTCATCTCTTCCACGCCCATGCCGCGGGTGGTCAGCGCCGGAGTGCCCAGCCGGATGCCCGAAGCCTTCATCGGCGGCTCGGTCTCAAAGGGGATGGTGTTCTTGTTGACGGTGATATTGACCTCGTCCAGGCGCTTCTCGGCGTCAACCCCCAGCAAGCCGCGGCTCTTTACATCCACCAGCATCAGGTGCGTGTCGGTGC
>CAZXPM010000234.1:0-2226 GCA_964643155.1 uncultured Planctomycetales bacterium | reverse complement strand
GGCAGAGATTGAGGGCAGCAAGCGCCGTTCTTTCGCCCAGGCGCTGTACGCGCTCGGCATTCCGCAGGTGGGCGCGCAAACCGCGCGGCTGCTGGCGCAGCACTTCAAGAACATTGACGAGATGATGGAGGCGCCGCCGGAGCGGTTCACCGAGGTCTTCGGCATCGGTGAGGTGGTGGCGCAGGAAATACACGACTTCCTGCACGATGAGCGCAACCGCCAGCTCATCGCCCGTCTGCGCGCGGCGGGACTCCCCTTCGGCGCGGAGGCAGCGGCGGAGGTGGGGCGGCGCGGCTTCTTCACCGGCAAGAAGGTGTGCGTCACCGGCAGGCTGGAACCCTTCACCCGCGACGAGTGGAAGGAGATTATTGAGGGCCAGGGCGGCTGGTTCATGAGCACGGTGAGCAAGAGCACCGACCTCCTGCTTGCGGGCGAGGAAGCGGGCAGCAAGCTGGACAGGGCGCGCAAGCTCGGCGTGGAAGTGGTGCACGCGGACGCGCTGCGCGCTGCGCTCAAGCACGATGACCCGCCGGCGAATGACGCGCTCGCGGAGCGCTGGCGGGGACTGGCGGGTTAGCCTCCGCCGCTTCCCGATTCAGGTCTGTCCCCCTTACTTGTGCTGGAGGTGTCGCCTTCGCCCCCATCTTCGCAACCCGCGCCGCAGGTGGCGCAGTCGTCGGCGGACGCGGCGGATGGAGCCTCGCTGGGTGCGGTTTCAGCGGGCGCCTCTTCGGCAGGCGCGACAAGGTGAGCCACGCTCGCCGCCATTTCCGCCTCGTGCTTCTCCCCCCCGCCCGGCACCAGCACGGGCTGCACCACGAACGGCGCGGCCAGCGCCGCGAGCGCGAGGATGAGCAGCGCGATGAGCACCGGCGCCCATGCACGCTTGAAGTAGTGCGGCGTGGTTGTACGCATCCAGACCCAGTGCAGCCACAGGTGCAGCGCCACGCCGATGAGCAGCGCCACCGCCACCCAGAAGTGCAGCACGCCCCATCCGTGGCGGTCCAGCCCCAGCAGCAGCAGGGCGCCGCCCGTGCCCGGCGGCATGGTGAACTTCATCAGAAACCCGCTGAAAAGCAGGAACGCCATCAGCAGGTAGATAATCACGTTTATCCAGAAGTTGAGTGTGCGTTTCATCGGTGCGTCGCTTTTGCAGTGGCGGAATGCCCTCGGCATTCTAGCACAGCCCCGGCAGCGGCGAACCCACCGCTCACGGGCGGGTCCCGCCCAAGGCGGGTGCAGCCTGCGCCGCCAGCGCGTGCGCGTCCCGCAGCGTTGCAGAAGCGGCGGCCGCGTGCTATCATCCCCCATCCTTTGACCTGGAGGGCGATTGACTTGAGAACACTGATTGCCACAGTCATATTGATGTTGGCCGTGCTATCCTGCGGCGGCACCAGCGGCAGCGGCGGCCGCTTCATCCCCAACCCGGGCGGCTACCCCGCGCTGCTGGGCACCTTCACCTTCACCTTTGAAGCGGGCAGCGATCCCGCCGGCGTGATGGGCCGGGTGCTGGAAGATCCCTATGTGCTGCACCTGCACCTCACTTCCAGCAACGACGACATCAGCGCCTACGACGACTTCGGGCGCGTCTGGGACGGAGGCTTCACCGACACCGACGGCACCTTCGCCCTGTCCACCGACGACGAGTTCCAGCATGAGCGCATGGAGATCTCCGTCACCGGCACCGTGGACGAGAACGGCGGCAGCGGCACCTTCAGCCTGACCCTGCTGGAGGGCTTCGGCGACGACAACGGCGCCGTGGTCACCGGCGTCTGGGAAGCGGAAATCGTCTGACAGCCGTCAGCTTTCAGTCGTCAGCCAAACCAAGAGCCGGACTCGCGACTTCAGTCGCGAGATCTGGTGGTGTGGGGAATTAATTCCCCACTCCGGCCCGGGTAGAACCAGTTTTCAGGGTGCAGGGCGCGAGGCGCGTAATGTGGGGGCTGAAGCCGCCACTCCCGGCTTTAGCCTCATCCGCAGATATTCACCATGAAGTAGCGCAGGGCGTCCAGGGCGTGGTCGTCTTCTTTCGCCGGCGCTTCGGAAGCGGTGGCCGGCAGGTCGTAGCCGACCGCCGGGGGAGACGAAGCGTAGTGGTAGTTGGTGAACTCGCGCAGGAGATTCTCGCACCTGGGGTCAATGAGCAGGCGCGCGGAGGACTCCAGCGCGGAGCGGATGAGCTCCAGGCCGTAAGCCAGCGGCGCGGAACGCGCCACCGTGAAGATA
>CAZXPM010000233.1:233-2260 GCA_964643155.1 uncultured Planctomycetales bacterium | reverse complement strand
ACGCCAGCGACAACGAGGACTACGACGACCTCAAGGCGGCGCTGGCGCGGCTTTCGCTCAATGACAGCGCGCTGCACTACGAGCACGAAAGCAGCGAGGCGCTGGGCTTCGGCTTCCGCTGCGGCTTCCTGGGCCTGCTGCACATGGAGATTGTGCAGGAGCGGCTGGAGCGCGAATACGAGCTGGATCTTATCGCCACCGCGCCGTCGGTCGCCTTTGAGGTTGAGCTGCGGGAGGGGCGCGTGGAGACCGTTGACAACCCCGCGCTGATGCCGCCGCCGGACGAGATCGCGGAGATCCGCGAGCCCTATGTGCTGGGCACTATCCTCACGCCGGTGCAGTACCAGAGCGCGCTGATTGACCTGTGCAAGAAGCGGCGGGGCGAGCTGAAGGGGATACGCTTCATCACCAGCGAGCGGGTGAACGTGACTTTCTACCTGCCGCTGGCGGAGATACTCTACGAGTTCTACGACGCGCTGAAGTCGCTTTCCCACGGGCTTGCGTCCTTTGACTACGACCTGGCGGGCTACCGCGCAAGCGATCTCGTGCGGGTGGACATCCTGGTCAACAAGGAGCCGGCGGACGCGCTTTCGTTCATGGTGCACCGCAGCAGGGCGCAGCAGCGCGGACGTGAGGTGGTGGAGACGCTTAGGCGCACCATTCCGCGCCACCTGTTCGCCGTGCCCATCCAGGCGGCCGTGGGCTCCAACATCATCGCCCGCGAGACTATCCCGGCGCTGCGCAAGGACGTGACCGCCAAGTGCTACGGCGGCGACATCACCCGCAAGCGCAAGCTGCTGGAGAAGCAGAAGAAGGGCAAGCTGCGCATGCGTTCCATCGGCTCCGTCAGCATCCCCCAGGAGGCTTTCCTCGCAGTGATGGGACAGCAGGGGGGGAAGAAGGGCCGGTAGTTGACGGCGGGAGAGAACAGTGGTGGCGCAGGCGTCCCGCACGTGAGGCCCGTCAACTACGCTGACTTGGGCCTGGGAGTCTACATCCACTTTCCGTTCTGCCTGCGGAAGTGCGCCTACTGCGACTTCGCAAGCTACCCCCTGGCTGGGTTGCCGGAGGGCCTCAACCCGGAAAGCTACACCAATCTGCTCATCCGCGAAATAGGACTGCTTGCAAAGGTGCAGAGCAGCTGCGCCGTCAGCACGGTTTACTTCGGCGGAGGGACACCGTCGCTGCTCCCCGTTGAGTGCTTGGAGCGCAGCATTGCCGCGCTGCGTTCCCACTTTGACTTGAGCGGTTTGCAGGAGTTCACGATTGAAGCGAACCCCGACACGCTGGGGCGCGGGCTGCTGAAAGGCTGGCGCCAGTTGGGCGTCACCCGCGTGTCCCTCGGCATCCAGTCGCTGAACGACGGCTCGCTGCGCGAGCTCGGGCGCACTTACTGCGGTGTCGCAGCGCTGAGCGCGCTTTACGAGCTGGCGGAGGAGCTTGAGGCGTTTGACCTGTCCTTTGACCTGCTGCTCGGCCTGCCGTGGCAGCCGCCGGAGCAAATCGCGGCCGACCTTGCCCAACTGCTGCTCTTTCAACCCGTCCACTTCTCGCTCTACGGCCTGAAGCTGGAAGAGGGCACGCCGTTGTGGGAGCGGGCGCAGGCGGAACCGTCGGTGGCGCCGGAGGACGACCGCATCGCGGCGGAGCTGGAGCTGGCGGAGAGGGTGCTGGCCGGGCGCGGATTTGCCCGCTACGAGATCTCCAACTTCGCGCTGCCGGAGAAGTGGTCGCGCCACAACCTCAACTACTGGCGCAGTGGCGATTACCTGGGCTTGGGGTTGGACGCCAGCGGCCGCGCGGGCAGTGTGCGCACCCGCAACCATCGCGCATTCGCCCGGTACTTCACGGCGCTGGAACGGGGGGAGTTGCCGGTGGCCGAACGCGAGGAGCTGTCCGCCGCGACCGTCGCCTTTGAGCGCGCGATGCTGGGCCTGCGCACGATGTGGGGCCTTACGCCGGAGGGCTTCGCGGAGGAAGTCTGGCAACGCCTGCACGAAAGGGCGCAGTCGCTCAATGGAGTGGAG
>CAZXPM010000233.1:0-223 GCA_964643155.1 uncultured Planctomycetales bacterium | reverse complement strand
CTAGCGGCCTCCGCGGTCCATCAAGTTCACCTTCTCTACCCGGCGCTCATGGCGGCCGCCGTCAAATCGCGCGTCCATGTAGATGCGAATGTAGCGTTTGATATCCTCCAGCTTCTGGGTATCGGCGCTGAAGCAGAGGACGTTGGCGTTGTTGTGCCGCTTCACATACTCGGCCAGGTGGTCGTTCCACACGGGCGTCGCGCGGATTCCCTTAACCTTATTA
>CAZXPM010000232.1:824-2270 GCA_964643155.1 uncultured Planctomycetales bacterium | reverse complement strand
GCAATTACTCGGAGACACCTTGGTCATTGTAGTAGCTGTGGCTATGTGGATAAGTCGCGGGTTCAGGAGTTCGCTATGGTAAAATGGCCGATATGCCGAACAGGAATGTGCACGATGTTGTTGGAGTGGTTGCGGGCGGCGTCTGCGGATATGTCAGGTCTGACGCCGAGAATGGCAGCGATCAGTTTTGGGAAGCGGTCGGTGGAGCCATAGGTGGGTGGATGGGCTCAAGGCTTCCAGATATATTCGAACCAGCTACGAGTTCTCGGCACAGGGCGTTTGCTCACAGCGTTAGAGCTTCAATGGGAGTGGGCGCTGCGGGCAAGGTGTTCTTCACGGAATTGGAAAGGCGTTGCCGTGAGCTATCAGAAGCGGCGGCAGCCAACGGTGATAGTCTGCTGTCGGGCTTTTGGCGGGTCCTGGCCGGGCTTTTCTGGGGGATTGCTTGTGGGTACATCTCCCATTTGGCGCTGGATGGGACGACGCCTATGGGCATACCCTTTTAGCAGGAATCCTCAGTTCGGCCCAATTTCACTTCAGTCCCCCCGCACCTTCAATCAGGCGAGGGACCTTCAGTTCAATTCCCCGAAGCCTGAGCCGATCAAGCCCCTAGGGCTCGCCCAAGTTCAAGAAGGAGGCTCGGAAGCGTAGGCTTCGGAGACTCCCTGCCTGCGGCAGGCAGGTATTTGGGCGAGCCCGACCGCCGCCTTCCGAAACAGGTTCATTGTGTAGGCGGTGGGAGGGGCGTAGTCGGGTTCAATGAAGAGAAGAGGAATAGGCTCTGCGAGCGGACGCAGACGCCATCTAGGGTATACAATCAGTATGTATGGGCGTATGTAGGGGTAAGCGATCCTCATTTCGGTCACTTCGTGGTAGAGTCGAAGAGTGTTCTATAATCATACCAGAGTGACCGCGGTGCAACTGCTTGCGGCCTGAAGTTACTCACCCGAGTGCGCGGTGATTATCATCTCGCGCGCGGCGGGGGAGAGGACGAAGACAAGGCCTTCTACGGCTTCGCCGGGGGCAAGTTCCAGCGTAGACTCCAGCGGTGCCAGCGCGCAGTACTGCGGAAGCTGCGCCGGCGCCACGGCAAGCGTCCATTGCCCCGGCCGCAGGTCGGCGAAGGTGAAGGCGCCGTCGCTGGCTGTGACCTGGGTGAAGTAGCCCATTTCGCCGTACAGCGCCACCGTAACGCCGCTTACCGCCGCCGGCAGCGAGCCAGGAGCGCCCGGCGCAGGCGGAGGGCCGCCGCGCGGCAGGTCGTTGAGGCCTATCGTGGCACTGGCGGCAACCGGCTTGCCGCCAACGGGCCGGAACACTACCCGGCCGCTGACGGAGGCTGCGCGCGCCACCGGGATATCCAGCGTGGTGGTCTCGCCTGGCTGCACCGTGAACTCTAGCGGCTGCGGCACGTCGGGGACGAGTGCGAAGCCCAGGGTGCTGCGC
>CAZXPM010000232.1:0-814 GCA_964643155.1 uncultured Planctomycetales bacterium | reverse complement strand
CCGGCAGCGCGGGGAAGCGGAAGCGCCCGTCCGCGCCGGTGGCGACCTTGCGGCCGTCAACGATAACCACCACTCCGGCGAGGGGCACTTCCATCCCACCGCGATGGTAGAGGCGGCCTTCGGCCGCGCCGCTCTTGGACAGCCATGGGAGGGGCACCGTGAGCGGGAACAGCACATCCAGCCCCAGCGCGGTTTCGCTGCCGAGCGCGCCGCCACGGCGCAACGCCTTCAGCTTGAGCTGCGGCCCGCCGGCATCATAACCCAGTTCCGCCCGCAGCCAGTCGTAGGTTGCGCTATGGCCGCCATTGCGGGAGTAGCCCAGGCGCAAGTAACTGTCGCGGTTCAGCCGCAGGTCGGCGTCCAGCCAGAGCTGATCGCTCTCCACGCGGGCGCCGGAAGCGAATTCCTGTTCGGTGCTCCAGCTATAGCCGCCAGCGAGAGTGGCGCGATCCGCAGGACGCGCGCTGAACATCAGGCGGTAGCGGTCCAAGTCCCGTTCGCCGCCGGTGAGCCGGTCGCGGCGTTCGCCCAGCTCGGCCACGGCGCTGAGCGCCAGGCCGCCCAGGTCGCGGTGGAGCTGGAAGTTCCAGGCTTCCTCGCGCTCATCCCAGCGGCGGAGGTTGGCGTCGTCGCGCTCCTGGCAGCTCCGGTAGACGCTGGCGCGCCCCAGCGGCCCCGCGGGGAAGCTGAGACCCGCCTGCCGGGTGCGGTTGCGCGAGCTGGCGGCGGCGGCATCGCCGGCGACATTCCACTGGGTGTCGCCGATGGTGCCCCACAGCCGCAGGTTGCGCGCCAGCTCCACGCTGAAATGCGC
>CAZXPM010000231.1:435-2318 GCA_964643155.1 uncultured Planctomycetales bacterium | reverse complement strand
GATATCCCGCAGGCCTGTTTCCAGATGTCCTTCACCCTGAAAGGTGGTAGTTCTTCGTTCCCATGTACCGGCACTTGTATCGCGTCAAATTCCGTTGTGCCGGGAAACATGAGATAGTGGTGACTGCCCGCAACCTTGGTCAGCTCGTAACCACACTTCTGGAGCGCCTTGACGACGCTCTTGCCCGTCGCACTGGGCCAATCAACACGGCGACTGCGCGGAGGCTTCCGTTTCGAGGGCATACTGGGGCTCCCAGATGGGGATGTTCTCGTGGACGTTGAAGTCTGCCCGCAACTCCAGCCTTACGAGTTTCACGTCAATTACCGTGAAATGGCCGCGGTCGGGGTCGTCCGCCTCCCAGACAACGGAGTCCAGGTGTTTTTTGCGGCGCGCCTCAAGGTCGGCTTGAGCGCCGCAATATGTGTCTCCCCTCTTCCTGAAGCCGATTCGTTCAAGATACGAGTCGAACTGCTTGCGTTCATCCGCCAGCTCCAGCTTGCCGATTGCTCCCGCTATGGCTCCTGTGAGCGCTGCGTTCAGGCTCTTGCCAGTATCAAAGACGCTCATACAGGGGATAGTTGCGTGAAATCGCCCGCTGATGCGGGTCACCACAATCTGCAGTTCAATTACGCATTGGCGCCGTAGCGAGCTTCGCCTTTCTCCAAGCTCTCTCAAAAAACCACCTTCCAGAACAGAGTGAAGTACACTTCTAACACTACGATTATACCATCCACTTATTGAAACTAACGGGTGCGCTGGTGAACCCTACGGCTCCGCACCACTGGAAGTCCCCAACTGATAGCTGATATAATCTGAATCGCCCTCACTGAATCCACCCGCGGGGAGTGCACATGTCAACCGAAGAGAAGTTTGACGTAATCGTGGTGGGCGCGGGGCTGGCCGGCCTGACGGCGGCGCTGGTCTGCGCCCGGGCGGGGCTGGAGACCGTCGTCTTTGAGCGCGGCGAGTACCCCGGCGCCAAGAACGTCTCCGGCGGCGTGCTCTTCTCCACCGTGCTCAACGAGCTGATGCCCGGCTTCTGGGAAAACGCGCCGGTGGAGCGCCCGGTCACCAAGAAGGGCTTCGCCTTTTTGGACCGCGCGCGCGCGCTGTCCTTTGAGTTCGCCACCCGTGCTTTTGCCGAGCCGCCCTTCAACAACACCTTCACCGTCCTGCGCAGCCGCTTTGACAGGTGGTACAGCGAGCAGGTGGAGGCGGCCGGGGCCTTCATCATCGCGGAGACGGTGGTGGACGATGTCATCCGCGACGGCAATCAGGTCGTGGGGGTGAAGGCGCGGCGCGACGAGGGCGAGATGTACGCCGATTGCGTCATCATCGCCGAGGGCGCCAACGCGTTCTTGCCCGAGCGCATGGGCCTGCGCGGCCCCTTCGGCCCGCAGGACATGGTCACCTGCGTGAAGGAAGTGCTGTCGCTGCCGGCGGAGACGATTGAGGACCGGTTCAACCTGGAGCCGGGCGAGGGCTGCTCGGTGGACTACTTCGGCGAGGGCGCGGCCATGGGGATGCTCGGCGGCGGCTTCATCTACACCAACCGCGACACGCTGTCGGTGGGTCTGGGGCTTTCCATCGCCGACCTGATGAAACGCAAGATCACGCCCTACAATGCGCTGGAGTTCTTCAAGTCGCACCCGAACGTGAAGCAGCTCCTCAAGGGCGCGAAGGTGGAGGAGTTCTCGGCGCACCTCATCCCCGAGTACGGCTACAAGAAGTTCTACCCGCGCTGCGGCGACGGCTGGATGATAGTGGGCGACACTGCGGGCTTCGTCAACACCAGCCTCTACCACGAGGGAACCAGCTACGCCACCGAGAGCGGCAAGCTGGCGGGCGAGACCGCGGTCGCGGCCAAGCAGCGGGGCGACTTC
>CAZXPM010000231.1:0-425 GCA_964643155.1 uncultured Planctomycetales bacterium | reverse complement strand
CTGTCGGCTTACGACCGCAAGCTGGCGGAGTCCTTCGTGCTGCAGGACCTCAAGCGCTACCGCGACGTGCCGGACTTCATGCACAAGCACCCGGAGTTCCTCACCGAGTATCCCGAGCGGCTCATCTCGCTGGCGGAGGAGTACTTCACTGTGACCGGCGAACCCAAGGAGCACATCCTCAAGCGCGCGGTGCGCGAGTTCCGCGGCAACCTGCCGCTGTGGCGCGCGGTGTTTGACACCCTGGGAATGATGCAGAAGGTGCTGGGGGTGGAGACCAGGTGGTTCGTCTTCCCCGGCCGGGAGGAGAAGTAACATGGCCGAAGCCAAACAGGAACAGATACTGGAGCTGATTGAGCGCAACACCGAGACGCTCGGCCCCGGCGGCCAGGGCAAGCTGCGCGGCGTCCCCGAGGCTGACACGAAGA
>CAZXPM010000230.1:0-2374 GCA_964643155.1 uncultured Planctomycetales bacterium | reverse complement strand
CCTCCCACGCGGTAGTTCCCCTCCCTACCGCAACTTCAACAGCCCCGCCAGATTCGCGTCCCTATCCTTCACCGGCCTGATCAGCCCCTTCGCGCTGGTCATCAGGCTGCAGGCGCCCGGCCCGTGCCCTGCACTGGCGCACCGCCCGTGCACGATTACCGCAATCGTCACGGCGCCCGTGAGGTAAGTGCGCCCGAAGGTGCAGTCGGCGTCCATCAGCGCGACGATGTCGCCGAACCGCAGGCGGTCCAGCCCGTGCTCCTTATTGATGCCCGCGTCAAAAAGCTGGATGTCGTAGTCGCCGGTGTGGGCGCTTTCCTTGCCCAGCCCGCTGCCCATCACCGCCGCGGGGATGAAGTGCGTCACGCCGACCTCAATCTTGCCGTCCTTCACCCGCGGCTTCATCGCCTTGAGCAGCTTCGGGCTCAGGTTCATCAGCTTCACGCCCTCAAAGTTCGCAAACGCGAGCCCGGTGCCGACCGCCCTTATCTGCATCTTGTCGCCGATGACCAGCTTCTTCAGCACATTCGGCGGGAAGTCCACGAACACGTGCTCAATCCCGCCGTGCTTGCCGGTCACCACGCCTTTCTCGCCTTTGGCGTCGCCGCTCACCACCCGCGCTTCGTTGCCGACGCAGGCGTACACGGTCAGGCCGAAACGCGCCACGTCCTTGCCCCAGTCGGCGTTAAAGTTGGACAGCGACACGCCTGGCTCAATGTGGTCGCCCACGATGTCAATGCAGTTGTCGCCCACGCGGTGGCTGTAGCAGATGCCGCCCATGCCCGGCAGCACTTGCGGCTCGCCGGTGACGGCGGTGATGCGGTAGTGCTTCGCCCCCGCTGGCGGGTGCGTGATCTCGCCGAGCACGCTCACTTCCACGAGCTTCTTCTCATTGGTTTTAAGCTGCATGATAGCTCCTCAGTAGGTATTCCGCACGCGGGGATGAGCGGCGCGCCGCTTATTCGTCGTAATAGGCGGCGAAATCCCCCTCGCCCCGGTGGAGGTGCGAAGCGGAATCGCGGTAGGCCCGGCGGGTCTGGACTTCGCCGCTTTTGGACTGCTCGCGGGCACGCGCGGCCATCTCGTCAAGGACTTCCTCGTCCAGTTCGTAGTGTTGGCCGCTGAAAGTCTCGTCGTACGGCGGCAGCATCTCAAAGAGCACGCCCATCCGCTCCTGTTCTATGTAGTGTTTCAGCTCGGCGATGGCGAGTGCCGCCAGCCCGGTGGTGGCCAGGCCAATGGCGAGGCCAGTCAGGAAGTCCCAGCCGCTGCATCGTTTGTTCATGCGCTCTCCAGCCATACCGCCGCAGAATTATATGCCCGGCGTATGCGCCCGTCAATGTATGTTACCACCATTGCCGCTTGGTTGCATTTTGCCCTCAATCGGCATAGAGTCTGTGCAACCAGCAGGAGGGGCCTATGGAACTTAAGAAGATCGGCGTTGCCGGGTTTGGCACGATGGGCAGTGAAATCGCGCTGCTCGCCGCAATTGCCGGATTTGACACCATCGCCTACGACGCTTACGCGCCCGCCTTTGAGGCCAATGTGCCGCGGGTGGGCAAGCTGCTTCGCGTGCTGCAGAGGAACCTGGACGACGCTGGCCGCGAGGCCGTGCTCGCCCGGCTGCACACCACGCCGGACTCCTCCGCCCTTCACGATTGCGACCTGGTGATTGAGGCGGTGATTGAGGATTTCGCCGCCAAGGAGGAGCTGCTCTCTGCAGTGGGCAAGGGCTGCAAGCCCGAGACCATCCTCGCGACCAACACCTCCAGCCTTGGCATCACGCGCCTGGCCGCCACCTGCGGTCGGCCTGAGCGTTTCATCGGCCTGCACTTCTTCAACCCGCCGTCGCAGATGAGCCTGGTGGAGGTCGTCCCCGGTTTGCTTACCTCTCAGGAGATCGTCCCTACGGCTATGGAGTTCGTCACCCGTATCGGCAAGAAGCCCATTCTCCTGCGCAAGGAGACGCCCGGCTTCATCGTCAACCGCGTGCTGATGGCCATGGCGGTGGAGGCAATGGCGCTGGTGGAGCAGGGCATCGGCAGCCCGCAGGAAGTGGACGAGGCGCTGCGCCGCGGCGCGGGCTGGCCGTTGGGCCCCTTCAAGCTGATGGACCTCGTCGGCCTGGATGTCTTCCTCAGCGCTTGCGAGGGTCTTTACCGCGAGCTGGGCGAAGCCAAGTTCCGGCCGCCCTTCATGCTCAAGCAGCAGGTGGAAGCCGGCCGCCTGGGGCGCAAGAGCCGCGCTGGCTTCTACGACTATTAGGAGCTTTGTTGCCCGCCCGTCCTAAGAACCTCTGCATCCTCGGCTCCACCGGCAGCATCGGCGAAACCACGCTGCGCGTGGTTTCGCCGATGCTGCCGGTGGAGCCGAG
>CAZXPM010000229.1:0-2376 GCA_964643155.1 uncultured Planctomycetales bacterium | reverse complement strand
CCTCAAAGCAATTGCACAGAAAGCAGTTAGTCTCCACCGATTTTCCGTCCATTTCGCCTGAGTAGTAGCCCGTCTGGGCGTGATTGCCCACAAACGCGACTGGCCGGCCCATTCCCATAGGGTCGCCATAAGGTGTTACCACCACAATCGCATCTATGGCGCCATCGTTGTTTCCATCAAACTCAACGCCGTCCACATCGCCATCAATCTGGCTGACCAGACTGGACCACATGGCGGCGTAGCTGGTTGGATTCAGCGGAAACACGAATTCAATGACCGAGCCGTCCAACGAGTAGGAACCGGTTTCAGGCAACACTACTCCGTCAACCTGCAGTAATCCAAAGGACTCGCGGAAGTAATACTCGGCCAGACTGTCAGGCGCTGGCCCTTCATTCATGTTGAACAGCCAGTCCTCCAGGTCAGTCCGCTCAATCTCGTTGCCGCTGAAGTCGTTGAACGTGACTTTGGCAACGATGAGCTTCACCTCTCCCGTCGGGCCGGCGGCACGCCCATCAACTCCCCAGATTGGCGGAAGGCTGCTGGCGGTCTTGCCCTCCGGCAAGGTCGGGGGTGGAAGGCCGCGCCCAATTGCCACCCGCCCGTCCGGCAGCCGGAAAGGCCCGCGGTAAGGAATGTGGCCGTCAGCGAGTTCATCCTGCAGGCTTGCTATCACTGGCGTACCGTCAGTCCCAGACGTAATGAGCTTGCGGTTCCGTCCAGTGGACGAAGCCTCAAATGCCGCACCGCCGGAACACCCTTGCTGCCACAGCGCGCCAAGCACCAGCAGAGCCGCCAGGACCGGCCTGACCAGTAAGCCCGCGAATTTGGTCTTCCTCATCTCCCACCAACCAGTCTGGTTGCCAATAGTATACGACTCCGCCAGATCCTGAGTGGTTCGCCGCCGGACAAGGCGGGATGCCGTGGTAAACTGGTCAGGGAGAGTATCGTGGATAACCCCATCAAATACATCCACCCGCGATCCCTCATCCATCTTCGCTCGCACCTGGACGCGTTGATTCGAGGCCGCCTCTGGCTGAAGATTCTCTTCGCCCTCTTTCTGGGCATAGTGGTGGGCCTGCTCCTCGGCCCCTCGGTCGGCTGGGTAAGCCGGGATGCGGCCCAAGTGCTGGGACGGTGGCTGGCGCTGCCGGGGAACCTCTTCCTGGCGCTCATCCAGATGATTGTGCTCCCGCTGGTGTTCTCTTCAGTCATCCGCGGACTGGCCTCAAGCGAGGACATTGATCAGCTCAAGCGACTGGGCTTCACGGTGCTGGTCTACTTCTTGGTGACTACCACTGTGGCCATAGGCATTGGAGTTGGACTCACTACGCTGGTGCGCCCCGGACAGTACATTGACACCAAGCTGGTTCAGTCGGTGACGGAATCGCCAGCGGCTCTGGAAACACAGGCGGCGGCCGAATTGCCGACGCTGGAGGAGCTGCCGAAGAAGATAATCGGCATCCTGCCGCAGAACCCGCTGCAGTCCATGCTCAGCATGCAGATGCTGCAAGTGGTGCTCTTTTCAGTGCTCATCGGCATCGCCCTGTTGTCCATGCCACCGAAGCAATCCAAGCCGCTGCTGGACCTGCTCGGCTCACTGCAGGCGGTATGCATGACGGTAGTGCGCTGGGCGATGGAGCTGGCGCCGCTTGCAGTGTTCGGGTTGCTGGCGAGCCTGACCAGCCAGGTGGGACTGGATGTGCTGGCGGGGATGGCAGCTTACGTGGGCACTGTGCTTGCTGGACTTGCGGTGTTGCTCTGCTTCTACCTGGTTCTGGTGTTCTTCCTGGGCGGCAAGTCGCCCTGGGAATTCCTGGCCAAGGTGCGCGATGTCCAGTTGCTCGCCTTCTCCACTTCCAGCTCGGCAGCAGTTATGCCACTGTCTATTGAGACCGCCGAAAAGAAGCTCAAAGTGCGCCATTCGGTGGCGCAGTTCCTCATCCCCCTGGGCGCCACCATCAACATGGACGGCACCGCGCTCTACCAGGGTGCAGCCACCGTCTTCCTGGCCCAGGTCTACGGAGTTGAGTTGGGGCTCGCAAGTCTGGTGCTGGTGACGGTGACGGCAGTGAGCGCTTCCATCGGCGCGCCGGCGACGCCGGGCGTGGGCATCGTGATTCTGGCGATGGTGCTGGAGAGCGTGGGTATACCTACTGCAGGTATCGCGCTGATCATCGGCGTGGACCGCATCCTTGATATGAGCCGCACGGCCATTAACGTGAGCGGCGACCTCACCGCCTGCGTCGTGATGAACCGCTGGGTGGGGGCGAAGATGACCCCGGAGGAAGAAGCGCAACGCGAGGAGACGCTGGAGCGCAAGCGCCAGGAAACCGGCGATGACGTAGTACTTGACGATGAGGCCGAGCCGTCACCGGC
>CAZXPM010000228.1:0-2389 GCA_964643155.1 uncultured Planctomycetales bacterium | reverse complement strand
CATACTTCACGCGAGTATAGTGTTGTGCTAAACTGAAGTGTTTATGGCGGAGAAGTTCATCCACGTCCGCGGCGCGAAGGTGCACAACCTCAAGAACATTGACGCCGACCTCCCGCGCGACCGGCTAATCGTCTTCACCGGCGTGAGCGGCAGCGGCAAATCGTCGCTGGCGTTTGACACCCTCTACGCCGAAGGCCAGCGGCGCTACCTCGAGTCGCTTTCCAGCTACGCACGCCAGTTCCTGATGAACTTTGATAAGCCCGAGGTGGAGCAGATCACCGGCCTCTCGCCTACCATCGCCATTGAGCAGCGCACCACCAGCCACAATCCGCGCTCCACCGTGGGCACGGTGACGGAGATCCACGACTACCTTCGGGTGCTGTATGCACGGGTGGGGGTGCAGCACTGCGTGAAGTGCGGCAAGGTGGTGGGCAAGCAGACGGCCGACAACATCGTGGACGCGATACTGGAGTTTCCGGAGGGCAGCCGGCTGTACTTGCTCGCGCCCATCGTCGCCGGCCGCAAGGGCGAATACAAGGACCTGTTCGCCGCGGCGCGGGTGCAGGGCTACGCGCGGATGCGGGTCAACGGCAAAGTCGTGGGGCTGGACGAGGACATCAAGCTGGACAAGAAGCGCAAGCATAGCATTGAGATTGTGGTGGACCGCCTGCGGGTGCATCCCGACGAGCGCCAGCGGCTGGCGGAATCAGTGGAGACCGCGCTGCGCGAGGGCGGCGGGAATGTGCTCACGGTGAACGTGGACACGGGAGAAGAGCGCATCTTCAGCGAGAAGCTGGCCTGCACCGAGTGCGCGATTTCATATGAAGAGCTGACCCCACAGATATTCTCCTTCAACAACCCGCACGGGATGTGCACTGCCTGCGACGGGCTGGGCACGAGCTTTGAGGTGGACGTGGACGCGCTGGTGCCTGATCCAACGCTTTCGCTGGCGGAGGGTGCCGTGCGGCACTGGGGGCTGCTCAGCGGGAGCGTGGGCTACTTTGAGCGGTTCCTCAACGACATGCTGGCTCCCTACGGCGCCGACGTGAACACGCCGTGGGAAGACATGGGCGACAAGGCACGGGCGATGGTGCTGCACGGCGGTCGGTTCAAGCGGCGCAACGGGCGCAGAGCCGAGTTTGAGGGCGTGGCTAACTCCATCAAGCGCCTGTACCACCAGACCCAGAGCGAGCACATGCGCCGCTACTACGCCTATTACTTCGCCAACAGCCCCTGCCACGCGTGCGGCGGCAAGCGCCTCAAGCCGCAGCCGCTGGCGGTGCGGGTGGGCGGAATGACCATTGACGCGGTGGCGGATCTGCCAATCACCGGCGCGCTGGAGTTCTTTGAAGGGCTGAAGCTGGAGGGAGCGAGGGGAGAGATTGCTCGGGAGCTGGTGAAAGAGATACGGGCGCGGCTGAGATTCATGGTGGATGTGGGGCTGGGCTACCTGACGCTGTCGCGCAGCGCGCCGTCCCTTTCCGGCGGCGAAAGCCAGCGCATCCGCCTGGCCTCGCAGATTGGCAGCGGGCTGACCGGAGTGCTCTATGTGCTGGACGAGCCCAGCATCGGCCTGCACCAGCGCGACAACAAGAAGCTGCTGAAGACGCTGCTCTACCTGCGTGACCTGGGCAACACCATCATCGTGGTGGAGCACGACCGCGAGGCGATGGAAACAGCCGACGTCATTTTTGACTTCGGGCCGGGCGCGGGGCGCCAGGGCGGCCGCATCGTGGCCATTGGCAGCGCCAGGGAGCTGGCGAAGTCCGGCAAGACGCTCACCGGCAAGTACCTGAGCGGCAAGGTGGAGATTGAAGTGCCCAAGCGCCGGCGCGTGGGCAACGGCAAGTGGCTGGAGATCAAGGGCGCACGGGTAAACAACCTCAAGAGCGTCAACGTAAGGATACCGCTGGGGAAGTTCGTGGCCGTCACCGGCGTGAGCGGCAGCGGCAAGTCCTCGCTCATCAACTACACGCTCTACCGCGCGGCCTACAACCTGCTTAACCGCAGCCTGCGGCGCACCGGCGATTTTGACGAGATTACCGGCATTGCGGAGCACGTGGACAAAGTCATACGCATCAGCCAGAAGCCCATCGGGCGCACCCCGCGCAGCAATCCCGCGACCTACACCGGCGTGTGGGATCCCATCCGCAAGCTCTTCGCCGAGCTGCCGGAGAGCCGGGTGCGCGGTTACCAGCCGGGGCGATTCAGCTTCAATGTGAAGGGCGGCCGCTGCGAGGCCTGCCAGGGCGACGGGGTGAAAAAGGTGGAGCTGCACTTCCTGCCGGATGTGTATGTGAAGTGCGAGGAGTGCGGCGGGCGGCGGTTCAACCGCGAGACGCTCACAGTGATGTACAAGGGCAAGAACATCTTTGACGTGCTGCAGATG
>CAZXPM010000227.1:0-2440 GCA_964643155.1 uncultured Planctomycetales bacterium | reverse complement strand
GATGGGGTAGGAAACGGGCGAGTAGGGCGGTATCACCTGCCCGGCTCCGGATGTCTGCACAGAGGAGGATAGCTGATTGGCCCAGGCTGCGTCTCGGCGTCATTGCCGTCTTGGCGGCACCGCGCATGAAGAGCGTAACTCCCTGGTGAACACGATCAGGGGCAGGGAGAAGATCTTCCTGGTGGGCGATGGACGAGAGCTTGAGGAACTTGGCGGACGGCGACAGGCTCGCCGTCCACGAGACCAGCCCGGCGGAAGTAGCCGAGCTGCTGGCGCTGGCCGCCAGCTTCCCCGCTCCGCCGGATCACCGGAATATACTATAATGCCTCTGACGGATGCGGCCTACCGCGGGAGGGGAGTGTCATGGCTAAACCTGCAACGCGGCTCTTGATGCTGGCCTTGGCCGCCGTGCTGGTGGTCGCTGTTGACCTGGTAGCCTACTACTATCTCTATTCCGCCGACCTGCCACTCCGGTTTACGGTGGAGCTTACTCCCAGCTTGGTGGCAGCCGCAACTGGGCTGCTGTTCTTTCTCCCGCAACTCATCCTCTCTCTCCTCCACCGGCGCAAGAAACCGTACATCTGGACCTGGTTCTGGCTGGGCGGTCTCATGGCGGTCCACCAGATGGCCCAGCCGATTGCGCCGTTCGCGGCCCGCGCCACAATTACTGAGCACCCTCCCGTGGCCTGGTACTTGCAGGCTATCTTCATTGTCGGCTATGCCGTCGCGGTGAGCCTGTACTTGGAGCCCAAGCGCGCAGACGGAGCGCAGCCGCGCGCCCCCGTGGGGCGGATCCTGGTAGCCGCAGCGGCCGTCACCGGGTGGCTTTCGCTCTGGGGCCTGATGCAGCAGGCCTTCCTCAGCGGGGCTGGCGTTATGCACCTGGTCAACGTCAACGTGCTTCCCGCCAGCGCGGTTTGGTCGTCCATGTCCGAGCCGCTTTCCTTTGCCCGGTATGTGGTGGCAGGGCTCCTCTCCGGCGCACTGCTGGCCTTGCCGGCCGTTCTCTCGCGGCTGCGGCCGCTCGGCCTCTACGGCGGTACCGGGGCGATGCTGCTCTGGGTGCTGCTCTTCGGCTGGCTGAATGTCCTTGCCATTGACCGCCTGCCGCAGAGCTACCTTGCCTCCACGTACACAGCCGTTGAAGTTGGCTTTGCTCTGGTCATCCTTGCCTCGGCGGTGATTGCCCGCCTTGAAGCTGGCGCGGAAACCAGAGCGCCTGCGTTCGCCGTCCTCTATGCGCTGCGAGTGCTGGTGCTGCAGGTGGTGATCGCGCTGCTTCTGGCGGTCTTTGTGCTTGCGCGCTACAGCCTGGTATTCAAGCCCCTCGCTGAGCACCGGTGGTTCTAGCTTTACCGCCCCGCCAAAACCGCCTACAATAGCTCCGATGCCCGAGGGCTCGCGCAGAATTGGCATAATGGGCGGCTCCTTCAACCCTATCCACCACGGCCACCTGGTCGCGGCGCAGGAGGCCAAATCCAAGTTCAGCCTGGAGCGCATCATATTCGTGCCGGCCTACCGCAACCCGTTCAAGACTGCGGCCGAGTACGAGCAGGAAATGGCCTCCACCTTCCATCGCTTCACCATGGTGGAGCTGGCGACCTCGTCCAACCCGGATTTCTACGTCTCCAGCTTTGAGATTGACCGCCAGACGCCGAGCTACGCGCTGGACACGGTCAAGCACTTCCACGAGGAGTTCGGCCCCAAGAGCAGCCTGTACTTCATCACCGGCACCGACGCGGTCATGACTATGCCGCGCTGGCGCGGAGTGGAGGAGTTCGGGCGCTACTGCGAGGTCATCGCCGCCACCCGCCCGAGCTACATCCCCAACTACGAGGAGTTCCTCGCTAGCGTGGCGCACCTGAGCCTCAAGATATACTTCATCACCATCCCCGCGCTGGAGATCTCCTCCAGCGACATCCGCGACCGGCTGCGGCGCGGCCAGCCCATCCGCTACCTCACCCCCACCTCCGTCGCCATCTACATTGAGAAGTACGGCCTCTATCGCGACGGCAAGTAGTCTGGCGTTTGCGCACACGCGGCCCCATGCAGCCGGGTAAGCCGTGCTCACCAGTGCGGCTATTCTCCAGGACTCTTGCCCCGCACCTGCTAATAACTCGCCAATAATATGCTATAATGTAAAGTGCAGGCGGCAAGAATTGCCAGCCACTTGACATGGAAGCAGACGAGCGAGAACTCATCTTTGACCCGGCGGAGCTGTTTGCCCAGCTTTCGGAGCTGCTCAAGCTCTATCTCGCTCGTGCCGCGCAGCCCGCTGCGCTGGAGGCGGTGTCACCCAAGGACGCAGTGGGCTGCTCCAAGACGATTGTGGAGCTGATGGCCACGGTTCAGGGGGGTAAGCTCTCCCGCGTGGACACCGCCACCGAGTGGCCCCGCCTGGAGTTCGCGCCGGTAGCGCAAACCCAGAGGAGAGCAGGCC
>CAZXPM010000226.1:0-2446 GCA_964643155.1 uncultured Planctomycetales bacterium | reverse complement strand
GACCAGGTCGTCCTGCGTCAGCCACTCCTGCTTCTTGTACGGCTTGGAGGGCAGGAACGAGGCAACCGAGTTGACCAGCATCCCGAACAGCCTGCGCCACCCCTCGGGCGCCGGCAGTTCAATGCCCCGGCGCTCTTCCTCCGGCTTGAACAGCTGCACGAGGTCAATCAAGTCCTCCAGGATGTGCCGGAACTCTCCGGTGGACGAAACATGAAGGTGGTCGCTCAGCACGGTGATATCCGCTGTCGGATAGGGCTCAAGCTGGATAATCTGTCGTATGCGCCCGCGGAAGCGCCCCTGCAGGGTCACTTCGGCGGGTTCCCCCTCGCCGGCAGTGAGTGATACCACCCGGCCGAAGGTGCCCACTTTCTCAAAACCGGCGGGAAGGCCCGTGACGGCCTCCGCTTTGGCCAGGAAGAGCCCGATGGTTTCCTGCTCTTCATGTGCCCGGCGCAACAGCTCCTCCGCCTGGCGATCAGCGACCCGCAGGTCAATGAAGGTGTCGGGGAAGAAAACAATCCTCTCCAGAGGGATGATGGGCAAGCGGGTTGTCCGCTCGGTGCTCACGGTAATTCACCGGTGAGCTTATCATAGCGCAGCTGGTGCCGCGCGGTAAAGAACTCCCTGAGCCGCAGGAATGTAACCGCCATGGCCGTGAGCGACGCCCCCGCCGCCAGCATGTACATCACAACCGTCTGGTACTTGGCCGCCTCCACCGCCGGCACTCCCGCGAGCACCTGCCCGCCGAAGATCCCGGGGATGTGCACCAGCCCCACCATCATCATGGAAGTGATGGTCGGCACCAGGGCGGTCTTCACCGCGTCGGTCAGCTCAACGTAAGCGGCCTTGAGCGAACTCGCGCCCAGAGCCAGCTTGGCCTCCACCACCAGCCGGTTATCCGCGAGCGACTTGTGCAGGCTGCGCTGCGCCAGCAGCCCCGCAGTAACGGCGTTGCCGATGAGCATCCCGCCGAAGGGGATGATGTACTGCGGGTGGTACCACGGCTTCGCCGCTATGATCCATTTGCCGATGGGAAGGGCGATGAGCACAAACACTCCAGTCAGCACCAACAGGAATATCCAGAAGGTGCGTGCGTCCCGCGGGGAAGCGATGAAGTACGCATTGGCGGCGCCGGCGACGATCAGGGCGAAGAAAATCAGGGAGGTAAGCCAGGCGTTCTCCACCGCGAACACATAGTCCAGCACGTAACCCAGCAGCAG
Source organism: uncultured Planctomycetales bacterium (assembly GCA_964643155.1). GTDB lineage: Bacteria > 4484-113 > 4484-113 > 4484-113 > 4484-113 > CAZKNJ01. Next base: position 1,226 of record CAZXPM010000226.1, on the reverse strand, counting down.
GAGCTGCAGGAACGTGCGCACGCCGCCCAGCACGATTCCGCCCTCCACCCCCAGCCGCAGGAAGAACGACACGACGATGGCGACCGCCAGGAAGCCGGCGGCATAGCCCACCTGCACCCAGCTCACGGTGAGATAGCTCTCAGGCGCCATCGCTGAGCCTCCCGGCTTCCAGCCTGACTGTGCGGTGGGCAATGCGCAGGTGCTCCGGCACGTGGCTCGTCATCACCGCGCTGTAGCCGCCGCTCTCACAGACGCTCTGCACCAGCGCGATGATGCGCGCGGCATTGTCCACATCCAGCGCCGAGGTGGGCTCGTCCAGCAACAGCACCTCCGGCCGGAGCAGGAGTGCCCGCGCCAGCGCCACACGCTGCAACTCTCCGACCGAGAGTTCGCACGCGCGCTCATTCGCGTAGTGCGCCGGCAGCCCCACCTGAGTGAGCAGTTCCTCCGCCGGCGGTTCGGCCGCGGGAAGCCCTGCGAGCTGGCGGACGAAGTGGAAGTTCTCGGCCACGGTGCCGGGCAGCGCCACCGGCACCTGCGGTATCAGGCATACTTTCTTGCGGTAATCCAGCACGCTGAGCGTGTTCCAGTCCTGCCCGTGAAACGCAACGGTGCCGCCGTCCGGTTCAATCAGGCGGCAGAGTATCCGCAACAGCGTGGACTTGCCGCTCCCCGAAGGGCCCAGCAGCCCCAGCACTTCGCGCTCGCCCAGTGTCAGGCTTACCCCGTCCAGGATGAGCGGCCGCCGGTTGTTTTCCCGGTGGCGCGAGGCGTAAGTAAGGCTGTCTGCGCGGATTACTTCCATGGAAAAAGCGCTCAGCCGCTGCGCGCCCGCTTCGCGTCCAGCAGGCAGTAAGCGAGCAGCGGGAAAAGAATCTCCAGGTTGCCCGTCAGCGCGTAGCCCCGGCCCTCCGGCAGCGTGGGGCGGCGCACCACGTTCTCGTGCGGCCGGTAGTGCTGGATCATGTCCAGGTTCACCGCGGTGAAGTGGCGGACCGTGTGTCCCAGGTTCCGCGCGGCCGAAAGGCACTTGAGAAAGACCTCCGGCAGTATCACCGCCGACCCCACGTTCATCACCACTCCGCCCTCCAGCCTCGCCACCGCCGCTGCGAGCCGGCGGAAGTCAATCTCGGTGGCCTTGCCGGTGAGGGCGCCGTCGGCGCTGGGATGCATATGGATGATGTCGGTGCCGTAGGCCACGTGCACCGTCAGCGGCACTCCCTGTT
>CAZXPM010000225.1:0-2478 GCA_964643155.1 uncultured Planctomycetales bacterium | reverse complement strand
GCCGATGGACAGCGCAATCAGCGTGGCGACGATGCCCACCAGCAGCGAAACCTGCGCGCCGTAGATGACCCGCGACAGCACATCCCGCCCGTGGATGTCGGTGCCCATCAGAAAGCGCTGGGGCTGAACCTCTTCGCCGGTGAGCGCGTTGGTCAGCGGCCCCCCGTCAGGCGCGGGAGGCGGTTGCCGCAGCTCCAACGAAGGCGGCAGGCGGTTGAAGTAGCGGTACTGCTCAATGGGGTTGTGGGGCGAAATCAGCGGCGCCAAGATGGCCACCAGGATGAAGAGCGTTACGATGACCAGCCCGGCGAAAGCGGCGCGGTGGCGGAACAGCTTGGACAGGAACCAGCGCATTACGTGTACCGGATGCGCGGGTCAATCCACGCATAGATGATATCCACCAGCAGGTTGACGATGACGAAAGTGACAGCAAACAGCGTGACGCCGCCGAGAATCACCGGAAAGTCGCGCTGAGTAATGGCGTCCACCATCGCGCGCCCCAGCCCCGGCCAGGAGAACACCGTTTCGGTCAGAACCGCGCCGGTTAGCAGCAGCGCGAACATGTTGCCGATGACGGTGACGATGGGGATCAGCGCGTTTTTCAGCGCGTGGCGCAGCAGCACCGTGCGCCGCCCGAGCCCCTTGGCGCGCGCCGTGCGGATGTAATCCTGCTCCATCACCTCCAGCATGGAGCTGCGGGTGATGCGGGCGATGATGGCCATCGGCACCGTCGCCAGCGTGACCGCCGGCAGCACCAGGTGCCTGAGGTTCTGCCCCAGGGTCGCGCCGTACTCGCTCATGCCGGTGACGGGAAACCAGCCGAGCTGGACGCCGAACAGCAACTGGAGCATCAGGCCCAGCCAGAACACCGGAATGGACACGCCGGCGACGGCGAAGATCATCACCGCGTAGTCCAGCGCCGACTGCGGCTTGATGGCCGCCAGTATTCCCAGCAGCATCCCCATCAGCACCGCCAGCACCATCGCAGTGATGGACAGGTATAGCGTGTTCCCGAACTTACCGCTCAGCAGTTCGCTGACGGGCAGGTTCTTCACGAACGAGTAACCGAGGTCGCCGCGCACCAGGTTGCCCAGGAAGATTACGTACTGCACCGGCAGCGGCTTGTCCAGCCCCATCTCGGTGCGCAGCCGCTCGGCGACCACCGGGTCGTACTTCTGACCCATGCGCACCTGCACCGGGTCGCCCGGCGCCAGGTGGATAACCGTGAAGGTGATGATGGTGATGCCGAGCAGCACGGGTATGGCGGAGAGGATGCGCTTGACCAGGAAGTACAGCATCAGCTTGCCGCCTTACCGCTCCAGGTAGACGTCCTCCATCCGGGAGTTGTTGAGGTGCGGTGTGCGGTCCATCGCGGTGATCTGCAGGCCCCTCACGTATGGCTGCACCAAAGTCAGGTTCTTGCGCCAGTAGAGGAGCAGCCACGGCGCAGCGGCCAGCGCGATGTCCTCCGCCTTGCCATAGATCCGGATGCGCTCCTCCTCGTCCACGGACTTGCGTGCCCGGCGGACGAGCTGGTCAAACTGCGGGTGTGAGAAGCGGGTGGTGTTGCCCGGCGCTCCTGCCTGGGAGGTCTCCAGCAGGATGTAGAGCCAGTTGTCCGGGTCGGGATAGTCCGCCAGCCAGGTGTTCTGGTGGAAGGTCAGCTCACCGGCGTACACGCGGTCAAGGAAGGTTGACCAGTCGCTCTGTTCTATGTTCACCTTTACGCCAATCTGCCGCAGGTCTTCCTGCACCATGGCGGCGATCTGGCGTGAGAGCTGCTGGGTGTCAATACTCAGAGTCACCTCGCCGAGCCCGTTGCCATCAGGGTAGCCCGCCATCTCTAAATAGGCCTTGGCCTTGATGGGGTCGTAAGGGTAACCCTCGCTTTCATCCTTGAAGTAAAAGGCGCCCGGCGGGAAGTAGGTTTTCTGCACCTCCCCCCGGCCTTCCAGGATATTCTTGATAACAGCTTCCTTGTCCACGGCGTGGTTGAAGGCGAGCCGCACGAGCTTGTTGTCAAACGGCGGCTTGGTGCAGTTGAAGCCGTAGCAGTACATGTCCATGGCGGTGACGCCCTGCACCAGCGGCTTCAGGCTGGCGTTGGCGTTGACCTCGGCCATCTTGCCGAAGGGAATGTCCGTGTGGTCCAGGTCGCCGTTGAGGAAGGCCTGGTAGCGCGTGTTCTCGTCCGGCATCACTTTGAACACCAGCACGTCCAGCTTCACTTCCTTATCCCAGTAACTGCGGTTGGCCTTGAGCACGATCTCGCTGTCGTGTTCCCACCGGTCAAACACAAAGGGGCCCGTCCCCACGGGATGCTGAGCGAAGGCTCTCCAGTCCCGCTCCACCGCGTCTCTTGGCACCACCACGAAGTTGCTCATGCACAGAACCGACAGGAACGGCGCGAAGTTCTCCTTGAGCCGGATGATGAAGGTCTGGTCGTCCGGCGCGGAAAATCCGGCTACGCTGTCGGTC
>CAZXPM010000224.1:0-2484 GCA_964643155.1 uncultured Planctomycetales bacterium | reverse complement strand
CGGTACATCACTGCGCAATCACCGGGACGGGCCTCACCCTGGGCCACCAGGCGACCGATGGTCTCCACCACGTACTGAGCCTCCTCGACCTCGTTGTATGCCTCGTGAACCACAATGGGCACTCCCTTACCCTTGTCAGTGTAGAGCTTCTTAGGAGTGCGGTGCACGTTAGGAGCAATGATCGCGTTGGCCACATCAAGGATGACTTGTGTGGAGCGGTAGTTTTTCTCCAGGAGGATCAATCTGGCTTCTGGAAAATCGCTTCGGAAGCGGCGAAGGTTGCGGAAATCAGCACCCCTCCAGCCATAAATGCTCTGATCCTCGTCGCCCACGACGAACACATTGCGTCGTTTGCTGGCCAGCAAGCGCACTAATTCATATTGGGCTGTGTTAGTATCCTGCCACTCGTCTACCAGAATGTAGAGGTACCGGCGCTGATATTTATCCAGCACGTCGGGATGCTCGCGGAAGAGGTTCGCGGCGCCCATCAGCAGGTCATCAAAGTCCAGGGCGTTGTTCGCTGCCAGCAACTCCTGATAGCGCTTGTACACACGGCCGGCGATTTCCTGCCAGTAAGTCTGCGGGCGAAAGTTCTGCGAAGTGATAAGCTCGTTCTTGGCACGGGAAATAGCCCCGTGTATCGCCTGGGGGCGGTACGTTTTGTCGTCCAGATTCAGGGCTTTGAGTGCCTGACGCACCAGGCTGAGCTGGTCACTACTGTCGTAAATCACGAAATCGCGGCGCAGGCCCGACGCCTCCGCCTCGCGACGCAGGATGCGCACGCAGATGGCGTGAAAAGTGCCGATGGTCAGCTTTTGCAACCGTGTGCCGATAAGCTCGGCCAGGCGAGTGCGCATCTCTCCCGCCGCCTTGTTGGTAAAAGTCACGGCCATAATGTTGTACGGTGGGATGCCACACTCGCGTACCAGATAGGCTACTCGATGAGTGAGCACCCGCGTCTTACCACTGCCTGGCCCGGCCAGGACCAGTACCGGCCCTTCAATTGCTTCCACAGCTTCCCGCTGAGCAGGATTCAGACCCGCTAAAATGTTCATACCTCACTCCTAATTGTATACCGAGTCCCCGTTTACGAGAGTAATCCTGGTTGATTGTAACACGAACGTGCCATTTCGGTCAAATGGCGTTTGACTTTTTACGGCTTTGGCGTATAATTGCTTTGAACGCTGTTCTCAAATCCCCGTTGCTTCCGAAAACTGAACCCCTTTTGCTCCATTCCTCTTAGTCCCCCGGATGGCACCCGGTGATGTCAAGACAGCGCCAAATCTTACCCGTTTTTTGTTCCTAGAAATAAATAAGGAGATCAAAGGTATGGAGTACCAAGACAAGACCCTGACCTGTCGGGATTGCGGGGCGCAATTCGTGTTCAGCGCCGGGGAGCAGGAGTTCTTTCACCAGCGAGGATTCGAGAACGAGCCCACTCGCTGCCCCGCCTGCCGGGCGGCAAGACGCAGGGAGCGCGGTTCGCGGTCAGGAGGCAGCCGGCGGATGTATCCGGCCATCTGCGCGGACTGTGGCGCGGAGTGCGAGGTGCCGTTCGAGCCACGGGGCGACCGCCCGGTGTACTGCCGCGAGTGCTACAACAAGCGCCGGCGGAGCTACTAATCGCCATCTCTGCCACAACCGACGAAAGAGCCGAGGGCTTGTCCCCGGCTCTTTTCATGTTCCTCACTGTGCCGGGCTGGACATCCCCTGAGCGCACATCGCCAACTCGTCCTCTGTCAGGTGCACCTGTACGGGCGAGGGATGGGCCGCGCACCAGTGTGCCAACTCGCGAGCAGTGCGAAACAGGCTGGTCGGATCGGCAGGATACAAGCGCGGATTCATCCCCAGTAGGATCAGCGGGAAGTCGCTCAGAATGTCGCGGTATTGCTCCAGGGCAGCCAGGTCGAAAGTGCGAGTGAAATTGGCCAGCGGGGTGAAAACTACCGGCTTTCCGCGTGGGAGCTCGGCGGCCATCCGTTGCAGGAAGGGCAGGCTGTCGGTGCAGTTCCACGGCAGCCACAGGGGCAATAGTCTACTCCGCCGGGCGGCGATGGGATTGGCCTGGGTGAAACACTCAATGATCACGCCTTGCGGTTCAACACCCTCTTTCTCACAGAGTCGCGCGTTGGCACGGAAGGCCAGCTCCGCGTACCACTGCGGGTGATCGGCGACCAGCGCCAGGAAGCGATAGCCGTTCTCCTGGGCAAACGCTTCCGCTACGGCGCGGAATTCGGACAGCGTCCCCCATTCGGACTCCGGCTGCATCTCCAGAGGCAGGCCCTCCAACGCCCACCCGCCGGCGAAGGGTGATCTCTCAGCGTGTTGCATGGCCTCGATCTGCGGAGTGCCGGCGATGAACTCCTCGTCCGTCACCGCACCTAGCCCACCCACTTGAAATGTATGTCGCTCACCCACGCGATACTGCTGCCAGGGATAGCGGCAATCCACGAAAACCAGCGTCCCGCCAGGCCGCAGCCGCTC
>CAZXPM010000223.1:0-2502 GCA_964643155.1 uncultured Planctomycetales bacterium | reverse complement strand
GCGATGTCCCTGTCCAGCAACACCAGCGCGAGGTTCCCCGCGTCGTCCTGCGCCGCCAGCAGCATCCCCTCGGACAGCTCGCCGCGGATCTTGGCCGGCCGCAGGTTCGCCACGATGGGCAGGCACTTGCCCACCAGCTCCTCCGGCGCATACCAGGGCGCGATGCCGGCGACCATCTGGCGGCCGCCCGCGCCGTCGTCCACTTTCATCTTGATGAGCTTGTCCGCGCCCTCCACCTTTTCGGCGCTGAGGACTTTCGCCGCGATAATCTCCACCTTCATGAAGTCGTTGAACTCTATTACGTTCTCCGGCATTTTCGCCTCCTTTTTCCGGGGTTTTTCCACCTCTGGTTGGGGCTCAGCCGCCGGTTCCGGCGGCGCTGCCAGCTCCACGCGGGGGAAGATGGGCTTTGCCTCGCCGATGCGCCCGCCGCGCGGATACTCGCCGAACGCGTCTTCCATTGCGCACTCCTCCACCCTGCCGCTGAGGCCAATCTGCTCCCAGATGGCCTGCGCCGCGTGGGGTATCACCGGGGCGAGCACAATCGCGAAGGCGCGGATGGCGTCCAGCAGCACGCAGAACGCACCGGCGAACTCCGGGAGCTTGTCCGCCTGCTTGCCCAGCACCCAGGGCTTGCGCGTGTCCACGAACTGGTTGCAGCGGCGCACCGCCGCAAAGACCTCCTCCAGTGCGCGGCTGAGCTGGTAGCCCTCTTCACGCCCGTAGAGCTCCAGGGCTCCGCGCAGCGACGCCTGCACCGCCTCGCGCAGCTCCAGGTCGCTGTCGCGGTACTCCGCCACTTCCGGCACCACCCCGCCAAAGTACTTCTGGGTCATCGTGAGCACGCGGTTGAGCAAATTGCCCAGGTCGTTGCCCAGGTCATAGTTGTAGCGGTTCACGATGGCTTCCAGCGAGATGGAGCCGTCCAGCCCCAGCGGCACCTCGCGCGCATAGAAATAGCGCAGACCGTCCGCGCCCACCAGGCCAATGACCTCGCGCGGGGTGATGGTCTGGCCGCGGCTCTTGCTCATCTTTCCCGTGCCGTAAAGCCAGTAGCCGTGCACCAGCATCTGCTCCACCCGCGGCAGCCCGTAGGACTTGAGCATGGCGGGGAAGATGACCGCGTGGAACCAGGGGATGTCCTTGGCCATCAGGTTGAGCTGCGCCGGCCAGTAGCACTCCTTGTCCGGCCGAGCAAAGTCGTAGCCGCTGCCGGTCAGATAGGCCAGCAGCGCGTCCACCCACACGTAGAACACATGGCCTTCGTCCCACGGCAGGGGAATGCCCCACTTCAGGCTGGAGCGGCTGATGCAGACATCCTGCAGGCCTTCGCGCACCCGCGAGAGCATCTCGTTGCGCCTGAACTCCGGGATGACGAAATCAGTGGCGCTGAGTTCCTTTTCCAGGTATTCCTGATACTTGCTCAGCCGGAAGAAATACGCCTCTTCCGAGACTTCGTGGGTGGGGCGCTGGCACTTGGGGCACAGCCCGCCCTCCAGCAGCTCCTTCTCGGTGTAAAAGGTCTCGCAGGGGGTGCAGTAGTGCCCTGCGTATGAGCCCCTGTAGATGTCGCCCCTTTCGTGGATGCGCGAGAAAAAGTGCTGCACCAGCTTCCGGTGCCGCTCCTCAGTAGTGCGCACGTACTCGTAGGAGCTGATGCCCAGCTCGTGCCAGACCTGGTGGTATTCCTTCACCATCTCGTCGCAGAACGCGAGCGGCTCCTTGCCGGCGGCTGCGGCCGCTTCCACGATCTTCTGGCTGTTTTCGTCGCTGCCGGTGACCAGCAGCACCTCGTAGCCCTGCATCCGCATGAAGCGCGCGATGATGTCGGCGATGATGGTGGTGTAAGCGGTACCCAGATGCGGGCGCGCGTTCACGTAGTAGATCGGTGTCGTCAAGTAGAAGCGCTTCGCGCGTTGGTCATCCATGAGTCGCTCCTGCATGCAGGTGGATGGTATTCTAACACAGCATCCAGCGCGGTTTCCGTGTAGGTGTGCGGCGATGTATAATGGACAGACACTTCCGGGAGAGGGGATTCTATGCTGCTGAAAGCGAAATCAATCACTGGCGCTGCGCTCCTTGCAATCCTCCTCGCGTTCCTGGCCACCTGCGGCGGGAATGGAGGGAAGGGCAGCCCGCAGGCTGTCCCGGGAACCGGCACCCTGGAGGCCGCACCCGCCACAACCCCCGTCAGCGAAGTGCTGGCGGAGCTGGACGCTATGGAAGCGCCGGCGGGCGTGGAGGCGGAGGTCTTCAGCCGACTCAAGCGGGAGCTGGCCTTGCAGCTGCGGGCGGCGAACAGCACGAGCGTTGTCTCCACGCCTCCAGCGGGCGACAGCAACCGCGTTACCGACCTCATGGCGCTGGACAACGGCGACAGCACTTATGATGTGGTGTGGCACTACCGTAACACCGGCGATTACGACCAGAACGGCGCTGTGAGCATCTCCGACCTGACCCCGCTGGCGCAGAACTTCGGCGCCGAGGTGACCGGCGGCGAGC
>CAZXPM010000222.1:0-2504 GCA_964643155.1 uncultured Planctomycetales bacterium | reverse complement strand
TAGTAGTCCCGGCCGAAGCTGATGGGCCGGTGCACCTCCGGCGGCAGCAGCGGCTTGCCCTCAGTCACCAGCGCCGCCACGTTCATACCCACGCCCGGCCCCAGCATGAAGCCCTGGCCGCACATCCCCACCGCCACCGTCAGCCCCGGCACTTCCTCCACGTTGTCAATGATGGGGACTCCGTCCGGCGTCATGGGGTAGCAGCCGCGCCACACCCGGCGGATGAGCAGGTGCCTGAAACGCGGGATGAGCGTGATCATCCGCCGTGCCAGTGTTGGCAGGAACTCGCTCAGCGGCTCGCGGTTGGTGCCGGGGAACAGCTCCTTCGGCGTGTAGCAGAAGATGATCGGCCCCTCCTGGTTCTGGCCGAAGTAGAAGTTCGCGGTTTTGCCCTCAGGGCCGGGGCGCAGGTCCACAATCAGCGGCCCCAGGAACTGCTCCACCGGCGCGGTGATGCCCGCCTCGTGGCTGTCCGGCGCCACCGGCAGGTCAATGCCCAGCATCTTCCCGTGCTCACTCGCGTCCGCCCCGGCAGCGATGATCACGTGCCCCGCATGGTATTCGCCCCGCTCGGTCTTGACTCCAATCACCCGGTCGCCGTCCCGCAGGTAGCCGGTGACCTTCTCGCGCAGGTGGAACTCCGCGCCCAGCTCCGCCGCGGCGCGCCTGAACGCAACCGAGGCCTTGAGCGGACTCACCTGCCCGTCGTTCGGCGAGAAAGTGCCGCCGCGCAACCCCTCGCGCTCAATGCCCGGCACCAGCTCGGCGACACTGTCGGCGTCCACCCAGTCAATCTCCAGCCCGAAGCTCTGCTGCATCGGCAGGATGCCCTTGAGCGTGTTCTCAATGTCCTCGCTGTAAACCGGGAAGCAATAGCCGCCGTGCTTCCAGTCTATATCGTCGCCGTGGGTCTCGCGCCAGGCGGAGAACTCCTTCAGCGACTCCTGGCAGATGAGTATCTTCGCCGGGTCAGAGTGGGTTGCGCGCACGCCGCCGATGGCGGCCTTGTTGTCGCCCTGCCCCACGGCGCTGCGGTAATCCAGCCCCAGCACCCGCATGCCCCGCTTCGCGAGGTGGTAGGCGCTGGGAACTCCCACGCTGCCGCAGCCGACCACAATCGCGTCGTAGGTTTCCGTCATGGCGCTACTCCGGCTCCTCCCCGGCAAACGCGCCCAGCGGCACTTCCGCGACTAGCGGCCGGTTGGTGAACGGCGTGACCTCGCTGGGGTCCACGCCCTCTTCCCTGTATATCCGCAGTATCAGGTCGCGGCAGGTCTTCCCGCCGCAGCCGCCCATGCCCACCCGCAGCACGCTCTTGAGCTGGTTCATGTCCCGCACGCCCCGGCGTATCTCGGCCACGATTTCACTGCGGCGCACGCGCTCGCAGCGGCACACAATCGGGTCTTCGTCCTCCGGCAGGCTCGCTTCCACCGGCTCCACCACCGGCCGCACGCGGAAGCCCGCGACCTTGCGTTTGTCCGCGCCCGGCACTTCCACCATCACCAGCTTACGCCGCCCCAGATCCTTGCGCTCCTTGAAGGCGATGACCCTGCCAGTCCCCACCGCGTTGCCCTCCTGGTCCACCGTCACCACTTCCGTCCCCGGCGGCGTCAGGCTGGTTTCAAACTCATAGGCGAACATGAGCAACGCCTTGTTGCCGCTTTCGTCGTAGTCGTTGATGACCAGGTTGATGGCCAGGCCCGGGCAGATGGCCACACACTTGCCGCAGCCCACGCATCCCTCGGTGTAGTGCGGCAGGCCCATTATCGTCCCGTCTATGCGGATCAGGTCGCGCGGGCACACCACCGTGCAGGGGTTGCAGGGTATCTCTTCGGTGCACCAGATCATGGGGTACACGCGCTCGGTGTCCGGCGGCGGGGCGAATTCGCTCTTTGCGCCCGGCTTGCTCTTCAGTATCTCCGCCAGCGGCTCCCAGTCCGGCGGTATCGCCACGCTGTGCCCCAGGTCCTGCGCAATGCGCCGGCCGGCGATGCGCCCGGAGAAGATGGCGGCGGAGGCTTCGGCGATTTCCTCCGCGTCTCCCGCGGCGTAGGTGGGAATGCCGTACTCCACGAGCTTCTCATAAAGCTCGTTCACCGGCGACAGCCCCACCGCGATGAGCAGCGTGTCCACTTCAAAGCTCCGGTAAGTGCCCTCTATCGGCTGGAAGCGCTCGTCAATCTGCGAGATGGTGATGCGTTCCACTCGCTCCCTGCCTTCGGCGCTTACGATGGAGTGGCAGGTCCACACCGGCACGCCAAAACGGCGCAGCTTGTCCAGGTGCACCTTGTATCCGCCGCAGTGGGGCAGCGCTTCCACCAGCCCGGCGACGTCAATCCCCGCTTGCAGCGCGTGATACGCCCCGATAAGGCCGACATTGCCGCCGCCGACCACAAACAGCCGCTCGGATGCGTGGATGAGGTCGCGGTTGACCAGCGTCTGGAACGCGCCGGCCCCGTAAACCCCGGGCAGGTCGCATCCGGGGAAAGCGAGCGAATTCTCCC
>CAZXPM010000221.1:0-2505 GCA_964643155.1 uncultured Planctomycetales bacterium | reverse complement strand
GGACGCAGGGGCGTAAAGGGTGACGGGGAGACCGTAGGACGGGGCTTCGGCAGCGCGGACGCTGCGCGGGATGACCGTTTTGAACACGGGGCCGCCGAAGTTGGCGCGGATTTCGGCTTCCACTTCCTGCGCCAGGCGGGTGCGCAAATCCTGCATGGTGACCAGCACCCCGAGCAGCTTCAGGCGCGGATTGTGCTCCTCGCGGATGGCTTCCACCACCGAGAGCATCTTCACCAGGCCGGCCAGGGCGTAGTATTCGGCCTGCACCGGCACTATGAGATTGTCCGCCGCCACCAGGCAGTTAGTGGTGAGCAGCGACAGCGCCGGCGGGCCGTCCAGCAGGATGAAATCCCAGTTGTGACGGTCGCTGTTGAGTGCGCGCTTGAGCAGAAAGCGGCTCTCACGCCCGGCGGGCGGCGTCAACTCAAAGGTGGTCAGACCGTGGCCGGCAGGTAGGATGAAGAGACCTTCCTGCGCCGTGGGGCGCGCGGACTCGGGCACCGAGCATTGCTCCAGCATCAGCTCCACTATGGTCAGGAGGCCGCTGTTCTCGGGGACGCCCAGACCGTTGCTCGCATGCGCCTGGGGATCCATGTCCACTATCAGGACGCGCCTGCCGGAGGCCGCCAGCGCCGCACCGAGGTTGACGCAGGTGGTGGTTTTCCCCACCCCGCCCTTCTGGTTGGCCACCGCGATGATTGGCACTACCCGGGGCCTCCGTACTTCAGGGCGTAGACGAAACTGCCCGCTTCACCGGGGCGGGCGTACTGCGCAAGCGAAAGCCCGCAGCCAAGCCTGCCGGAGTGCTCCCTCAGAGCCTCCAGCATGGGCTCGGAGGCGAAACCGAGGAGGGAGCCGCCGGGAACCAGAATCTCCCGCGCGGCGGGGATGAGCTCTTCCGGCGGCAGCGCGGATCGGGTGACCGCAGCGTGAAACCGCGTGTCGGGCGGCGCAGCGAACGGGTCGGCGGCCATTGCGGCCGCATTCTCCAGTTGCAGCGCGGCAAGCGCAATGCGTAGGAAGCTCGCCTTCTTCTCCGAGCGCTCGTAGAGAGTGAATCGCGTCCCCGGGATGGCGACCGCCAGCGGAATGCCGGGCACTCCGGCCCCGGAGCCGATGTCTGCGACCTTCCCGGGCTTAAGCCCGCCCAGGAAGGGCCACAGCGCCAGCGATTCCTTCACCAGCGAGGAGAGGATCTCCGGGCGGGTGCGCAGCCCGGTGAGGTTGGCCGCCGCGTTGTAGTGGTGCACGAGGTCGGTGTAGCGGACGAGCAACTCGCGTTGCTCCCCGGAAAGTTCGCTCCACAGCGCGTCCAGGCTGAGAGTTGACCGGCTGGAATGCGCGGACGGGTCGTGCACGCGGCTGATGATAGCACAGGTGCTACAATCTCGGAGATGGGATTCCCGCTGGCTCCACGGCTCGGCCACCCGGCTTTCGTGCGCACCTTGCTGGCGCAGGTCTACGCCCCCAACGCCAGCCCGGAGGACTTTCTGGTGCTCGCGCGCCGGGCCGATCTCGCCGCGGGCAAGGCCACCGAGCTGCTGAAACGGAAGAGCGAAGCCAAGGAGAACTTCGCCATCGCCCGGGAACGGCTCAAGGCCGCCGAGGCGGAGCTTGCGCGCTGCCGGGCCGATGCCAGGATCTTTGAGCAGGACCAACCCGCGCCGCAGCGGAAGCGCATGCTCGGCTTCATCCCGGTGGATACGCCGGAGCTGAGAAAACACCGCGACAGCAGCGAACGGCTGAAGCGGTCGGCAGAGGCGGCTGCGGCGATGGTGAACGACGCGAAGAAGAAAGCCGAAGCGCTGGAGCGGCAGTATGCCGAGCTGGAACGGATGCTCGCAGTGGCCGAGGCCGAACGTGAGCGCCTGAGAGATGACACCGTCAGCGCGGGCGTGTTTCTGTTGCTCCACCACAATGCCGCCGAGGAGAGTGAGCAGGTAGCGGAAACCCTGGCGGCGCTGCGCAGCCGTGCGCGGGGCGATCTGCGGGTGCTGGTCTGCTGGGCGTTCACCGAAGCGCTGGCGCGGGGGCCGGCCGCGGCCAATGCGCTGGTGCGCGACCATGCCAACGGGCTCCAGGCGAAGAAAGCGCCAGAGATAGGGCTCGCCTATGCGCTGGTGCGCTTCCTGGCCTCAGCCAGGCTGACGCCTACTGAGCTGCCGCCGGTGGCCGAAGGGAACTACTCCCATCCGGCACACTACGAGTTGCACTGCCTGCTGGCGGCGGCGAACGGCCTGCAGACCGCATCGGGAGTGCCGCAGCGCATTCAGGCCTTGCACGCGGCGTTAAGCTGGTGGCGCGATGAGCCGGAGGACGCGGAGGGGCTGACTGCAATACGGGACTGGGGCGAGAACCTCCCGCTCACCGAGCTCACGGCGGCAGCGCTGCTGCGGCTGGGGCGGGCGGAGGCGGTGCCCGCCATGTTCGGCCTGGAGCTGGAGGAATTGCAGCGGCTGCTAAGCGGGCGCAAGTTTGACCGCCAGGAGGCGCTGAGGCGCGTTC
>CAZXPM010000220.1:0-2511 GCA_964643155.1 uncultured Planctomycetales bacterium | reverse complement strand
GGTGAGGGCGTTCTCGGAGTCGCTGCGCTCCTTCACGTCGTCGGACCTCAGCCCCTCGGTGCGCAGCTCCGCGACCTGCTCAAACGCCTCGCGCTCGTGGGCGGCGTACCCCTTCACCGTCTCCACGATGTTGGGGATGAGGTCGTGGCGGCGCTTGAGCTGGACGTCAATCCCACTCCACGCTTCGCGCACCATATTTCTTCCGCGAACAAGGCTGTTGAAGACGACAATGGCACCGAGGATGATGATGACGGCAAATACAATGGCGACTATTAGGCCGATGCCCATTGATCCCCCAGACAAGCGAGAATGCAGAATATTACCACACGGTGCGGGCATGCGCGCCGGTGTAGCGACGGGGCCCCAATACGAAGAGCCCGCGGGACTTCACGCCCCGCGGGCTCCTTACGTCCGGTTAGCTTCTAACTGATGCTACCAGCGGCGATCGCGACCGCCGCCGCCGCCGCGGGAACCGCCCCCGCTGCGGTCGGTCTTGGGCTTGGCCTCGTTCACCTTGATCTCACGGCCGTCCAGCTCCTTGCCGTTCAGGGCCGCAATGGCTGCACGCGCCTCCGCGTCGTTGGCCATTTCCACGAAGCCGAAGCCCCGGGACTTGCCGGTGTAGTTGTCAGCGATGACCCGCGCGGAATCGACCTGGCCGTGGGCCTCAAAGGCCTTCTTCAGGTCGCCGTCCTGGGTGTCAAATGACAGGTTGCCTACGTAAATGTTCACAGTAAAAACTCCTAAAAATGGGTTAGGGCACGCAAAGGCGCTTCATACCTATCCTACGAAACGAATCCGGGAGCGTCTCCGAAACTGGGAACATTCACGCGGTAGTCCACGAAGGGGTCGGGAAGAATCATCTTTAAGTGCACTCGCGCCACATGGCGCATTAGAATCATACCACAGGCGGGAGGAAAAAGCAACTGCGGCTGCTTGCTGCCGCCAACCGGCTGGAAGCACAGGCCAGCGCGGTGCTGGCGGCCGGACTCCCCGAGCGGCCAGGCAGCGCCGGGCCGGAGCGGTCTAGGCGCGCATGGGCTCGGAGGCCTCCGCCGCTGCAAGCTCGTATTCCCTGACAAGCGAGGCGATGAGCTCTTTCACCGAGACTATTTCGTTCACGCGGTATGCGTTGGCACCCGCGAAGGCGAAGCCCTCTTCAAGCAACCCCTTCTTGGCGTTGGTCAGTGCCGCAGCGATGCAGTAAGGAACGTTGTGGACGTCGCAGGTGCGCAGGCACTTCCAGTAGCACCGGTACGGCTTGCGTATCCCCTCGGCAACATCCTTCAGGTACTTGTTGAGAATAGCCCGGCCCGGCAGCCCCACCGGGCTGTCGATAACGACCAGGTCTTCCTTCTTGCAGTCCAGGTAAGCTTGCTTGAAGCTCTCGTGAGCGTCGCACTCGTGTGTGCCCACAAACCTCGTACCCATCATCACGCCCTGGACGCCCATCTGCAGGAAGCGATAGATATCGGCGCCAGTAAAGATGCCGCCGCCGACTATCACCGGGATTTGCATCCCGTACTGCTGCTCAAAGGGGCGCACAGCAGCCAGGACATCGGGAACCAGGTCCTCCACCTTGAAGTCCGGGTTCAACAGGTCTTCCTTGCGGTATCCCTGGTGGCCGCCAGCCATCGGCCCCTCCAGCACAACCGCATCAGGCACCCGGCCGTAATGCCTTGACCAGTGCTGGAATATCAGACGGGCGGCGCGCCCGGAAGACACTTTGGGCACTATCAAGCTGCTGCAACCCCGGGGCCAGCCTGGCGCCATATTGTCGGGAACCTTCAACGGAAGCCCCGCGCTGAGGATGACCAGGTCTACACCTTCTTCAATTGACACCCGGCAGAGGTCGCTGTAGTCCGACAGGGGCAGCATGATGTTGACCCCGAGGATGCCATCAGTCTTCTGGCGCGCTTGCCTGATCTCCCGGCGCAAAGCCCGCGCGTTGGCGGCCTTGAGGTCGCTCTGGAAGTCCGGCTCCAGCATTCCAATCCCAGCAGTCGCAATGACGCCAATCCCACCCTCACGGGCTACGGCGGACGCAAGGCCCGAGAGCGAGATGCCGACGCCCATGCCTCCCTGTATGATGGGAATCCTGGCGGTGAGTTTGCCTAACTTGAGCTCTGGCATCTGAAGCGGTTTGGGGTGTGATTTCATATAGCCGCACGTCTCATTAGCATTGAGACCGATAATATAGCGTCAATCGCCCAGTCAGGCAAGCTCCGCTTGCCGGGGCGTCACGGGCTCAGGTCGCCTCGGTAAATGCGCGGGCAAGAGGCTGCTTGCCGAGAACATCTGGATGCGGCAGCCGGGAACTCCGGTTCCCGCCGCGGGCGAGGAATGGTGGAGGGCTCGCCGCCTTCCGGAAATTCAGTCTCCCCAGCGCCAACACATCAAAAGCCCTTTATTTACAATGCCTTGAGAGATTCCGGTTGCCGTTCTCCGCGTCCCGCTGCGGGAAATGTTTTTCTCCACATTTTCCCCAAACAGAGAATGGACGTGGGTTCG
>CAZXPM010000219.1:0-2543 GCA_964643155.1 uncultured Planctomycetales bacterium | reverse complement strand
GCTCTTCGACATGTATACTCCCAGGGCTTCCAGCGTCAGCGACACTGCCCCATAGTGTCAAACGACAATTAGAAATGGACATCGGCGACAACTAGAAATGCCCATGCCGAGGGGTTAGCCCTCGGTGTCTTGAGCGGCACTGGTGCCACCCAGCCGGATACTGTTGCGGCGCGCGGCTTCTTCCGCGCGAACGCTCTTCATGTCACGACCGAACTCGATGATGATGCTGTGATGGACCACGCGGTCGATGGCGGCTGCCGTGGTCAGGGGGTTTTTGAAGATCTGATCCCACTCGGAGAACACCAGATTGGAGGTGATGACGACGCTGCGGCGCTCATACCTTTCGGCCAGAAAAGTGAATAGGACTTCCATTTCCTCCCGGTTCTGCTGCACGTAGCCCAGATCGTCCAGGATGACCACTTGGAATCGATCCAGGCGGCGCAACTCGCGTTCCAGCTCGTAGTCACGCTTTGCGCGCAGCAGGCCTCCGACTAGCTTGAAGGTGGGGATGAAGAGGACGGTGCGGCTGCGTTGCACCCATTCGTGGCCTAGCGCTGCCGCCAGATGGGTTTTCCCCGTGCCGGGCATGCCGAAGATGAGGACATTCTCCGCGCGGTCGGTGAATGCGCCTGTGCAGAGCTGCGGGATCTGCCGCCGGATACGCAAGGGCAATCGTCGTTGGTCGAAGACCTCCAGCGTCTTTCCTGGAGGGAGATGCGCGGCCTTCATCAGGCGCGTGATCCTGCGCTCGCCCCGCCCGGCTATCTCTTGCTCCAGGAGATGCTGCAGGAACGTCTCCAGAGCCCAGTCCTCACGCTGGGCGGTGGCCAGGGTCTCCTCGACCACGTCGCCCACGGTAGGGAGTCGGAGAGTTTTGCAATAGGTGCGGATGGCGTCAAGTGGCATGCAGCACCTCGGTGAGAAGTTGATCATACTGCTGTAGTTGGACTTGACCACAGGTGAGCTGCGGGATTGGGATGGGCTCGGGTTGGAGCAATCGCTCCAGGTCGGTTTCGTTCCAGGAGCCTGGTGTCGCCAAGAGCAGTTCCAGCGCGGCCGCTACCTCGCATTCCATCGCCCGGGCGGCCAGTCGGAGAATGTGCAAGTAGGTCAGGTCCGCCTTGCGCGGGGATTGCCAGTGGTTCAGTTGTTCCCAGGCGCGACGGAAGACCAGAGATGGGAAGAGATCGTCGCGATAGCGGTAGTCGCGGAAGCCGCCGGGCTTGCGCAGCAAGCTGTCGATCACGTGGCGGTAGTTGACGTAGTGCTGCTCTGCGCCGATGAGGCGTGGGAGTGTCTCGACCAGGTGGGAGCGGTAGTACACATCCAGGTCCCACTCGTGGATGCGCACGGTCACCCACTGTCCAATCAGGCTGGTGGGCACCGAGTAGACCTTCTTCTGCACACGGATGAGGCTGCCGCGAGTGACTCGGACCCGCACCTGGCTGCTGGTGGCCAACGGTGTAGCCGCTAAAGGCTTCATCACGGCCAGTTCTTCAGCCAGGCGTTCCCGACGGGGGTGGTTCCGTCGCTCCATCACGTCGAACAGGAAAGCTTCATATTCGTCCAGGCTGTCGAAGTCGCGGCTCCCGCGCAGGAGCAGGTATTGCTCAATGGCGCGCTTTATCCCGCCATTGGACGACTCTACGTCGCCGTTCTCCTGCGGAGAGTTGAGGTTGGTGCTCCGGGGCTTGAGACCGTAGTGATCCAGCAACTGCAGATAGCCATCGGTGTACTCTCGCTTCGACTTGCTCTCTGCCTTGGCACCCGGCCAGTAGGTCGCTGCGCTGCTGTTGTCTGTCTGGTGGTATTCCGGAACGTGATCGAGCCTGATGAGGGCACTTCGCAGCCCCAGGTGCAGGGCCGCCAATGACTCAGATCGCGCGATACGCCCCCATTCCCAGTTCGAGTAGGGCAACATGCTGTGAATCAGAATGTGCTTGAAAGGCTGGCCTTGGATGGTCACGCTGAGTTCGGTGAGCCACGTCCCATCGGTCTGCATTACTTCACCTGGTCGGTGCACCTGCTGCAGGATAGCGACTTGTTTCTGATCCAAAGCCCGCCACGTAGCGACACGTCGTTGCAAGGTGCGCAACTGCCCCGGCCTGTAGCGGCCGGGATGCTGTTCGCACAGCCATTCAAACAGTGCCTTGCCTTCCAGACCAGGAGCCTGTTCCAGCATCTTCTCGACGGTGGGCCAGTCCTCCGCAAAGGGATCCGCGCGTGTGCGATGACACCGTGCTTGTTTCAGTTCGCTGGGCAGCCTGCCCAGCTTCTCGTACTTACCTACGGTCTTGCGGCTGCGCAGGTTCGCGCTGGCCGCCGCCTGCTCCTGGGTACGCCCTTTCTGTCTCTCTCGCATGATGATCCTCACTTGAACATCGGTTGCTGTCATTATGCTGCTGGCCTCCTCGTTTCTCAGGCCAGTCTACAACGACCTAACCGATCTTCCTAGTGGGCATTTCTAATTGTCATCAATGGGTAATTATAATTGTCGTTGAACAGTGTTGGCATGGTTCCCTCCGGTAACATTATCATTTGAT
>CAZXPM010000218.1:0-2546 GCA_964643155.1 uncultured Planctomycetales bacterium | reverse complement strand
CTCGGCGAACTTCCCCTTCAGTTCCACTACCAGCCGCTGGGCGGTCTTGGCGCCCACCCCTTGCGTGCCGGTCAGCGTCGTCACCTGCTCCTCTTCAATCGCGCGCAGCAGCCGGGCCGTGCCCATCTCCAGCAGGGCCAGCGCCACCTTCGGCCCCACTCCCGGGCCCTTCAGCAGCCGCTCAAACACCATCCGCTCCACTTCTTCCAGGAAGGCGAACAGCGACACCCTAAGCTCCTGGCCACTGAGGTGCAAGCAGGTGTAGAGCCTCACTTCCTCGCCCGTGCGCAGTGAATTGGCCTCGCGGGGAATCATCTCGCAGAGCAGCCCGAAGTCGCCCACGCGGATAACCGCTTTGCCTTCCCCGGGGAGTTTCGCCACTCGGCCTTCAATGAACGACAGCACGGCTAGAGCATAAGCCCTTTTTCCTTAGCGTGCAACAGCGCCAGCGCAATGGCGTCAAATTCGTCGTCCAGCCGCTTCTTCTCCGGGAGCGGCAGTAAATGCTCCACCATGTACTTGATCTGGCCCTTGTTGGCCTGGCCGTTGCCGGTGAGCCCCAGCTTCAGCGCGGTGGGCGTGTACTCGGCCACCACCACCCCCAGCTCGGCCGCGGTCACCATCACCACTCCCCGGGCCTGCGCCACCCCAATGGCGGTCTTCGCATTCTTGGACCAGAACAGCTCTTCCAGCGCCATCTCTTCCGGCTGATAGCGCCCGATCAGCTCCACCAGCTCGCGGCGGATGGAAAGGAGCCGCGAAGCCAGGCCTTCATCCCGCGAAGTAGTGAAGACACCGCTGGCAGCAAGCTCCGGTTTGCGCCTCTTCCCGGCCTCCAGCACCGCGTAGCCGATGCGGTGGTAGCCCGGGTCAATGCCGAGGATCCTCACGTGGTGACCTTCTCCAGCAGCTCGTCGCTCATCTCCCAGTTTGCATGCACCTTCTGCACGTCGTCGCTGTCCTCCAGCGATTCCAGGAGCCTCATCAGCTTCTCCGCGTCCTTCTCCTTCTCAATGCGCACCACCGTGTTCGGTTGCATGATCACATCTGACGACGAGAGTTCAATGCCCTGCTCCACGAAGTAGTCGCGCACCGTGCCGAAGTCCGAGGGGTCGCAGTAAACGTAGTAGGTGTCCCCCTCCAGTTTGAAGTCCTCCGCGCCCGACTCCACCACGAGCTCCAGCATGTCGTCCTCACTGAGCTTGCCCGCAGGGATGGTCAGCAGCCCCTTGCGCT
This sequence comes from uncultured Planctomycetales bacterium, assembly GCA_964643155.1. GTDB lineage: Bacteria > 4484-113 > 4484-113 > 4484-113 > 4484-113 > CAZKNJ01. The sequence continues at coordinate 1,310 of CAZXPM010000218.1, read as the reverse complement.
TGAACAACCACGACACGCAGCCGGACTCGCCGAGGCTGCCGCCGCACTTGGCGAAGATGCTGCGCACGTCCGCCACCGTCCGGTTCTTGTTGTCGGTCAGCGCTTCCACCATCACGGCGATACCGTTGGGGCCGTAGCCCTCATAGGTGATGCGCTCAAACTGAGCCCCGCCGCTCTCGCCGGTGGCGCGGGCGATAGCCTTCTCTATCGTGTCCTTGGGCATGTTGGCATCGCGTGCGCGCGACACCGCCACCTTCAGCGCGGCGTTCATCTCCAGGTCGGCGCCGCCTTCGCGCGCCGCCACGGTTATTTCGCGGATGAGCTTGGAAAACTGCTTGCCGCGCTTGGCGTCCTGCGCGGTCTTCCTCACCCGGATATTGGCCCATTTGTTGTGTCCGGACATACGCGAGTCCTCCGTCGTTTTTCAATTCTAGCCTGCCGCCCCCCGCAAGGCAATACTACGCCTTCCCTGCCCGCCGGGCGCGGCGTTCTTCCAGCAACCGGCGGATGATCTCAATCTGCAGCCGCACCACTTCTTCCTCGTTAAACTGCCTTAGCACCCGCTCGCGGCCGTGACGCCCCATCTCCCGCGCCGCCTTTCCGTTGAACAGTAGCGCCAGCACTCGGTCGGCCAGCTTCTCCGCGTCCTTCACCGGCACGAAGTAGCCCTCCACGCCCTCGGTGACCTCTTCGCGGCAGCCGCGGATGTCTGTCACCACGACCGGCACTTCCATCGCCATCGCCTCCAGCACCGTGCGCGGCATCCCTTCACGGTAGGACGGGAGCACAAACACGTCCATCAGCGAGAGGATAGCCGGGATGTCGTCGCGCACGCCGGTGAAGACCATGCGGTCACCCACACCGTAGAAGTCCGCCAGTGCTCTCATGCGCTGAAGCTGGATGGGGTGGCGGTCGCCGCTCACCGCGCCGCCGACGACCAGGAACGAAACTTCCCGGGTGCAGGCGCGTATCGCCGCCGCCGCCTCCAGGAACTCCACCAGTCCCTTGTCACGGGTGAACCGGGCGACCATCCCTACAATCTTGTGCTGCTCCGGAATGCCGAACTCCTGGCGCAGAAGCTGCCGCTGCACCTCCGGCACCCGCCCGGGGTCAAAGGCCTCAATGTTGATGCCATTGCCGATGACGAATATCTTGTCCTCGCTGAACAACCGCAGCCTCGCCGCCGTCTCCGCGTCCTCCGCGTTCTGGGTGAGCAGCAGGTCGGTGAAAGGGCTGGCCAAACGCTCAAGGATCAGGCGCGCCCGCCGCTTCTGGTTTACACCGCGCACGGCTTCTACTTCCACGAACAC
>CAZXPM010000217.1:1001-2578 GCA_964643155.1 uncultured Planctomycetales bacterium | reverse complement strand
CGCGTCGGGCTCGGACTGGGGATTCGCGTTTGACGGGGATGCGGACCGCGTTATGGCCGTTGACGCGGACGGACGGGTTGTTGATGGTGACCGCCTGATGGCGCTTCTGGCGCTAAATCATCGCCCCTATCGCAGCGCGGGGCGGCTGGTGTTCACCCAGGTTACGAATATGGGAGTGGAGCGTTACCTGAGAGAGAAGGGCTTTCGCACGTATCGCACCGCTGTGGGCGACAGGAACGTCCTGCAGGCGATGCGCAAGCACGGCGTCCTGATTGGCGGCGAACAGAGCGGGCATATAATCTGCTGGGATAGAACCTGCGGCGGTGACGGGATACTCGTGGCGCTGTTTGTAAGTGAGCTGCTGATGCGCCACGGCATTTCACTCGGCGAGTTCGCCCGGAAAATCCCCGCGTACGCCCAGGTGCTCAAAAACGTGCAGATGCGCGACCACAAGAGCTGGCGTCAGGACAACGGCTTCGCCCGCCGCCTGCGCCGCCTTCAGGCGGCTTATGGCGACGACGTCCGCTTCTATATCCGGCCGAGCGGAACTGAGAGCCTCGTGCGGGTGCTTACCGAAGCAACCAAGCCCGCACTTGCGCGCCGCGCAAACGCCGATGTTGTCGATCTGTTCAGCGCCTACGGGCGCAAGTAGATACGTAACAGGAGGAGAAACATGGCTGATAACCGTTTCACATGGTGCGGGCATTCTGCGTTCCGCATTGAGACCGGCGGGGACAAGGTCATTTACATCGACCCCTACCTCAGCGCCAATCCCGCGTGCCCTTCGGAGCTGCACAAGGTTGAGCGATGCGATATTATCGCGCTTACCCACGGCCATGCCGACCATCTGGGCGACACAATCGAAATCTACAACGAGCATCGCCCCAAGATAGTGGCCATCTTTGACCTTTGCTGGGTTCTTGGCAAGCACGGCGTTGCCCCCGAGGACTGCGTGGGGATGAACATTGGCGGAACGGCGGAAGTGGGTGGCATCAAGTTCATGCAGACTCCGGCCACGCACTCCAGCTCTGTGGACGACGGAGGGGAGCAGATATACGGCGGCGACCCGACGGGCTACGTCATTGAGCTGGAGGACGGCTTCCGCTTCTACCACAGCGGAGACACGTGGGTAATGGCCGATATGGAATTCATCGCCAAGCTCTTTAAGCCCGAAGTCGCAATGCTGCCGATAGGCGGACACTTCACTATGGACCCGGTGGCGGCGGCGCTCGCTGCGAAAATGACGGGCGTGAAGCGCGTGGTACCCATGCACTATGGCACGTTTCCCGTCCTGGCCGGTGAACCGGTGCAGCTCGCCAAAGAGCTTGAAGGCACGGGTATCGAAGTTCTGGCGGTTGAAATCGGCCAGGAGTTCACGCTGCCGTAGAGAGCGACAGTTTGCAATGACCCCAGCCGACATTCTACATCTGGACTTCGGGGGCGAGGAGCGGGAACGCCGCTACGCGCTTGAACTCGGTGGCAGCGAGTTCTCCGTGCGCGAGGTCGGCCTGGAGCGCGACCTCAGAAAGGCGGCGCGAGTTCTTGCCAACGCACCGGAGCCGCGCATAGCCCTTTCC
>CAZXPM010000217.1:0-991 GCA_964643155.1 uncultured Planctomycetales bacterium | reverse complement strand
TCTCACGACTCCTCGCGCGGAGCCTGCGCGGGCGGGACCTGAGCGACGGCAGCCTGGTGAAGCGCACTCTGGAGCGCTACCTGGTGGATGAGGCAATCCGCCAGCTGGCTGTAAACTTCCAGGAGAAGCGAACCCTCGTGCTTTCCGCCATTCCCCGCTACGGAGCCGCCGAGGTCCTTAGCTCCAGGACGGACCGAATCGTCTTCGGTGACCTGCTCTACGGATTCAGGCTGGGCGTGCCGCTCACTTCGATGGCTGCGCTGCGCAAGGCTGCGCCTGCTCTGTTAAGGGCCGTAGTCAGCACGCCGGTGTCGTGGTTTGACCCCGGAGCCCGGATTTTCGCCCGGAGGATGCCGCGCTTCCGCTGGTACTTCTACTGGGCGGAAGTTATCCTGGGCGGAATGCAGCATCTGCGCCGTTACGCCCCGCGTAAGCTGAGCGGCAAGATTGTGTTCACCAACCTCGCCAACGACAACGACCTGGAGTTTCTGCGCAGCAGAGATGTTGCGACTGTAGTCGGGCTGCTGCCGCGTATCAGCGAAAGGCGAGTCAGCACGGGATTGCTGGAGCTTATGCTCAAGCAGCTTCTCCAAGGCAAGGACGCTGAGGGCGACTGGGAGGCCGCGTTCCTGAACTTCTTCGCACGCCACCGGTTCGTGCCGGAAATCGAGAACTTCCATGCCGAGCCTGATGTAGAGCCCGGCCTTATTGACATATCCGCTACGGCAGACCTCCCGGCGCCCAAGCCCGCTCCGGCCGAGGAATACGAGGCTGCGCCCGACGTCGACGGAGATGAGGAAGGGCGCTTTGCGTTCGTTGTGCATCCGCTGGTCTATGACCAGTTGAAACAGCATCCGGTTCTCAGGATGCTTGACCGGATAATGCCGTCAGCGTGGCTGGAGGAGCTGGCACCGCTTGTGGTGGTACCGCCGATTATCGGCACGGTCAAGGACATCGTCTCCGCCACGGGTGCCCGCGCCCGGGGATACAT
>CAZXPM010000216.1:0-2579 GCA_964643155.1 uncultured Planctomycetales bacterium | reverse complement strand
GCATGGAAACAGAGCGGATTAGACGCTGGCATCCGGCTGTTGTAGCCGCGCTGAACCATAGCTCCGTACACGCGCTCCGCACGTGCATAGCTGCGCACAAACAGGTGCCCGATCAGCCGCCCGATCAGCACCGCCTGGCCCAGCCATCTCGGACGGTAGCCCCGCGCCGCGGCCGCACGCCGGAGGCGCATGGCCTCGTCAACCAGCACGAACAGATAGCGATAGGTCAGCGCCAGCAAGTCCACCAGGATTACAGGAGCACCCAGCTTCCTGAGCCCGGAGAGCAGCGAGGCGAACGGCGTCGTTGAAACCAGCAGTATCGCGGCGCTGGCTCCGAGGAAGGACTTCATCGCCACTCCGGCGAACAGCCATAATCCCGGCACGGACAGCTCGAGCCGCCCGCCGAACAGAGCGATGGTCTCGCCGCCCCTCAAAAAGGGCAGCCAAAAGGCAGCCAGCACGGAAAAGGGCAGCACCGCCGCCGCGCGGAGCAACACGTAGCCAAGCGGGACGCGCGCCAGCCCCGCAGTCCAGCACAGCAGCCCCGCATAGACCACGAAGGCGAGAGGGTGCGGCGGCGGCGTAGAAACCACCGTAATCGCAAAAGCCAGCGCCAGGATCAGCTTGGCCCGCGGGTCCAGGCGGTGTACCGGAGTGTCCAGGCCGCTGTACCGGTCGAGGAATCCGTGCTTCACGCACCAGGCCCCCCGGCAGCCGAGCGTCTGCCCAGCAGCCTGATTACACCGAACCCCAGGGCGAACATCGCCGCCGTCCCCGCCAGGCCCGCCAGGCCCGTGGAGAGCCCCTCGGACTTCACCCCAGGCACCGTGTAGTCGGGGAGCGGCGAGTTCTGCCAGACCCCCTTGTCTTCTGCGGATTCAATGAAACCTGTCCGCTCGGCGACCTTCTCGAGGCCGTCGGGCGAGCTCGATGCGAACGGGCTGGCGAACACGGCAAGCGCCAGAGCAATGGCCAGGCCGATGCCGCCCAGCGCCCACGCTCTCCGTGTGTTGACACGGGCGGCCCTCACCTCGCCGACGCCGGACCATTCGGGCAGGACGTCCGGCCGCGCCGCGACGACGGCCGACAGTACGGCGGCGGTTATCAGGGCCTCACCGATCCCGATGACGACATGGGTCCCGACCATGGCCGGCAGCACCAGCCTCAGCGGGCTCGTGCCGGATGCCGCCAGCTCCAGGGAGCAGACCGTTGCGGCCATGGCCACGCTGGCCCAACTGGCCAGCGCAGCCGCGGCAATATATCCGCCCCGGCCCCTGGGCAGCACGGCGCGCAGTGCACGCATGAGCAAATACCCGCCGAATCCGCCGATGATACCCATGTTAACGATGTTCGTGCCCAGGGCGGTCAGGCCGCCGTCCGCAAACCCCAGGCACTGAATAATCAGGACCAGGGTCAGCACCAGGCAGGCGCTCCACGGCCCGAGCAGTGCCGCGACGGCGGCCGCGCCGAGGAAGTGCCCGCTGGTACCACCGCCGATGGGAAAGTTGAGCATCTGGGCTGCGAAGACGAACGCCGCGGTGGTCGCCAAAAGCGGCACCATGTGGGGCCGCTTCTCGACCTCGCGCGAAGCCCGCCAGGCGCTGACGCCTACCACTGCCGCGGCGGTCACGCCGCCCAGCACGTTGATTGGGCCCGAAACAAATCCGTCTGGAATGTGCATGCTCCGATCTCCTTCCCGCCGCTCTGCTACCCGAGATGGCGGCCTACGGACGTCATCACCAGCGAGTTGTGCTTGACGCCCTTGACGGACCTGAGCGCGGCGACCAGCTTCTGGATGCTCGCCGCCCGGCCCTTCACCACCACGATTTCCAGGCAGTGGTCGTGGTCGAGGTGGACGTGCTGCGTGGACACGATCACCGCCCCGAACTGGTGCTGAACGTCCGTCACCTTCCCCACCACGCCCCTGCGGTGGTGGTCGTACACGACGGTGACGGCGCCGGCCACCACCTGGTTCCCGGCCCACTCCTGCTCGACGAGGCTCCGGCGCATGAGCGCCTTGATCGACTCGGAGCGGGTGGGATAGCCCAGGCGGGCAACTTGCCGGTCGAAGCGCCGAAGCAGGTCCTTCTCCAGCGACACGCTGATGCGGGTCAAGTCCGACATGATCAGGTCTCCGTATTACAAATGTTTATTGTGTAATACCGCCGCGGCAAAGTCAAGCCGGAAATCGACGCCGCACACAGCAGGCCGGGCGTGTCCCTGCTCTCGACTGATTAAAGAGACCTCAGTGGAGACTCGTGCTCGGGGCCTGTTTCGGATTTCATGCTGTCGAGTTCGCCCGGCAAACGGCCTTTTCGTCAAGTACCCCGGACTCAAGGATGTGCGATGCGGGACGCCGCTTGCGCCGACGCCGTGCGCAGGGGGTATCCTGTACCCGCGCGTTTCTGTCTGCTGCGCCGTTGGTGCTTGCGGGTTTCTGGGTACCCCGCTATAATTCTTCCGGCCCGAAGGTGCATTTCGCGGCCGTCGTCTGGCTTCCACGCGCAGCGTAAAGGGGATTAGGTGTTTATTTGTCCGGGCTGCAAGGCGCGGTTTCGCGTGACGAAGGCGCCCAGGAG
>CAZXPM010000215.1:0-2583 GCA_964643155.1 uncultured Planctomycetales bacterium | reverse complement strand
GGGCGCTCAGGTTCAAGAGCGCGGACACTCGGGTGCGCGTGATTGACCACCGCAAGCAAGACGAGCTGGTGAAGACCGGCACCACTATCACCGGCGAAAGCAAGGCCTCCATTTTCCGCAACCAGAGCCCGCTGGCCATGCTGGTCCTCGTGGGCCAGGGTTGGGCCAACCGCCCGGGCATCCTCGGCAAGCTCGCGGCCTGCCTGGGCGAGCACGACATACCCATCAACGCCGCGACCTGCGGCAGCAAGTTCATTGTGTTCTACCTGGGCGAAGACGTGGCGGAGGAGGCGCACCGGCTGCTCCACGATATCGTGGACGCGGAGCCGCAGACCTTCACCAATATCACGCTGCGCGGCGGTATCGGCGAGATTCGGCTGCGCAGCGGCGCGTTCATTGAGACGCCGGGCATCGTGGCGGACGCAACGCGGGTGCTGGCGCATAAGGGCATCAACCTGATTGAGGCCGTGACCTCGCTCAGCGACATCCACTTCTTCCTCAAGTGGGACGACCTGGACGCCGCCTACGACGGCCTGCTCAAGCTGATAAAGACGAAGTATTAGGGGGCGGGAAACCTGGTTTCCCGGAATCTCCCGGGCGGGAGGGAACTTTTTTGGCGGAGCGGAGTCTGTATAGGTGTTCCTGACTTCCTTTCTGGATTTGTTTGAGCCCCGCAATCGCGGGGCTCACTGCTTTAAGTGGTAAGCGTCCACCGCCGGACGCCAGCGCTTCACACAAGCACGAGTCGCGGTTCTCTAACCGCGGTCAAGGCCGGACACGCGAGCTTGCTCGCGCACCTTGAAAAATGTGGAGACTGAAGTCTCCACTCCGCCCTCGGGCCTGGGGAAGCGCGACTGGAAAGTCGCGACTCCGGGAATGTAGACAGCGTGGAGACTGCCACTCCGGGCATAGCATGCGCCTCACGCATGCGGGTGCGTGCGGTCGTAGACGGAGCGGAGCTTGCTGGCGACAACGCGGGTGTAGAACTCCACGGTGGCGATGCGGGCGTGGCCCAGAAGCTCCTGCACCACGCGGATGTCGGCGCCGTTGTCCAGCAGGTGGGTGGCGAAGCTGTGGCGCAGCGTGTGCGGGGTGACGTTGGCGGTGATGCCGGCCGCGGCGGCGTAACGGCGAACCAGCCGGAAGGCATGCACCCGCGATAGCTCGCCCCGGCGGCTGAGGAAGACCACGGAGCTGCGCTGGGGTTGGTGCAGCCTCGGACGCACTTCATTGAGGTAACGGCGCAGCCAGTCCACCGCGTAGTCGCCGAGGGGGCAGACCCGCACCTTGCCGCCCTTACCATGCACCCGCGCGAACCCGGCGTTCAGGTCCAGGTTGGCCAGCTTCAGGCCCACGCATTCGCTGATGCGCATCCCCGAGGCGTAGAGCGTTTCCAGCAGCGCGCGGTCGCGGACGCCCAGCGGAGTAGAGGTGTCGGGCGCGGCCAGCAGGCGCGTCACCTCTTCGTAGGTAATGGCCTGCGGGAGGATCTCGGCGCGGGGGGCGCGCAGCCTGGGCGGAAAGGGGTCGCTTTCCAGGAAGCCGCGCCGTTGCAGGAAGCGGCTGAAGCGCCGCAGCGACGCCAGCCGGCGGCGCACGGTGGCGGTGGCGAACTTGCCGCTGGTGTTAAGGTCGCTGGCGTAGGTGGTGAAGCGCCCGGGAGTGAGCGCTTCCACGGTGGACACGCCGGTTTCGCGGGCGAAGGCGAGAAGGTCGTTGGCGTAAGCGCCCACGGTGTTGGGCGACAGTCCGCGCTCCACCCGGCAGTAGGTGAGGAACGCCTCAATTGCGCGGTCCAGCTCCATCAGCGTTCCCGGTGCTTGGTGAGCTTGCGCAGGCGCGGGGACTTGCCCGCAAGTTTGCCGTTGTGGTTCTGCAGCGACTCCAGCAGTTCGCGCTCTTTGCGCCCGACTTTGTGCGGCACCTCCAGCTTGACCACCAGATGCAGGTCGCCGTTGCCCCGGCCGTTCAAGCGCGGCAGGCCGCGTGAGCGTATGGTGATAACCTCGCCGGGCTGAGTGCCGGGGGGGAGCTTGATGGGAATGATGTCGCCGGAGAGATGCTTGATACTGAGGTCGGCGCCGAGTACCAGTTCGGGGTAGCTTACGGTCAACTCCGCCACCAGATCGGGGCCGTCCACCGTGAAGACGGGATGGGGCTTCACGCGCACCCGCAGCAGGATGTCACCGCTGCGCCCTCCACCGCTGCCGGCATTGCCGCTCCCGGCCAGGCGCATGACGGTGCCGTCGGTGACGCCCGCGGGGACGGTCAGGTCAATGGTGCGGGCTTCCGCCTTCTGGCCCTTGCCCCGGCAGGTCTTGCAGGGCTCGTCTACGATGGCGCCGGTGCCGCGGCATAGAGGGCAGGGGGACGCACTGGAGAAAACGCCCAGCAAGGTGCGCTGGGTGGTGGTGACCACGCCCCGCCCGTGGCACTGGGGGCAGGTGCGGGGATGAGAGCCGGGCTCTGCCCGGGAGCCTTTGCAGGCGGGGCAGGTCTCCCAGCGTTGGATGCGGACAGTGACCTCCTGCTCCTCCAGCGTTTCTTCCAGGCTGAAGGTGACTGTGCGGACGATATCCTCTC
>CAZXPM010000214.1:1599-2590 GCA_964643155.1 uncultured Planctomycetales bacterium | reverse complement strand
TCGCTGCGCCGTTTCTGGCCTACCGCACCGGCGTGGGCCAGCGCGTAATCACCCCTGAAGTGCGCGGCTTCCCCTATCCTCAAGAGGTCGCGGCGGAGCTGGTCAATGTGGTTGACGGCGACACGCTGGCGGTGCGCGTGGGCGGCGAGGACGAGCGGGTGCAGCTTCTGGGCGTGGACGCGCCAGAGCTGTTCCGCAAGGTCAGCAAGACCGCCGGCGACAGCGTCTACAGCGAGTGGGAAAGCACGGACGACCCGAATGCGCAGGCGGGCAAGCGCCTGCTGGCTGACTTCCTGCAGGGCAAGGCGCTCACGCTGGAGTTTGAAAGGCGGGAGCGCGACCGCTACGGTCGGCTGCTGGCGTATGTGTGGGTGGAGGACGGCGGCAAGCAGGTGCTGGTCAACGAGTGGGTGCTTCAGCGCGGCATCGCCTCGCTTTATCGCGCCGGCGAGGGCCTGAAGTACTCTGCGCGGCTGCGGGAGGCTGCGGGCCTGCCCGCACGAGCGGAAGAAACCGAAAGCGGCTGAACAGCCCCTTCCAATCAACCGCCCGTGCACTATAATGCGGGCAGGCGGCGCGATGCCGCAGGACGGACGCAAGAATGATAATCGCCATCGCAGGAACCAACGGCGCCGGCAAGGACGAAGCTGCCCGCTACCTGGAGGGCAAGGGCTTCGCCCACTTCTCGCTGAGCGCGGAGCTGCGTGAAATAGCGCGCCAGCGAGGCCATGAGCCAACCCGCGAATACTTGCAGGAGCTGGGCAACGAGCTGCGTGCTGCCCATGGCGAGGCGTACCTCACCAAGCTAGTGCTCTCCCGCGCCGGAGGCTCGCCACGCCTGATCATCTCCAGCGTGCGCAACCTCGGCGAGCTGGAGCCAGTGCGCACCACCGACGGCTTCAAGCTCCTGTTCATTGACGCACCAGTGGAGCTGCGGTTTGAGCGTGCCAAGGGGCGCGGCCGCGTCGGCGAGGGGCTTACGCTGGAGGAG
>CAZXPM010000214.1:0-1589 GCA_964643155.1 uncultured Planctomycetales bacterium | reverse complement strand
CAACGACGGCACCATTGAGCAATTGCACCGCAAGCTGGACGAGGCGGTGGGCGACCTCACCCAGCGCCGCCGGTTGAGCTGGGACGAGTACTTCATGCAGATTGCCCGCCAGGTCTCCACCCGCTCCACCTGCGGGCGCAAGCGCTGCGGCGCAGTGCTGGTGCGCGACCGGGTCATCCTCAGCACCGGCTACAACGGCTCTATCTCCGGTACGCCGCACTGCGACGACGTCGGCCACATGATGGAAAACGGCCACTGTGTCCGCACCATCCATGCGGAGATGAACGCCATCGCCCAAGCTGCGCGCAACGGCATAAACATCAGTGGAGCTACGCTGTACGTGACCGCCAGTCCCTGCTGGGAGTGCTTCAAGGTGCTGGCCAACGCGGGCATCCGCCGCATCTGTTACGGCGAGTTCTACCGCAATGAGCACGTGCTGGAGGCCGCCGCCCAGATCGGCGTGGAGATGGTGGACCTCTCGGGCACGAACTAGTGGCCGGGGTTGACAAGCTGCATGCTACAATCGCCGCGATGAAGGCCGCCGGAACGCTGACATTGAAGGAAAACCGCCGCCTGGCGGACACGCTCTTCCTGGCTACCTTCGCAGTGGAGGCGGCGCATCGCCCGCTGCTCGCCGGCGTCCGCGCGGGCCAGTTCCTGATGCTGCGTTGCGACCCATCCGACCCCTGGCGTTTCCGGCGGCCCTTTTCTTTCGTGGGCGTGAACCCGGAGGCGGGCGAACTCTCCATCTACTACCGCGCCGTGGGCGACCAGACCCGCAAGCTCGCATCCACGCTCGCCGGGACGCAGCTACCTGCGCTCTTCCCACTGGGCAACACATTCACTGCGCCGGAGAAAGGCGAGCAGGCGGTGCTCGTCGCTGGCGGCATCGGCGTGGCGCCGCTGTTGATGCTGGCTGCGGAGCTGGCAGCGAGCGGTAATCCCCTGCCGCGCCTCTACTTTGGCGCGCGGTGCGAGCCGGAGCTTACGCGCGGCTACGTGGAGCAGTTTCCCGCCGAGATCCATTTCGCCACCGATGACGGCAGCCACGGCCACCACGGCACGGTGGTTGAGCTGCTGAAGGCGGACGGCCTGCCGACAGAAGCGCGGGTTTACGCCTGCGGCCCCAAGGCCATGCTGCGCGCACTCAAAGCCAGCCTGCCCCGCGAGCAGCGCGTGGAGGCCAGCCTGGAGGAAGTAATGGCCTGCGGCCTGGGCGCATGTTACGGCTGCGCCGTGCGCACTGACGGGCTGGGCGCGGACGAGATGAAGCTGGTATGCCGTGACGGGCCGGTGTTCAACCTGCACCGCGTGGTGTTTGACTGAGCCGCATGATGGACGTTCCCGCGATTGAATTGCACACCCACTCGCCGGCGGAAACGCAGGCGCTGGCGGCGCGCATCGCGGCGGCGCTGCCGCCGGAGACGGTGCTGCTGCCGCTCACCGGCGAGCTGGGCGGCGGCAAGACCACCTTTGTGCAAGGCTTGGCGCGGGCGCTGGGCATTACTCGCACGGTCGCCAGCCCCAGCTTCCTGTTGATGAAGGAATACGCCGAGGGCGCGCGGCCGCTGCGCCATGTTGACCTTTAC
>CAZXPM010000213.1:0-2603 GCA_964643155.1 uncultured Planctomycetales bacterium | reverse complement strand
GTATCTCGGTGGAGTGGCCCTTAAGGTCAAGCTTCTCGCCGGGAGTAATCTCCGCCAGCAAGAGCGAAATCGCCTGGAAGAGGCTGTCGCCCATGCCCGCGCAGTGCCGCTCGGCCACGCCGTTCAATTCCAGAAACGAGAAGTAGTAATTGGAGCGGCTGGTCTCCCGCGCAAGCGTTGAGATCAGGGTGATGGAGTACTCCAGCGGGTTGTGCTCCTCATTGCGGCCCGTCGCCGACTGGTCATCATTCACCAGCAGCACGCTCATGGTGGAGGCGACATTGCGCTCAAACTGCTTGGTGATGAGCTTGCCCATGCGGGCCGTACTAGCCCAGTGCACCTTGCGGAGCGGGTCACCCGGCTGGTATTCGGTTACGCCGAGGAACTCAGTGGAGGCCCCGCTGTAGGGAACCGTGGCCAGCTCGTCCTTGGGCACCATGGAGGAGCTGTTCAGGTAGTTCACACGCGTATCCAGCGGGCGCGGAAACACCGTAAGCGGCGTCATTACGCTAACCGTCCGGACGTTGCGGAAGAAGCCAAGGGGGTCGCCGGAGTAGAACATGAACGGCCCGATCTCAAACTTGCCACGCCGGGCGGGAACCGCCTCGTAGGTGACCGCCGCACTGGAGCGGGGCGCCAGGCTGAGCAGCGCAATCTCGCGGTGCCGCTGCCCTTCCCGGGCCGCAGGGAAGTAATCGTAGCCCACCAGAGCGAAGCGGGCAGTGCGAAGCCGGTTGGTTATCACCAGGCTGACACTCAGCGGGTAGCCCCTTATGCAGGTGCCCGAGTGTTCGCGCGACACCGACAGGCCGCGGGTGCTGAGTAGCGACCATAGCAGCAGGGCACTGTTCAGGGTGATGAAAAGCACCAGGGTGTAAACCAGCAGGTGGCTGCGGAAGATGAGAACGAGCAGGCCGGTGAACGCAGTGAGCGCCAGCGATACCCGCGAGAGTGGAGTTAGGCGATACAACCTCGGTCACCCGCAAAATACTATTGCACCGGAACCGGGACTCTCTTCAGGACGCTCTCCACCACCGCTGAGGCCTTGACCCCAGCCAGCTGCGCCGAGGGGAGCATGACCAGCCGGTGGCAAAGCACCAGGGGCGCCACTAGCTTAACATCGTCAGGCGTCACATAGTCGCGCCCGTCAATCAGCGCCCAGGCCTGCGCGGCACGCATAATGCCGAGACTGCCACGGATGGAAGCCCCCACCAGGACGTCGGGGTGGCTGCGGGTCTCGGTGCTGAGCCGGACGATGTACTCGCGTATGGAGGGCTTCAGGAAGACTATACGCGTGAGCCGCTGGAACTCGGCAAGCTCTTCCAGGTCAATCACGCTCGCAATGTCGGTGATTGGATGCTCTTCCCGCTGCGCCTCCAGAATCTCCTCTTCCGCGGAAGCTCCCGGATAGCCGATGCGCAGGCGCACCAGGAAGCGGTCAAGCTGGGCTTCCGGGAGGTCGTAGGTTCCCTGGTGCTCAATCGGGTTCTGCGTGGCTATTACGAAAAACGGCACCGGCAGGGGGTGCGAATAGCTCCCCACCGTCACCTGACGCTCCTCCATCGCCTCCAGCAAGGCGGACTGCGTGCGGGGCGAGGTGCGGTTAATCTCGTCGGCCAGCAGAATGTTGGTGAAAACCGGCCCGGGATTGAATTCAAACTCGCCAGTCTTCTGATTGAAAATATTGCTGCCGGTTACATCGGCCGGAAGCAGATCGGGCGTGAACTGGATGCGGGTGAACTGGGCGTTGATGGAACGGGACAGCGCACGGGCAAGCATGGTCTTGCCGACACCCGGCACGTCTTCCAGCAACACGTGGCCGTTGGCCAGAAGCGCTGCCAGCACCTGCTGGATGACCCGGTTCTTGCCAAGGATAACCCGGCCAACGTTGGCTGTCACCAAGGCAATCCGGTCAGCCGCCTGTAGCGCCGCTTCCGGCGTAAGGGGTGTTCTCCCGGAAACCAGTTCATCAGCTTTAGCGTCCGTCATGAGCGGCAGTTCCGATGCGCGCAATTATAGCAAAGGCGCCACCCACCCGCCCGCGGTGATATAATCCGCGCCATGGCGAACGACATCAAACCCAAGGTCTACTGCCCGTCCTGCCACCGGCTGTTGAATGTACCTGAAGGCAAGGGGGAAGGCGATGAAATGGAATGCCCTTACTGCCTGGCGCAGTTTAGGCTCATGGTGGTCAAAGCATTCATGGGCGAGATCAGCCAGCCCAGCCCGCATGCAGTCACCGACGAAAAGACGCCGGCCGCTTGGCGAGCTGGGGGAACGGCTGGCGGCCAGGCACCTCCAGAGTGAAGGCCACCGGATTGTTGAGCGCAACTTCCGCTGCAAGCTCGGCGAGATAGACCTCGTCAGCCGCTGCGGGGACTGCCTCGTGTTCACTGAGGTCAAGTCGGCGGTGGAAACTGAGGGCTACCGCCCCGGCGACCATCTCAACGACTGGAAGAAACGCAAGGTGCGCCGCCTGGCGGAATACTACCTGATGAAGAACCCGGCTGAAGGGCTGAACCTGCGCTTTGACCTGGTGGAGGTGGTGTTCCCCGCCGACGGCCGTGGCCGTCCGGCAGTCCAGCACTTTGAGAACGCGTTCT
>CAZXPM010000212.1:0-2618 GCA_964643155.1 uncultured Planctomycetales bacterium | reverse complement strand
CAGGAAGAGCTGATGGCCACCTCGGCGCGGCTGGCCGCGCTGGAGGAGCGCAAGGCGACCTTCACCAGCGTCCCCGACAGCTCGCTGGTGGCCGCCATCAGCGAATGCTGGGAGGCCTCCAACCGCCTGCGCCGCGAAAGCAATCCCGCGCTGCTGCTGCGCATAACGCTCTACCGTCTGGTTGACCTGGTGGGCGCGTCCGGGGATTCGCCGAAGGCACGGAAGCCTGATGCCGGTTCCGAATCTCTGCGCGAGGGGCATCCCAACCTGCTGCCTGCAGGCAAGACCGCCGCGAAAGAGGCGGCGCCGGCAGAAAAGGCTGCGCAACCCGCGAGGGATGCGCTTGAGGAAGAGACCCGGGGGCTTACGGTGGACGATGTGGAGACGGAGCCGGCGGAAAGGCCGGAGCCGGCAGTGGAGAAGCCGCCGCGTATTGGCGCCGACGGCGAGCCGATGGGCGAAGACCCGGGCACCTCCGACCTGTTTGGCGCCAACAAACTGCAGCGCGCAATCCAGGCTAACAGTGAGCGGCGGAGCCAGAAGGGGCTGCCCCGGCCCCCGTCGCCGCCGACCGCCGGCCCTGCCGAACCGGACGACGGGGCTCCGGCGAAGAGCGAAACCGTGGCCGACACCATTGCCGGCGACCAGCGCTGGCGCGAAGTGCTGGACGAAGTGCGCAAGGAGAACCTGGCTACGTTCTGCCTGGTCTTTGACGGGCCGGAACCCACGCTGGTGGAGAACCGGGTCAGGCTTACTTATCCGCCCAGGTTGCGCTACTTCACCCGCCTGATGCAAGACCCCTCTAACCTGAGAGTGCTGACATCAGCCGTGCGCCGGCATTTCGGACAGGAGACGGCGGTAGAGGTTGTGGGCCTCCAGGCGGACGATTCTGCCGCTGAAGCAGTGGAGCGCGCGGTGCTTGATATGTTCCCCGGCAGCAGCCCGGCGAATCTCGGCGATTAGGAGTAAACAATGGAACGCAAACCTTTTGACTATGGGATCATCGTGGTTATAGCGCTCATCGTGGCGGTCGTCCTCGCATACAAGCCGGTGATGAGCTTTATCAACAAGACCAAGGCTGGCTCCGAGTCCGCCGGCCTGGTGGCAAAAGGTAAGGAGATCTTCTACGACCCCATGATCTGGGGACGCGAAAACCGCAGTTGCGCCATGTGCCACGCAGAGGACTACGTACTGGCCCCCGGATTCGACAAGGTGGATATGGTTGACGCGGACAAGACCCGGCCGCTGAAGAACATCCGGAAGACCTTCGGCATAGGCGTGATCGGGAATACGCAGAAGCTCCAGGACCAGATAAACCGGTGCCTGTCCTCGGGCAGCCGCATCGAATCAGGCAAGCTCAACTTCGGCGACCGGCGGCTGGAACCGCTGATTGCCTACCTGCTTACGCTGTAGCGCTCAGAAGTACCGGATATACATGAGCTTCCAGCCGTCGAACTCCGGTTCGATGCGGCAGATTCCGCCAGAACAAACAAATCCCTCCCGCCGCTTGCCGTAGGAAAGAACAAGCTCCTGGACGCCCGGATCCTGCAAACGCAGCTCCGCCAGATTCCACCGCTGCGCTTCGCTGAGTGTCCCCCGGCCGGCCTTTTCCTGTGCCAGCACCAGCGTCAACCATCCGGCGTAGCCGATGTCCAGCGAAACTTCCTGCTCGTCAATCGTGCCCGCGCCTTCATCCCTTCCGCGGATCTCCACCGCGAGCTGCGTGGTCCAGTTGTCGTCCCACTGGCGGGAAATCTCAGAGTGCCACTTGCGCTCATGGAGCACTACGTCCCGGTGGTAGCTGTACTGCGTCATCCAGCTTGTCTGCTTCTCCGTCGGCGAATGGTAGCCGAAGATCGCTTCGGTAGTGGGCCATCCTTTGTTACGGATGTTGGACTGGGCGTAGGAGCCTTCAAAGTGGGAGCTGTTGTCAAACGGCGACCATACCACGGTGAAACCGTAGCCCTTCTCATCCAGCGTGTCTGCCTTGGCGTGTTCCGGGTCGTAGAATACCGGGGGCGGCGCGGCGAACATGCCCTCAATGTGGTAGTAGTTCTTGTATTCGTAGGTGACGCCAA
The DNA here is from genome assembly GCA_964643155.1 of uncultured Planctomycetales bacterium. Taxonomy (GTDB): domain Bacteria; phylum 4484-113; class 4484-113; order 4484-113; family 4484-113; genus CAZKNJ01. The sequence goes on along the minus strand of CAZXPM010000212.1, from coordinate 540 downwards.
GCCCCGGCAGGCTCAGCACTATGTTGCCGTACATGCCGCGCCCGTCATCGTCCTGCGGCCAGTCCAGCCGCATATACTCAAAATGCGACGATATCTTCTCCCAGTGGAGATCCACCTCCCACGACATCGCCTGGTGGTGCCGGCGAGGTGCTGGCTTGTCTGGCGCGGCGTTGATTGTGGGCTGGTAGCTCAGCACGTTCCCGCCCACAGTGCACCAATCGGCAGGTGAAACCTCCACGCGCCCCCCCCAGACCTTTGTGGCCCCACGGTCCTTCACCGTCTTGTGCTGCCCGATGAACGCGGTAACGCTGTAGCTGTCACGCGGCAGTTTCAGCCGGATGCCTTCAATCTCGTTGTCGTAGTCCAGCTCGCGTTCCTCAATTCCGCTGAGCACAAGCCCTTTGCCGAGCATCTGCGCAAAGGTGCCCGCCGTCAGCTCCATTCCGTTCACCGGCACCGAGACTTCATACTTCTCAATGCGCACGTCGCGCCGTTGGGTCGCGAAGGGATGCCAGTTGCTGATGCGCAGCCTGCCCTGCG
>CAZXPM010000211.1:0-2630 GCA_964643155.1 uncultured Planctomycetales bacterium | reverse complement strand
GTTACTGGGTGTGGTTCCGCTCCCAGAGCAGGCGCAGGCCCAGAAGCGTGAGGTTCGGGTCAACCGCGTCTATGCGGGCTGAGGCGCGGCGCATCAGTTCGCCGAAACCGCCGGTGGCGACAACCTTCGCCTGGATGCCACATTCCTGCTCAATGCGGGCGACAATCCCGTCCACCATGGCGCCGTGTCCGAGGAGAATGCCGCTGCAGAGGCTCTCCACGGTGGTGCGTCCGACAACCGTTCCAGGCAGGGCGAGCTCCACCCGGGGGAGGCGTGCCGTGCGTTCCGCCAGCGCCTCGCGGGAGATTTCAATGCCTGGGGCAATGGCGCCGCCCAGGTAATCAGCCGGAGGGATGACCACGTCAAAAGTGGTGGCGGTGCCGAAGTCCACCACGACGAGTGGGGCCTCGTGCAGCGACAGCGCGGCGACGCAGTTGACAATGCGGTCTGCGCCTACCTCGCGCGGGTCTTCGTAGAGGACGTTAAGGCCAGTCTTGATACCCGGCCCGACCACCAGCGGCGCATGGCCCGTGACCTGTTCTATGACTTTCTCTATGCGCGGGATGAGCGGCGGAACCACACTGGAGAGAATCGCGCCGTCAAACCCGTCAGGCGCGAGATCTGCCGGCTGCAACAGGCTGTGCAGCAGGCTGCGGTATTCGTCGCTGGTAGCCTTGAGACGCGTGGTGATGCGGAAGCGGTGCACCAGGCGCGCCCCGTCCCACACCCCTATGACGATGTTGGTGTTGCCCACGTCCGCGACCAGTAGCATCAGTCCTTCACCTCGCCGGTGAACTCCATGCTGAAATCAAGCGCAGGCGCCGAATGGGTCAAGTAGCCCAGCGAGATTACATCCACGCCTTCAATCGCATAATCCAGTATGTTGTCCGGGGTGATGCCTCCGGAAACCTCTATCTTGACGCGGCCCGCAACCTGCTCCACGCCCGCCCGAACTTGCTCGGGCGTGAAGTTGTCAAACATCAGGATGTCAGCGCCGGCGGCGATGAACGGCTCAATCAACTCAGGGTCTTGCACCTCTACTTCCACCAGGTCAACCATGCGCTTTTGCGCGCGCACGCGCCGCACCGCTTCTGCCGGGTCGCCGCAGAACAGCAGGTGGTTCTCTTTGATGAGGATGCTGTCGGAGAGGCTGTTGCGGTGATTAAGGCCGCCGCCGTGCCGCACCGCCTTCTTCTCGGCGAACCGCCAGGCTGGCGTGGTCTTGCGCGTATCGGAGATGCGCACCTTAGCCCCGGCATCGTGCAGTTTCTGCTGTATCTCGTACGTGGCGGTGGCGATGCCGGACAGCCACATCAGGAAGTTCAAGGCCAGGCGCTCCGCGCTCAGCAGCTTGCGCGTGCGGCCGGTCAGGTCCAGGACGCCCTCGCGAGGCTCCAGGTAATCTCCGTCTTCGTAGTGGGCCACCATCTCTACTGTCTCGTCCAGCAGCTCAAACACTCTGCGGGCCAGCGCCAGGCCGGACAGGATGCCCGGCTTCTTCGCAAAGATGAAGGCTGCGCTGCGGTGCTCGTGGGAGAAGAGCATCTCGCTGGTGATGTCGCCAGCCTCCATGTCCTCCTTGATAGCCGTTCGAATCAGGTCGTCCCAGATGCGTTCCATGCGGATGATTCTAGCAGAGCGCGGCGGAAGCGGCCCGGGATGCCGCTATAATGGCTGCGGGAGGGCTACGATGAAGAATGCAATCCTGCTTCTTGCGCTCTTGGGCCTGGCGCCGGGGCTGGCCGCCTGCAACCAGCCGGAGAAGCCGGCCGCCGCCGATTCCGGTGGCCTCATCTTGCAGCGGACTGCGGCGGATACAGGCGCTGCCTGGGCGGAGGGCGGGCTGGAGGGGCGCAGTCTCGTCTTCATCCACCACTCCTGCGGCAGCGGTTTCCTGCGCGAGGGTGGGATGTGGCGGAAGCTGGAGGATCTGGGGCTGAGTGTCTACGAAATCGGCTACGGCGATGGCTGGATAGGCGACAATACAAACCCGGAGCACTTCCCCACCACCTTCGGCAAGCACATGGACGAAGTGCTGACCTGGGACCTCACGGAAGCCGGCCGCCACGACATCGTCGCATTCAAGAGCTGCTATCCCGCCTGCAATATTGGCTCAGAGGCTGCGCTCAAGGAGTATCAGGGCTACTACGTTGCGCTGAAGCCGCATTTCGCCAGGCACCCTCAGACGCTTTTCATTGCCTGGACGGCGCCGCCGCTGGTGCCAGGCGCTACCACGCCGGAGAACGCTGCGCGTTACCGCCGGTTCTGCGGCTGGTTGAAGGGCGAGTGGGTGAAGGGCCAGAAGAACGTCGCGGTGTTTGATTGCAACGCGGTGCTGGCGGACAGGGCAGGAATGCTCAAACCCGAGTTCCGCCGCAGCGAGAACGACTCTCATCCCAACGCGGCAGGCAACAAAGCTGTCGCCCGGGCCTTCGCGGACTGGCTCCCCGGCGCTATCCAGCGCTGGGAAGATAGGCAATAGTGCGCACTTCCTTCGGTGCTACAATCTCGCAGCGGGGTGAAACGCCCCGAAGTTGTTGATGGCTGATTCCCCGGTGACAGACGGCAGTGGGGCCAGCGCCGCCGAAAGCGCGGCGGATTCAGCGCGCGCGCCGGGATACTGGGCCTTC
>CAZXPM010000210.1:442-2634 GCA_964643155.1 uncultured Planctomycetales bacterium | reverse complement strand
GGCGCTTCCTGCGGCAGGGGCGCAAGCTGCACCGTCCTGGACTCCATCGTAACGCTGCCGTTCTGCACCACGGCGACCTTCAGCTCAACCGTGCCGTCAACCTCCTTGCTGCGGATGGTGTCCAGCAGGCTCCCGTAGTCTTCCACCGGTTTCCCGTCGGCCTCAGTAATGACGTAGAGCTTGTATGTGTCCTGCGCCCGGTTGCTCACCGGCGGCAGCAGGCCTACCGCAGCGGCCGGCGAGTTCTTGTAGACCGCGGTGATCACCAGCCCCCTTCTCAGCGACGGCAGGTTAAGCAGGCGCACCCGCGGGTCAACTTCAATCCCCAGCCATGGGCGCAGCACCCGGCCGTATTTCACGAGGTCGTCCATGATGTCCTTGGCGGTGTTGATGGGGATGGCCAGGCCGATGCCCTCGCTGCCTCCGCTGCGGCTGAGGATGGCGGAGGTGATGCCCACCACTTCACCCGCCGCATTGAGCAGGGGGCCGCCGGAGTTGCCCGGGTTGATTGCCGCATCCGTTTGGATGACATCGGGTATCGTCCGCTGGTCGGCCGCGCGGATGGTGCGCTCGTTTGAGGACACGACCCCGAAGGTGACCGTGCGGTCAAAACCGTAAGGGTTGCCGATGGCAATAAGCCAGTCGCCGACCTTCAGGCCGCTGCTGTCGCCCAGTTTCACCGTGGGCAGCCTCTCCGCCCCCGGGTTGATCTTGATCAGCGCCACATCGGTGCTGATATCGGTGCCGATGACTTCGGCGGTGAACTCCTTGTCGTTGGCCAGCACCACCGTTATGGTGTCTGCGCCTTGGACGACATGGTTGTTCGTGAGGATGTAGCCGTCAGCGTCAACGATGAAGCCGCTGCCCATCCCCTCCCGTATCGTTGGATTCAGCCAGAAGTCAAAGCCGCGTTTCTGCGTGGTGATGTACACCACTGCCGGGCCGGCTTGCTCAAAGACCTTGGTCACGAAGTTCGTGTCCAGCGCGCCTGCAAGCACAGCCGCATTGATGCTGGCGCCGTCCGGCGCGTAGGTGCTCATCGCCTGCGGCTGGGGCGGCTGCGCCTTGCTGGCGCGCCCTCCCGACTCCTGGGCGTACAGCACTGTGGCCACGCCGCCGCCAAGGAAAAAGCCGACGAGGAGCAGGAGCACAATTATCTGAAAACTGACCCACTTGTTTCTTGACATATCCCTCTCCAGTATCAAGTTGCGCTATCCCACCGGGATGCGCCCGGCCCACGGGTTCGCCGCCGCCGGGAACATACCCCGCTCGGCCAGGCGGCCGGCGTTAAACACCAGGTAGCTGTCCCATCCGTAAAAGAAGATGTAGCGCGACCGCGCCAGTGCCGCTGGCGAGTTGCCGTGATAAACGCTGATGAACTGCCCCGGGCGCTTGGGGTTGACGAAGGTCGCCAGAATGCTGTCCTCCGGCGCTGTGAACACACGCCGCTCAAACGAGAACGACTTCTCGTTGGTGGTTAAGGTATCTGCTGGAATAAGCCCGTCCAGCAGCTTCCAGGCGCGATTGACGCCGGAACCTCCCAGGATGAAGAGCGAATGCCCTTCCGCCGTCTCCGCCGTGAACTGGCTGTCGGGAATGAGCGTCAGCTCGCGGCCGGCGGCCTCAATGACCTCAACCAGTTTCAGCAGCTCCGTGGACATCTCGTCAGCACCCGAAGGATAGACGACCAGCGCCCCTTCTTCGTTCAGCACCGCGTTCAGGCAGGGCTCCAGCGCCACCGGCGGAACCCGCCGCAGCGTGTTCCATTCAGGGTCCAGCTCAAAGACGCCGTCGGCCGCCTTCTGGCCGGTGTCCGGGCTGTCCGAGCCGACGGCTACCCAGGCTTCCGGACCACACAGGGACACGCGCCCCTCTGCGGTGATGGCGCCCCGATCGTCCCTTGCGGCGAAGTCCAGCATCAGGCTCCAGTGCGGCTCCCGCTGAATGATGCGCGCCACATACGAGGGTGGGGTCTCCTGCACCGTCTCCACTTCCACCTTGAAGTCCGGCACCCCCGGGCGGTCCAGCCACTGGCTGAACACCTCGTCCAGCTCCACGCCGGATGCGGCGGCAAAAGCGTCGCGGAAGTCGTTCCAATCCGCGAACGCCGCTCCGTGCTCGGCGATAACCTGCCGCAGGCCGGCAAAGAAGGCGTCATCGCCGATTAGCCGCCGGAGGTGGTGGAAGAACAT
>CAZXPM010000210.1:0-432 GCA_964643155.1 uncultured Planctomycetales bacterium | reverse complement strand
AACATCGCCCCCTTTTCGTAACCGATGGCGCCGTCAACCTCGTTTGCCTTGCCCTTGAACTGGCGCAGCGGATAGAGCTTGTCCACTGGCGCATTCACGCTGAACTTGACGCTCGCGTGTTTGCGCCATTCCCGGGCCTCCTCGTTCAGGCCGTGCGATTCCAGCCAGTAGTAGTTCGTCATGTAGGTGGTTATGGCCTCGCACCAGTTGCCCCTGTCGGCGTCAAAGAACACATAGTTGCCCCACCAGTTGTGCATCAGCTCGTGAGCGATGCCAGACGGGCCGGTGACATCGTAACCGCCCCGCTGCACCATCTTCACGACCGCGTCTCCCAGCAAGGTGTAACCCGGCATGCCATAGCCTGTTTGGAAGAAATTCTCCACAATATCAAAGCGATTGTAGGGAAAGTCGCCCAGAATACCGGTGTAAAAG
>CAZXPM010000209.1:0-2634 GCA_964643155.1 uncultured Planctomycetales bacterium | reverse complement strand
GTGGTCAAAGACATGCTGGCGGGGCTGTTCATGCTCATGGAGGACCAGTACCGCGTGGGCGACATCATCCAGGTGAACGGCGGCGAGTTCGGCGGAGTCGTGGAGAAGATGACGCTGCGCACCACCTGGCTCCGCTCGCTTGATGGCAACGCCCACATCATCCCCAACGGCAGCATCAACGCCATCAGCAATTTCACCCACACCTGGTCGCGCACAGTGCTTGACTTCGGCATCAGCTACGAAGATGACGTGGATACTGCCATGCAGGTTATCCAGGAGACCGCCGATAAGCTGGCGAAGGAAGAACCGTGGAGCACCATGATTCTGGAGCGCCCGGAAGTACTGGGAGTGGACGAACTCGGCGACTCCGCCGTGACCATCCGCCTGCTCATCAAGACCGTGCCGATTGAGCAGTGGCGGATCAAGCGGGAGATGCTCCGCCGCGTGAAGTACGCGCTGGAGGCCGCGGACATAACCATCCCGTACCCGCAGGTAACGGTGAGCTATCTGGAGGCGAAGCCGGAAGCACACCCACCGATGGAGCCCCGGCGCGTGGATATGGACACGAGCGCGCATCCAGACGCGTAACGCTCACTCGCCGCCGGTAAAGCCGCGCACACGCCTGTAGGTTTCCGCCAGGCGTTTCTGGTAGTACGCGATATTGGCGTCGGGTTGTTGCGGGTTGTACTCGCTTAGCAGCTTCGCCGCCTCGTAAGCCTTCACTTTCGGGGACTCGCCACTGATGTAGTAGCTCACCGGGTCGCCGGGCTTGTAGCGGCCGGGGTTCTTCAGCGCCACTTCGTACTGCGCCTGGCGATTGCGCCGCGTGGTCTCCAGCTTACGCTTGTAGGTGGGCAACGAATCCACCAGTATCTCGGTCTTAGCCAGTTCGCGTACGGGGATCTCGCCGCCCGCGAGCTTGCGCCTGAGCAGCTCGTACTGCGCCTCCACCTCGTCAGCCCTGCCCCGCAGGATCAGCCGTATGCTGTCCTCAATGAAGCGTCGCAGGAATGGCTCCAGTCCGCGCGATTTCATCCCGCTTCCCTTGATGGTCACGCGCCCCTCGGCGTCCAGCAGTGCGTAGTTCTTCACCTTATATGAGAGCATCGCCTCATACACTCCGCCAAGCTCCACCTCCACCCCTTCCGGCATCTGCGCATTCACCGCCTCCACAAAGCCCTCATAGTCGCCGGACTTGACGTAGGCTTCGGGCGGAACCAGATAGATGCCGTCGGTGTCAATCTCGGCGATGCGCGCGCCCAGTCCCTCCACGATGTCCGCCATCCGCTGCACTGTCTGCTGCCCCTTCGCGGTCACACGCTCGGCCATATCCAGATCGGCGAAGTTCATCCGCGAGGTGCCAAGATAGCCGTAGAAGCTGTTGATGATTATCTTGAACGCGCCCTGCCGGGCGTCCAGCCGGGCGAACCGCGTGTTGTCCTTGAGCGACTTCAGCTCGTGCTTTATCTCCAGCCGCCGGCGCAGCAGCTCCCGCAGGGCGGCCTCATACGCCCCCAGCCGGTCGCCCTGGGGGAAGTACCGGTAATGCAGAATGAGCGAGGGGTATAGACTGGCCACGTCCACATTGATGACCGGCCTGAGCACGCCGGTGGCCCTCAGGTCAGTGTATCCGCCGGCAAACATCCGCCCCTCGGCCGGATAGGGCACCGCTGCCGCCTGCCGGTAGTACTCGCGCAGCAGCAGCGCGTTTATTTTGGTGGCGTTGCCCTTGATGATGCAGTCCTCCAGCGTGTACGGGAGCATCTGGCTGAGGTGGAAGAAGTTCTGGATGAGTGTGCTCACCACCTCCTCGGTTTCCTCCAGGGCAGCCCGCACGTCCTCGCTCTCACGCTCTTCCTCGCGCAACCCCAGGTAGCGCGCCAGGTACGGCAGGTCGTAGCTGTCCATCTCGCGCTTGAAGATGTCGTAGCTCTGAGCCAGTATCCAGGTGTCCACGAGGCTGCGGCCGAATACGCGCATGCGCGGAAACTCCAGCCGCCGCTCCGCCAGCGGCATGGTGTAGCGCTCGCTCCAGGCCTCCCGCCCGCTCCTGCCGAGTTCCAGCTTGACCTTGAGCTTGCGCGCCCGTCTGGAGATGAAATCCAGAATCGTCTTGAAGAGGTTGTGCCCACAGAGAACGTCGGGGTCGGCTTCCTGCACCGCCTCCACCAGGCGCTCCAGCATCTCCTTTTCGCCCAGTTCGCCCGCTGAAAGCACGGTCACCGCTTCACCGCACTTAATGCCAAGCTCCTCTATTCGCTGTGACTCATCGGCGGGATTGGCCATATCCTCCGGCACGTTCAGCCTCAGGGCGAGCTGCATTGTGCGCGCATCGCCCCACTCCATCCCCAGGAAATGCGTCCTGCCGCTCGCCAGCAGATACTGGTGCGCGAACTCCTTCACTTCGTAGTAGGGTTGCTGTTCATAGCTGTTGCGGTGAATGCGATAGTGCTTCCCCATCCGCTTCACCGATTCTTCATACTCGCCGCAACTGGTGAACTTCGCAAGCAGCGTGAAACCGGCGTCGCCGGCAAGCCGCTGCACCTCGCAGCGCACATCCGCGTCCTTCAGCACCCTCCCGCCGTCCACGTAAACGAATGGCCGGAACGGCTCGGTGAGCTCCCTCACGGATCC
>CAZXPM010000208.1:0-2658 GCA_964643155.1 uncultured Planctomycetales bacterium | reverse complement strand
GATATCGGAAATGCCGACAACGCCGTTACCGTCACCGTCAGCTTCAGCCGCAAGCGGCTCTTCTTCCACCCGCGTGCCGAACCAGCCCGCCAGCGGACACAGGTCTTCCAGCGAAACCACGCCGTTGCTGTTGTAGTCGCCCTCGTTGCGGTAGGTCCACACCAGCTCCGGCGCTTCGCCGTGCGCGTTTACTGACAGGTCCTGCACCACTTTCACGCCACGGGCAGGCGGCGCATCCAGCGGCGGCGGAAGCTCGCAGATGTTCTGTTCCAGCACCGCTTTGAGCCCGGCAAACAGCTCCAGCGACACGCCTTTCGGAGGTGCGAGCCGGTCCAGCCCGGCCTTCAGCGAATCGTGCGCAGTGCCACCGCTGTTGGAGGGAAGGGTGGTTACCGGACGGCCAGCGGGGCCGCAGGCAAGGACGAGGGCAAAGAGGAGTACCGCCGCCGACGCAGCGCGCATCCGGCTCGCCAGGTCTCTTCGTTTCATCCTGTTCATCAATATCTCTTTCCTCCTTTCGCTGCCGCCGCGCCAGCTACTCGGCGGTGCTCACAAGCTATACCTGGCCGCACGGGGCTTTCGTCTAACTGCGGTTTGACGGCGAAGGCGGCATACCATAGAATGAACCCAACTGAAGTGGAACACGGACTATCACTGCTGGGCGACGACCCGCTAAGTTCAACCATTGCCTTCGCCATCCTCATCCTCGTCACCGGGCTAATGGCTCTGATTGAGATCGCATACATCGCCGTGCGGCAGACCGTGCTGTTGCAGCTCGTCCGCAAGGGCGACTGGCGCGCGAAGATGGCGCTGCCGATGGTCAAGGAGCCAAGCGAGATGCTGGCGGCCACGCAGCTCGGCATCACGCTGGCGGCGGTCGCCGGGGGCGCCACCGTGGTCACCACCATCAGCCTGGCCGTAGCCAAGGCGCTGGAGGCCGGGGGCATGCGAGCGGGGATGGCAGTGAGCCTGGGCGTCATTGCCTCCACCATCCTCTTCAGCTACCTGGTGATGGTCTTCGGCGAGCTGGTGCCCAAGCGGCTGGCCTACCAGTATGCGCTGCCGCTGTCGCTGTACCTCGCGCCCGTGCTCCGGTTACTCATCATCCTCACCTGGCCTTTCATCCGACTGCTGACCGGCACCACGGCGCTGCTGTGCCGGCTGTTTGGCATCAAGCTCGCCGAGCAAGCCAAGTACACCAGCGCGGAGCTGGCCATCATCCTGGAAATGACTGACGACTTCTCGCATGAGGAGAAGCAACTGACGCAGCGGGTGCTGGGCTTTGCTCAGACAGAAGTGCGCGAGGCGATGGTGCCCCGCACGGATTTCGTCGCCATCTCCGGCGAGAGGACGGTGGACGAGTTCATCCAGCTTTCGCTGGAAAGCGGGCGCAGCCGCATGCCGGTATATGGCGAGAGCATTGACGACATTATCGGCGTGCTGCACCTGAAGAAGGCCGGCATCCACGCCCGCAAAGGCGAGCGGCAGCGCAAGGTCAAGGAGATAGTGCAGCCGCCGCTGACCGTGCCCGAGAGCGTGTCGGCGCTGGACGTGCTCACCCGGATGCGCGCCGAGCAGCGGCACATGGCCATCGTGATAGACGAATTCGGCCAAGTGGTGGGGCTGGTGACGATTGAAGACCTGCTGGAGGAATTGGTGGGCGAGGTCTACGACGAAAGCGACATCAAGCGCTCCAAGGTCAAGCAGCTCAAGGACGGCTCCTATCTGGTGGACGCGGGCATCAGCCTGCGCGACCTGTCTTTCATCCTGGGGGCGGGGTTTGAGGCGAGCGAGGACTACGAAACCCTGGGCGGGCTGGTGCTGGACGCCCACGGCGACATTCCGCAGAAGGGCGCACAGGTGCGGGTGAACGGCTGGGAGATTGAGGTGATGAGCATGCGCGGGCAGAGGATCCGGCGCGTGCGGATGAGAAAGGCGGCGGACGAACCGCAGGAGCAGGAGACGGGCTAGGTATGCAAGAGCTGTCCTGGCGCTACCGCACTTATGAGCCGGACGAGGCGGAGCCGGGCTCAGACGGGAGGGTGTTGAGGAACAGGCTCAAGATCACTGACCCGGAAGCGATTGAGGCCGTTGAGGAGATGCTGCTGGAGAAGGCTTACGAAGAGCTGCTCACTTCCGCGTGGGGACTTCGGATTCTGCCTCGCCGCGTGACTATGAACCGCTGGCGGCCTTTTTCCTGAGCCTGAAGAGCTCGTGAGCCTGCCGCCGCTTTTCGGGGGTGATCCTGTAGCCCTCAATGCGCGTGGATCCCCGCGCCTGCCGGCGGGCCAGTTCCCGGGCCTTCTTGTGGCCGGTTCTCTTTCCGGCGGTGCGGGTATGCACCGCGGCATACGCCTGTGCCGCCGGTTTCTCCCGACGAGCCGAACGCTTCGTTACGCCTGAATGCGAAGGCACCAGTCTATAATGGCCGCATGCAAGAGGGGCTGCCGCCGATACCGCCGGAGCTGGACGCGCCTTCGTTCCTGGAGGCGGCCGCGCGCGCGGCTGCACCGGCGGCTGACGACGGCGGCTTCAGCCGCATCGCGCCGCACCTGCTGGAGGTTCGGGCGCCGGCGCAGTATCTCGGCGGCGAGCGCGGGAGCGTGCGCCGAGACTGGGACGCGGCGAAGTTCCGCTTCGCGCTGGGGTTTCCCGACC
>CAZXPM010000207.1:0-2683 GCA_964643155.1 uncultured Planctomycetales bacterium | reverse complement strand
GTCATGCCCTCTGCGCGGAATGCACCCATCCCCTCCGCGAGGAGCTCGCGGCTGGCTCGTCCCCGCGCCCCTCCCGCCGGAAAGTGTTCACCGATATCTCCCACGCCCGCCGCGGCGAACAGGGCATCCAGCAGGGCATGTGCGACAACGTCGCCATCGGTCTCGGAAACGAGGCCCAGGTCTGAGGGAATCTCAACCAGGCCGAGCGTGAGTTTTGCCCCGGCCCTCGTTCGGTGTATGTCAAAGCCCGAGCCGATGCGATATCTACTTGGCGCCATCACTCAGCTCGTCCATATACGCCCTAAGCAGGTTCAGCTCCGCCGGGTATGTCAGCTTCACGTTGGTGCGCTCCCCCTGCACCATCTTCACTTCGTAACCACCCGCAGTATAAATGCTCCCGTCGTCGGTGAAGCGGTTCAAGCGGTTACGCACCAGCTCGCGGGCCATGCGGAGTTCCCTGGTCAAGAACCCCTGCGGAGTCTGCGCAAGAAAGACCTCGCTGCGCAACAGGTATGTCGGCGGCCTTGCCCCTTCCCCTTCTTTCAACACCGAGTCCAGCGGTGCAATGACAGGGACAACGCCGACTCCGGGCCCTATCTCATCCACCACTTTCCTGAAGAGCTGCGCCGAAGCCAAGGGGCGGTCCGCGTCATGGATCACTACCTTGCGGTGGTGCACTGCCTTAAGCCCGTTCTCCACCGACTCGCTGCGCGTAGTGCCGGAAGGCTGGAAGTGCACATCACCGATGAACTCCTCGCTGATGTCACGCAGGGAAGCGACCATCTCCCTCACCGGTTCCACTATCTGGTCAATGCTCACCACCACTATCTCGTCAAAAACGCCCAGCGACAGTGCCGTCTTGAGCGGGTAGTAGATAAGCGGCCTGCCGGCGAGCTCAACCAGGAGCTTGGGTGTCTCACTGCCAAAGCGCGAGCCCATGCCCCCTGCCAGCAGAACCAGACTAACATCAGATTTGATGACTCTTTCCACGGGTACAGCGATTATACTTCGTCTTTCACGACCTTACGAACCCGCCCGAAGATCAGGCGTCCCGCCACCGTCTGCATTATGGACGTGACTTCCACCTCGCAGATGCTCCCGATGTGCCGCAGGCCCTGCTCAATCACCACCATCGTCCCGTCGTCCAGGTAGCCGACTCCCTGGCCGGACTCCTTGCCTTCACGGATGACGCTGACCAACAGCGTTTCACCGGGGATCACCATGGGCTTAACCGCATTCGCCAGCTCGTTGATGTTGAGCACCTTTATGTTCTTGATGCCTGCTACGCGGTTCAGGTTATAGTCGTTTGTTACCACCTCGCCGCCCAGTTCCTCCGCCACGAGAATCAGCCGGTCGTCAACACCGATTCGGTTCTGGTCGTATCTGCTGTCGTCAAAGATGTGAACCGGATTGGGCGCATTCTCCTGGAGGTTCTTCAGTATCTCCAGGCCCCGGCGTCCCTTGTTGCGTTTGATCTGGTCAGGCGAGTCGGCTATGAGCTGCATCTCCCGAATGACTGAATTGGGCACAACCAGCAACCCGGAAAGAAAGCCGCTGCGGACAATCTCGGTGATGCGGCCGTCAATGATCACCGACGTATCCAGGATTCTCGGCTTTGATTCAACTTCGTACTGGGAGAGAATGCTCTCGCGGCTGCTGGTCGGATAGAAGATAGTCGTGGTGATGAACCCGCCGATATAGCCGAAGGTCAGCAGGAACAGTGCGTTCACCAGCACCATCACGAAAGGCGAGTTGGCGAAGTTCTGCGGGAGGCTGTTCAGATAGAAGAACAAGGGGACGTTTAGCAGGAAGAACGAGACGAGAACTCCACCCAGAAAGCCCATCGTGCCAGCGATAAAGCGCTGGCGGGTCACGCCCTTCAGCAGGCGCTGCACCCCGTTGCTCAGCATTACCAGTGCCACCTCCACGAAGGGGTGCATCAGGTAGCCCAGCACCGCGAACCCGAAGACGATGTAGCGGTAAAGCGAGCCCAGGATGGCGAAGCTCTCCTCCACATCCTTGCCTTCGGAGAATATCGGGGGAATGAGATTCGGGTAGTTGGTCAGGACCTCTTTCCAGACCCTGAACGGAGCCTCAAAGCGGCTGTATATGTAGAGCGCAACGGCAAAGCCGACGAGCAACCCCAGAATAACCGAGAAAATCCGGGCGACGAAGCCTCTCATTCTGCTAGAGTATAGCCCATCCGTGACCCTATGCCAATCCGCTACGCCGCCCCAGGGCCTTACGCTATAATACAGGCTTCGGAAGTTCTCGTTCATGTCGCTGTCACGGCACAATCGTAATCGGCGCAAGAGCTCGCAGCTACTGGGCTTCTTCATCCTTGTACTCGCCGCGGCCACGATAGTGGCGGTCGGATACCTGTTGGTCCTGGTTGCACGTTCTTTCACCAGCGGGGCGGCGCCAGAGGTCACTGTGCCCGACGTGGTCGGTATCAGCGTGGAAGAGGCGGAGCAGTCGCTGAACAGCGTGAACCTCGGGATCCTCTGCGAGGAATCCGCCTACTCCAGCGAAATCCCCGCAGGCGCGGTGATAAGCCAATCGCCGCTGCCCGGAGACATCGTGCGGGAAGGCCGCAGAGTCCGCGTCGTCCGCAGCCTCGGCAAGCCCAGCCTCAAGGTGCCGGAGCTTGGGGGAAGGGACTTCAAGGCCGCGCAGGAAGAGA
>CAZXPM010000206.1:0-2684 GCA_964643155.1 uncultured Planctomycetales bacterium | reverse complement strand
GCCCGCAGCCTGTCACATTAGTATTATTGCATAGCATCGGCCCGCCGCAAGTTCGGCGGGATGCGGGAGTCGGAGGCCCTAAGAAGGGGCGACGGCGGCATCTGAACCACCAATCAGTGTATCCTGTCACAGTAGCATATCCCGTTGTAGCTAAGTACAGTGGTGATTGAGGAGGCCGCGCAGGTCAGCACCCTAGATAGCCGGGCTGCCCGCCTCCGCCAGGGCCAGGGCGGACGAGAAGCCCCGCGTACGTGCGGAGAGGGAGTGGTTTCCGTGAGGGCTTATCGTACTGTGCTAGGATTATGCGGCATGCCGGTGCAGGCAATCAGTTGGGAGGGGAACCGCGCCGTCATTCTTGACCAGACGAAGCTGCCACGGCGCGAAGCCTACGTGACTCTTGACACTGTCGCCGCCTATGTGCGCGCCATTGAGCGGATGCAGGTGCGGGGGGCGCCGCTCATCGGAATCACCGCGGCCTATGGCGTGGCGCAGAGTGCACTCAACGCGTCCCGCGCCAGCCCGGACGCGGTCCGGCGCAAGGCCGAGTGGGCCGCGGGCAAGCTGGCAACGACCCGCCCTACCGCGGTCAACCTGCACTGGGCGCTCTCGCGGATGCTCCGGCTAGCGGAAAGCGCCGCTCCGGCAAGCCCGACGCGCACCGCCGGAATGCTGGTGGAGGAAGCCATACGGCTGCACCGCGAACAGCTTGCGGCCGACCGCGCCATCGCCCGCTTCGGCGCGGAGCTGATCCCGCCGGGCGAGGCGGCGCTGACCATCTGCAACACCGGCGCGCTGGCCACCGGCGGCGAGGGCACGGCGCTGGCCGCCATCATCCGCGCCTACCGTCAGAAGCACATCAAACGGGTGTATGTGCCGGAGACGCGGCCGCGCCAGCAAGGGCTGCTCACGGCGTGGGAACTGGGGCAGGCGGGAGTGGACTACCGGCTGATCGCCGACACTGCCGTAGGCGCATTGCTGGCGCGCGGCGTAGTGACCGCCGCAGTGGTCGGCGCCGACCGCATCGCGGCGAACGGCGATGTCGCCAACAAGATCGGGACTTACCAGATGGCGGTGCTGTGCGACCGGCACGAAGTACCTTTTATTGTGGCGGCGCCGGTGAGCAGCTTTGATGTGCAATGCCCCCAGGGAAGCGCCATCCCGGTAGAGGAGCGCAGCGCGCGGGAGCTCACCCACAGCGGCGTTATCCGCACCGCCCCGCCGGGCTGCCAGGTGTGGAACCCCGCGTTTGATGTGACCCCCCGGGAGCTGGTGTCGTTCTACGTGAGCGAGGAAGGGGTATTCCCCGACGGCAGGTCTCACCGCAGGAGGAAGAGCAAATGAGGCTAATCGTATCTCTGCCAGATAACTCGGTTGAACTGGCGAAGGCCGCCGCGAGCGGCGGGGCTGACGCGGTAAAGGTGCATATGAACGTGGTGCACCGCGCGAGCGGCGCCACCTTTGGCGACTTCGCGGCAGAGCGCCCGCGGGTGGAGGCCATCATCCGGGAAGCCGGGATCCCGGTCGGCCTGATGCCGGGCGCGGAGCGGGTGCCGGAGAAGAAGGAACTGGAGGAGTTGATTGAGGCGGGTCTCAAGTTCATTGACATATACGCCTACCACCTGCCGGCGTGCTACCTGGAGCTGGGGGAGAAGATTGAGCTGATTCCGGCCATTGACCGCCTGCACAGCGAGGGGGAGATCTTCCACCTCACCCACATATACTGCCACGACACCAATGTCATCAGCATGCTGGAAGCCGCGGTGATCCCGCCGGAGCAGTACGGGACTCCGCTCACGCACTACGACGTCGCGCTCTACCGGGCGGTGGCCGCTTACAGCGACCGCCCGCTGCTCATCCCGACGCAGAAGTTCATCACCCCAGACGACCTGAGGGTGCTGAAGTACTCCGAGATTGGCGGGATAATGCTCGGCGTGGTGGTGACCGGCGCGACCGCGTCCAGCATTGAGAAAACCACGCGCGCATTCAGGCGCAAGATTGACCAGTTGCTGAACGAGTAGATGCACATCGCGTACCTTCCACTGGACGACCGCCCCCTGAACTACGCAGCAGGTGTCCGCGCTGACAGCGTTTCGCCCCAGCGCATCCTCACGCCGCCGCGCGCAATCCTGGGCAGCCGCCGGCGTCCAGCGCCGCTGAAGGAGCTGGGCGAGTGGCTGGGCGAGCACTGCGGCTTCACGGACTCAGCCGTCATCTCACTGGACGCCCTGCTTTACGGAGGGTTGGTCCAGGGGCGGGCGGCGGCGGAAGACGAAGAGCGCTCCGCCGAGTGCGACCGGCTGCTGCGCGTCATCAGCGGACGGGCGGCCTGGCTGGCGGCATTCTTCGTGTGGAAGCGCGTGTGGGGGAATGTGTTTGACGAAAGCGGGATTGGCCGCGTGCAGCGGTGGGCGCGGCTCTCTCCCGCGCTGGCGGCGCAGCAGGAAGCCAGCGGGCTTGGCGTCACCGAGTTCCTGGAGAAGGCGTCCGCCGGGGACCTGCGCCTGGAAGGGATGGAGGCGGCAGAGTCGGCGGAGTTTGCCGCCGCCCGCCTGCGCCAGCTCACGACCGCGCTCAGGCTGGCGGAGCTGTGCGGCACCCTCGGAGTGCATCTGCACATCGCGGTGGAGGATTGCGTGCCGGGGGGCTGGCAGGAAGCCGAGCTGGCGCACCTGCGGAAACAGCAT
>CAZXPM010000205.1:0-2684 GCA_964643155.1 uncultured Planctomycetales bacterium | reverse complement strand
TCCCCCCCAAGCCAGCGCCAGCGCGTCGCCAGGTAGATGAACGGCGTGTCCAGGGCCGCGACGAGGACCTTGATGAGGTAGGTCGTGAGGTAAATCTGCCACAGCACTCCCCACGAGAACACGCCGATGAACGCAATGGTGCAGAATATCAGCGTGTCCCAGAGCTGCGAGACCATGGTTGAGAGGTTGTTGCGCAGCCACAGGTGCCGCCCCTTCGTCCAGCCCTTGATGACGTGAAAGAACCACACGTCGTGGTACTGCGACACGGCGTAGGCGGCAAGGCTCGCGAACGCCAGGCGCGGCACGAAGCTGAAGATTGCATTGAGGTGCGGGCCGGCCCAGTCCTCCGGCCCCGGCTTGAACAGCAGCGCAAGCTGCATCAGCGCCGTCAGCATCACCAGCGCGATGAAGCCGAGGGTCACCGCGCGCCTGGCTTCGCGTTTGCCATGCACCTCGGATAGCAGGTCAGTGCACCAGAAGGTCACCCCGTAGGCGATGTTGCCCAGGGTCGCCTGCAGGCCGAAGAGGGTCACCTGCTTTACCACCTGCAGGTTGCAGACTATAATATGGAGGACGATGAGGAGCAGAAGCCCCTCACGCCGGAAGTACTTATAAATGAGCAGCGCGGCCCCAAAGTCCACCAGCAACAGGATTGTCCAGATAAGTTCGTTAGGCATGAATATCCCCGCCCGCGTATGGGGGAGATTATAGGCTATGCCCGAAACGCCCGAGAAGATTGAGGCGCTGAAAAACCGGTGGATGCTGGACCCGTCTTTCGGGTTGCTGCGGCCGCAACTGATTGAGGCTCTCCGCGCGCTGCAGGACGGTGACCGCCATTGGGAGGAGCACCTGGAGGGCGTCCCCTATGTGGACGAGATTGACAACGGGCGCGACCTGCGCGGCGTGGACTTCTCCTCCATCCGTGGCATGGGCCTGCGCTACATGCGCGACGGCTTTCTGGACTTGCGCAACGCCGATTTCTACCGCACGCACCTAGAACACTCCAACCTCTACCGCATCCACCTGCAGGACGCCAACCTCTACTCGGCCAACCTGGACGGCGCGAACCTGCGCAACACCCATCTCCGCGGCGCGGTGCTGGAATACGTGTCGCTGGAACACGCCAAGCTGCACCAGGTGGACCTGCGCGGCTTTGACCTGCGAACGCTCAAGCATCTGAACACGGTGGACATGGCGCACGTGCGGCTGGACGACGCCGTGCTGGAACGCGAGCAGTTCCTGCAGGATAACGGCGAGTACAAGGCCTACAACGAGATCCGCGCGTTCAGCGAATACTACTCCGGCCGCCGTGAGAAGCGCATTTCGCCAGTGGCGGTGCGCTACTTTGAGGAGGCGCGGGACGTCTATCTTGCGCTGAAGAATAACCTGCTCTCTGCCGGCAAGTACCAGGACGTCAGCTGGGCAGCCTGCAAGGAAAAGGAAATGGAGAAGATGCTGCTCGCGCTGCACCTCAGGCAGGGCAGCTACCATGGCTGGCAGCTGGTGCAGCGGCGGCTGGAGCTGTTTGGCTACACGCTGTACAACGCGCTGTTTAAGTACGGCGAGAACCCCTGGCGGCTCATCTGGTGGGCAATGGGCATAATCGCACTGGCGGCGCTGCTATTCCCCCTCTCCGGTTTCTACGTTGACAGCCCCGAGGGCGGCTACTTCATGAGCTACGCGGAGGTGCACAGCTTCCGCGACTGGCTCGCCACCGTGATGACCAGCCTGTATTTCTCGGTCATCACTTTCACCACTGTGGGCTATGGTGACGTCACGCCGGTAGGCAGGCTATCCCACACCGTCTCCGCCTGCGCCTCAATGGCGGGGATGCTGTTCTTCGGCCTGTTCGTCTTCACCCTGGGGCGCAAAGTCGCGGCGCGCTAGGCGCTGCAGCTTCCGCCCTTCAGCGCTTGCACTGCTGCGCGAGCGCGTCTATACTAACGACGGATACGAACCGGATGCGCGGGCCGTGGAAGCAGGTTTCCCGGCCTGTGCGCTAACAGGTTGGAGCGGGTTTCAGACCTTAGTCAACAGGAAGTCCATGCTGATGCCGCCGGTGATGTCACCGGTGTCCAGCTCCCGGTAAACCAGCTCGCCGCTGCCCTGCCAGCGCGAATAGGACGAATTCACTGTTCCCGCAATCCCCAGCTCCGCCCAGAAACGCCGCTCGCCGAAGCCGGTGTACAGCGTCGCCGTGCCGCTGGCCTCCAGTTTGTAGCTGTACCGGTCCAGACGCAGGATGCGGCTCTGGCTGATGTTGATGCTGAACGGGTAGCTGTGGCCCGCGATGGCGCCGGCGTCAAACCAGAAGGTCTGGCCGTTGACCTCGTTTACGAAGTCCTGCGCGGTGAACCCCAGCACGCCCTGCGGGTCGTCCAGCATTACATCGGACACGCTGATCATCCACTGGCCGTTGAGCGCGGAGGTGCTGAGCTTGTCCGCCGGCACTTCGCCCTTGTAGGGGTTGGTCTCAATGTTAAGCGCGTTGCCCAGCGCCTTACCGGCGCTGCAGGACGAAAGCGCCAGCGCGCCCGCGAGCACGAGCAGAAATAGAACCGGTGCGGTTAGCGGATGCGAAACTGTGAGCCGTCGAAAGAGGTTAACCCTCCTCATTAGCACCACCCTTATGTGGGAGTGGTTAATTATACCCGCGATGCTCAGTATGCACCGCGGCGGCTCAG
>CAZXPM010000204.1:0-2734 GCA_964643155.1 uncultured Planctomycetales bacterium | reverse complement strand
TGGACGGCACGCGCGAGATGCACAACCGGCACCGCAAGCTGAAGAGCGGGGAGTCGCCGTGGGACATAGTGGTGTCCAAGCTGCCGTTGTTTAAGCGCTACCAGCCGTGGCAGGGCACGCGGCTGACGCTGATGCCGGACACGGCGCACATGCTGGTGGAGGGCGTGGAGACCTTATACAAGCTGGGCGTGAACCAGTTCATCATCGGCCCGGCCACCGGCGTGGTGTGGGGGAAGGACGCGCTGGCGGCCTACGAGCAATCGCTGAAAGACCTCTCGCTGATCTACCTGGAGCGGCAGCGCAAGCGCGAGCCGTTCCGCATGACGCTGTTTGAGCAGGAGCTGGAGAGGAAGACGGACTACCGGGGAGTGTGGGGCTGCGGCGGCAGAGATATAACCTCTCACGCCCTGCGAGTCCCTTGCGCTTCGCCAATATTAGCCTTATACTATAAGTGAAGCACTAGCTCGTCCCGAAAAAGCGGGACGGCCCAAAAGGGGTTGATCGTTTGAAGGACAAGGTTTTAGAACTGAGGGAAGCTCTTGTAGGGGTCATCCTCAAGGAGCGTTCCCCGTTCGTTGAGGTGAGCTGCCCGGACGGCTCCAACCGTTTGGAGTACGCCTGGACGGAGCTTAAGGTCGGCTCGAAACTGGTTTGTGGCTGCGGCCAGCACCGCTCGCGCATTGATGAAGAGAGGTACACTGATCTGAAGGATCGCATCCGGTGGCGCCTGAAGACCATGGGGGATAATCCCCGGTCCCGGCGCTACGTTCCAACCATCCACCACTAGCTCATTCGCGGGGGGCGCGCGCAATCAGGTGTTAACACCGGCGGCTGCGCCGGGGAACTGGCACGCTCACGGCCGGCCCGTTCAGTCCGGGTGTGCAGCGCCGACCGTCCTCCGCTGAAAGGTGGGAGTCCGCGCCTATACGGAGAAGTTGATGACGTACTGCGGCTTGGGCACGGTGCTGAGCCGCACCGTGAACTCGCTGTTCTGCCGCTCCACGGTGAGCCGGTACTCCTCCCCGATGTCGCTGAGAAGCACCATTGTCCGGAACTCCTCCGGGGCAGGCGGAAGCTGCCCGTTCACCAGCAGTATATGGTCGCCGTTACGCAGTCCGGCTATCGCTGCCGGTGAATCCGGCTCCACCCCGAACACCCACAGCCCGTCCGGCCGCATCCGCTCGCGGAACTCAATGAACCCCTCGGTGTTCTGGATGTTCGGCGGGAAGACGCAGTGGATGCCGAGCCACGGCACATCGTAGCGCTTGTGCTCCAGCTGCTCCACCACGAAATTCTTGGCGAAGTTGATCGGCACCGCGAAGTTAGTTTGCTGGGACAGGGTGAAGGAGCCGCCCCAGGTGTTTATGCCCACGACTTCGCCGTTGCGGTTGAACAGCGGGCCGCCGGAATTGCCCGGATTGATGGGCACCTGGACGCGGAATACATATGGAAGGTTGATTGCGTAAGACAACCCGTACTGCGCACTCCCACGGTAGCGGTTCCAGAAGTGCTGCGCGATTTCAAAAGTGAGGTCAGTGTCGCGCCCGGTAATCACGCGCATAGTCGCCGTCTGGCGGAGACCCCAGTACTCGTAAGGGTTGCTACGGTCCACCCCGAACATCTCCTGCGCGCCCGGCGATCCCATGGCCAGCGCCAGCTCTCCCGGCCTCACCTGCGAGGAATCGCCCAGTGGCACCGGGAACAGCTTCTCCGGATCGGGTTCGTCCAGCCTTAGCAGCGCGATGTCGTAAAACGGGGCCACGGCGACGACCGTTGCGCGCTCGTTGGAGCCGTCCCAGAACGTAATCTGGGCCACTGAGGCCTTGCCGCCGACATGCGCGTTGGTGATGATGTGCCCCTGCTTGTCAATGACGAAACCGGAACCCAGCCCCGCCATCTCCGCCGCCAGCGGCGACGTGAGCTGGATCGGGTACACGATTACCACGCCGCGCTTGACCTTCTCTATCAACTGAGGCACATCCAGCGGCGTATCCCGCATTATGCGCGCGGCCTCAGCTTCACTCATGGCCTGCGGTTCAAGCGTTGGCCTGGAGTCAACTGCGGTCTGCGCCGAAGCAGGCAGAATCCACCCAAGCACTATCGCCGCCATCAAAACGGCAGCTACTGTCCGGCTGATGTTCATTCCCTTCTCCTTTCGGGGCGGTTCCTCCGCCCCGCATGAGATGACTTACGCCTAGTTAGACTCTCATGTTTCGGTTGTGTTCCCGGGGAGCCGACTGGCTTCAGTGATATGCTGCGTACTTCAGGTCGGCGTTAGTGCTGTCGTAATAGGCAATGGCCGGATGGCCGTTGACCTCCAGCAGACGGCACTGGGCTCCCACCACGCCGTTTCCGTCCACCGTCTGAGGCGGGTTCCACTCGCTGCCCTCTGCATCTGCCGCACTGGCGTACTTCAGGTCGCCGCTGCCCCAGGCGAAATATGCGATGGCTGGAGTCCCATTGACCACGGCGAGCGAGGTGTGGGCGCCCGTGTCCCCTACATCCACCGTCACTGGCGAGCCCCAGGCAGCACCGTCCGCGTCGTCCGCCCGGACATAGCACAGCGCACCCGCCACCCGGTCGCAGAAGCTGATGGCCGGACGTCCGTCCACCACGGCGAGCGAACCCCACCAGCCGACATCGCCCCGGTAGTCCACCACCATCGGGATCTCCCAGGTGGCGCCGCTCTCCTCCGCCGCGCGGACATACTTCAGATCGCCGTTAGGGTAGTTGC
>CAZXPM010000203.1:0-2824 GCA_964643155.1 uncultured Planctomycetales bacterium | reverse complement strand
TCTTTAGCCTGGGTTGAGTTGAGCCTCCCGGCATCCCGCGCCAGCACCAGGTCGGCGATGTGCTGGGCGGTGATGTGTCCTTCGCCCTGGGCCCGGCGTGGCCGGTATTCCATCAGCACCCAGTTGGCGCACTCACGGAACCCCGCTGACAGCTGGCAGGCGTCCACCAGCAGGTCCAGCGCCTCCCCGTCCTGGGTCAGTACCGCCACCTCGTCCGCCCGCAGCTCTGTCTCCTGCTCCAGGAATTGCGCCAGTTGCGCGGTCCCGGCGGGGAACTCGTGCTTCTGCCGGTTCCATTCCAGCCGCAAGTAGGTTTGTTCGTAGCGCCGCTGTGCCTCCGCCAGATCGTCGTCGCTCAGCACCAGGGGCGGCAGGTCCGGCTCGTCAAAGTAGCGGTAGTCGTCCTGCGTCTCCTTGATGCGCGTGGGGACTGTGCGCTGCGACGCCTCGTCCCACCGCAGAGTGCACGCCAGCACTTGCTTCCCGTCATCGTACAGCGCCGCCTGCCGCGCAATCTCCGCCTCCAGTGCCTTGCGGATGGTGGCGAAGGAATTGAGATTCTTGATTTCCGTTTTCGTCCGCAGCTCGTTGCTGCCTACCGGCCGCACCGAGACGTTGGGCTCGCAGCGGAAGCTGCCGTCCTCCATGTTGGCGTCAGACACGCGCAGCCGCCGCAGCACCTGGCGCAACTCTTCGGCGAAGGCGATGGCCTCTGCCGCCGTCCGGAAGACGGGCTTCGTAACTACTTCCAGCAGCGGCACCCCGGCGCGGTTGTAGTCCAGCAGGATGCTCCCATCGTCCTGGTAAAAGATCTTGGCGGTGTCTTCCTCCAGGTGCGCCCGCTCCAGCGCCGCACGCTTGATGCTGCTCTCGTGGCGGAACTCCAGCGACCCGCCCGCCAGCAGCGGCGTCTGGTACTGCGTGATCTGGTAGCCCTTGGGCAGGTCGGGGTAGAAGTAGTGCTTGCGGGCGAAGATGCTCTCGCGGGCAATCTCCGCGCCGGTGCGCAACCCCAGCACCAGCGCCAGCACCACGCTCTCGCGGTTCAGCACCGGCAGCACCCCCGGATGTCCCAGGCACACCGGGCAGATGTGCCGGTTGGCTTCGCCTATCTCTTTGGTGTTAACCACGGGGCAGCGGCAGTACTGCTTGCTGCGCGTCTTCAAGTGAGCGTGGAACTCCAGGCCTATTACCGCTTCGTATTCCATTAGCCCGTAAACCCCGCGAGTTCTTCCGCAATCAGCGGCGGCATCTGGTACTTCATCCCCGCCGCTTCTTCATACAGCCGCGCCACCGCCAGCAGCCTTCCGTCCTCACCGCGAGGAGCCATCAACTGGACGCCCACGGGCAAGCCCGCCTTGCTCAGCCACGCCGGCAGCGACACTGCCGGAATGGACGCGAGATTCGCCAGCACCGTGCAGAGATCCGAGAGGTAGAGCGCCACCGGGTCTTGAATGCGCTCGCCGAGCTTAAAGGCGGGCGTGGGCGAGGTCGGCGTGAGTAGGAAGTCCACTTCCTGGAACCGCTGCGCCACTGCCTGCGCCACGGCATAGCGGACGCGCCGCGCCTGGTTGTAGTATTGCTCGGCGTAGCCGGCCGACAGCACATAGGTGCCGAGCAGGATGCGCCGCTTCACCTCTTCGCCGAATCCCGGCGTGCGCACCTTCCGGTACTGCTCCTGCAGGCCAAGCGTGGTGTCCGCTGGGAAGCCCGCGCCGTAGCGCACTCCGTCGTAGCGCGCCAGGTTGGACGACACTTCCGCCGGACACAGCACGTAGTAGCACGCCAGCAGCTTATCCACCATCGGCAGGTCCACCCACTTGATGGTGCAGCCCACGCGCTCCAGTATCCGCACGCTTTCCTCGCAGAGCGCCCGCACTTCCGCATCCACTTCGTCGCCCATGAGCTGGCGCACCACGCCTATAGTGCATTCCTCTACCGAAGCGCGGTCTTCTGCCATCCGCAGGAAGTCCGCATCCAGTGGCGCGCAACTGGTGGCGTCCAGCGGATCTGGCCGCGCAATGGTGTTGAGCGCCAGTGCTACGTCGGTCACATCCCGCGCCACCACCGATATCTGGTCCAGGCTGCTCACGAACGCGATGAGCCCGCGGCGGCTGACGAAGCCGTAGCTGGGCAGGAAGCCCACCACGCCGCAGAAGCCCGACGGTTGGCGTACGCTGCCGCCGGTGTCGGTCCCGAGCGCGACCACGCTTTGCAGTGCCGCCACCGACGCCGCCGCGCCGCCCGAGGACCCGCCTGGCACCCGCGTGAGGTCCCACGGGTTGTGGGTCACGTGGTAAGCCGAGTTCTCGGTGGAACTGCCCATGGCAAACTCATCCAGGTTGGTCTTGCCGATGAGGAAGTTGCCGGCATCCAGCAGATGCTGCACCGCTGTGGCGTTGTAGGGTGGGGTGTAGCCTGCGAGCACGCGGCTTCCGGCGGTGGTGGGAAAACCGCGCGTGATGATACAGTCCTTCACCGACACGGGTATCTGCGACAGCTTCCTTGCTCCTTTCTTGTGGCTTTGAACCTTGGCAGCAGCCGCGCTCTTCCCCGGTTCCGCCAGCGTAATGAAGCTCTTCACCTTGGGTTCCACTTGCGCGGCGAACCCAAGCTGCGTCTCACAAAACTCCGCGGGCTTGACCTCGCCCGCGGCGAACTTCGCCATCAGCTCGTGCGCGGTGAGTGCCAGAAGCTCCTTCACGCGCCGTCATCCTCCAGGTCGCCGATGCGCCCGACGCCGTAGCGCCGGGGAAAGTCCTTCGGCAGCTCGCAGTCCCGAGGAACGTCCTCTGCTGGCTGCTGCTTGGGCTTGCTCACCATC
>CAZXPM010000202.1:0-2832 GCA_964643155.1 uncultured Planctomycetales bacterium | reverse complement strand
GCGGTCGTGCTCCGCTTCGCGGTTGAAGCGGAATACGCCGTTTTCTTCCCAGAAGGCCTGCCACTTCGGCTCAATTTCAGCGGCTTTGTACCTTTTCGGCAGTTCGTCAGTTGATTTGATGGTTGATGTTCCCATTTTGCTGTCAGTGTCCGATGTACTCGCCCCTCAGGTCGTAAGGGCCGGCTTCAGTGATGCGCACCCGGCAGAACCCGCCGGCCTCCATCCCCTCTGCGCCCTCCACCAGCACACAGCCGTTGATCTCGTAGGCGTCGCGGTAGGTGCGGCCGAGGTGGAAGACCCTGCCCTCATTGCGCAGCACCGTGTCAACCAGGACGGTTTCCTCCGAGCCCAGCAGGTCGTGGTGCTTCACCTGCGCAACCTCTTGCTGCGCCCGCATCAGCGCGTCCAGCCGCTCCTTCTTCAACTCCTCCGGCACCTGCCCGCTGAACTCGTGGCTGGGCGCGCCGGGCATATCGGAGTAGGTGAAGACGCCCAGGCGGTCAATGTGGCCCGCCTCAATGAACTGGAGCAGCCTGGCGAAGTCCTGCTCGCTTTCGCCGGGGAAGCCCACGATGACGTTGGAGTTGATGACGGCGCCGGGGACGGTGGCGCGGACTTCTGAGAACAGGTGGTGGATGGATTCTTCCGTCTCGGCCCGCCGCATCCGGCGCAGCACCGAATCGCTTATGTGCTGGATGGGCAGGTCAAAGTAGGGGACGAGCTTGTCCTTGAACCGGGCAAAGGCGGCGAGGAGCTCGTGCTTGACCTTGGCGGGAGTGAGGTAGTGCAGCCGCAGCCAGAACTCCCCCGGCAATGCGCAGATGTCGGCGAGCAGTTGCGGCAGGCTCTCTCCAAAGTCCTTGCCCCAGTCGGTGTTGTCCTGCGACACCAGCGTGATTTCGCAGCATCCCGCGTCCAGCAGGGCGCGGATTTCGTCCAGCAGCTCGGCGCGCGGGCGCGAACGGTAGGGGCCGCGCAGGCCGGGGATGAGGCAGAAGGCGCACTGCATGTCGCAGCCGTCGGCAATCTTGACGTACGCCACCGAGCGCGGGGTGGTGAGCATGCGCGCCGCGTCCGGCTCCGCGCCGTTGTAGCGGCCGGGGAACCACTCGCGCAGCATTTCCGGCCACCGCTGGCACTCCTGCGGGGTGAGCAGCGCGTCCACGCCCTCGGGCGCGGCTTCATTGCGGTTGCGCAGGTGCACCGGGTAGCAGCCCGAAACGACGATGCGGGTGCGCGGGTGCTGCTGCTTGTGCAGCAGCGCCTGGGCGATTTCCTGCTCGGTCTCGTCCACCGCCGACTGGATGAAGCTGCAGGTGTTTATCAGGATGACCTCCGCGTCCTCAAAGCTGTTGACCAGCTCCACGCCGGCGGCGAAGCCCGCTCCGAGCATGCCCTCCAGGTCGCAGCGGTTCTTGGCGCAACCGAGGGAGACCGGCGCGACCCGCACCCCGTCCCCGCGGGGACGCGCCAGCACATGATCACTCGAGTAGATGCGCATACGAACCCTAGATTCTAGCACAGGGGAGGCGGTGGCCACGTATCAGCCCTCAGTGGTTAATCGTCCGCAGAAGGAGTGGCTGACCGGATTGCACCGGGACTCATTGGGCTGACTAGACTTGGTTGCTCCGTGTTGAGCCAGCCAGATAATTATGGTATAGTCATAAAGAAGTATACTGTCAAGTCTGATGACGGGGAGGTTGCCGGCCATGGCCGTAAGCCGTTGAAGCTCACCGGGCCCTGGTGGAATGGCACCATCCAGCCCCGGCGGGCCTTGGAGGACTAGGATGAGGGCCAAACTGACGCTGTTGACGATGTGCGCCATGCTGCTTGTGGGCATCATTGTCCTGGTGGCGGCGTGCGGGAGCCGGCATAGGGGGAGCGGAGAACTTGGCTTGGCGGATTCGATGGGTGCCCTGGAGGTTTCTCCGCCCGGCGGGCTGGCTGCCGCTCCCATGCAAACAGCCATCAACGGCGCGCTGGGTGAGCTGGGCGCGCTGGCGTGCCCGGAGGGTGTGGAGGCGGAGCTGTGGGAGGAGCTGAAGGAGGCGCTGGAAGCGGCATTGGTCAGGCGCGTATCTGCGCCACCGAGCGGAGGCTTCAACAAGGTGACCGACCTAGCGCTGTTTGACCACGAGGACGGCTCATACACCCTCACCTGGCGTTACCGCAACCTCGGTGACTACAGCCAGGAGGGGACGGTGGGGATTGAGGACCTCACGCCGCTGGCGCAGCATTTCGGGGAGGAAGTCCCGGAGGACGACACTGCGCGCAATTCCCTGCAGGCGGTGATAGACGGCAGCGGGAACGGCAAGGTGGACATTGCCGACGTCACCGCCATCGCCCAGAACTACGGGAACGAGTGCGCGGCCTATTCCATCCGGCGCTCGGATTCGCTTCCCGCGGAGGTCGGGGACACCGCCGAGGTGGACACCAGGGCGCTGGAGGCGGGGGAGTGGGAGGAGCGGAGGCTGTTCATAGCCGATTGCGCGCTGCCGCCGTACACCTACATCGCGGTGGCGCCGGTGGACAGCGAGGGCGTCCCGGGGGAACTCTCCAACGTGCGCTGCACCCCCAACCACCAGCCGACGGCGGCGCTCACGGTTGACCCCGCCGAGGGCGACGCTCCGCTTACGGTGACCTTGGACGCAAGCGAGTCCCACGATCCCGACGGCCCGCTGGTGAAGTATGAATGGGACTGGGAAGGCGACGGGGTGTGGGACGAGGACACCGGCGCCGCGCCCACGGCGCAGCACACCTACGAGGCCGCCGATTATTACTACCCCGTCGTCCGTGTCACCGACGGCAGCGGCGCCACCGCCAAGGCGGAGG
>CAZXPM010000201.1:0-2884 GCA_964643155.1 uncultured Planctomycetales bacterium | reverse complement strand
CACCGAGGATGGCGCTGTCTCCCACGCGTCCGGGCATGGACAGCACCATGCCGCCAGTGGAAGTGGCGGCGGCCAGCCCGCCAGCCTCATCCAGTGCCACAGCCCCTACGGTGCCGCCGCTGCTCAGAAGCTGGTCAGCGCTGGTCTCACGCGCCCTCATCTTGCGCTCCCACAGCGCCAGGCGTTCGGGTACGATGAGCTGCTCGGTGGGAACACGTTCAAAGCCGCACTCGTCCGCAAAAGCATCCGCCCAGGGGCCCACCAGCAGCACGTGAGGCGTGCGCTCCAGCACCTTCCGCGCGAGCCGCACCGGGCTTACCAGCCGCGTTACCGCACCCACTCCGGCTCCGCGCAGCCTGTTGCCGTCCATAATCGAGGCGTCAAGCTGGATGCTGCGGTCTAGGCGCAAAGACGACCCGATGCCCGCGTTGAACCTCGGATCGGCTTCCATCCGGGCTACCGCCTCCTCCACCACGTCCATAGCGGTGGCGCCCCCGGTCAGCATAGGAACCAGCGCATCCATGTGCTCCCGCAGCGCGCCCTGGTTGCGAATGTACACCTCCGGCGAGATAGGCCCTGCCCCGCCCTGTAACAGCAGTGCGATACGCTTGGCAACCATGCTCACTTCTGGCATTTGGGGCAGCGGAAGGTGCCGCGCCCTCCCAGTGTGATGCGCTCGATTCGCGACCGCTTGCCGCAGCGCGGACAGTCTTCGCCCGCCTTCAGGTAGACCCGCAGATGCTTGGCGTACTTGCCGCTGCGTCCGTTAACGTCAGCGAAGTCTCGCACCGTGGTGCCGCCCATTTCAATGGCCCTGCGCAGGATCTTCCGTGTCTGTCCTAGCAGCTCTTTGACCTCATTCATGCTCAGAGAGTTCGCGGGCCGCTCGGGATCCAGGCGGGCAGCGAACAGTATCTCGTTCGCGTAGATATTGCCGATGCCGGCGATAAGCGACTGGTCCAACAGCGCTTCCTTGATGCTGCGGCTCTGGTAGCGTCCGAGTTCGCGCCGGAGCCAACCGGGGGATAGTTTCCGGTCGTCAAACTCGCGCCCCAGGTCAGAGATGAACGGGTGACGCCTCAGCTCGTTGGTTGGCGCCAGGGACAGGCGGCAGAAACGCCGGACATCATGCAGCTTAACGTACTTGTTCCGGTGCAGCTCGAAGGCAGCAACCAAGTAGTTTATGGGCTCCAGATTGGTTTCAACCGCCAGCCGACCAGTCATCCCCAGGCCGAGGAGCAGAGTTTTCTTGTTGTCAAGGCCGATGAGCAGCAGCTTACCGCGCCGCTCCACCCCGGTGACCTTTGCGCCTGCTGGCAGCCGGCGGAAATCCACGAGCGAGACGTGAAAAACGCGCTCGGGATAGAAGACACGCACTGCGTTGATCCGCTGGCCCTTAATCTTCGGGCTGAGGGTGCGACGCACCTGTTCAACTTCGGGTAATTCCGGCATGGCGCTTGCGGTGCAAGAGTATAGCAGGTGCTGTGCTAGAATCCACCCGGTGCTGAAAGCCGTAGACCGTCTCATTCTAAAGGAGCTGCTGCCCCCTTTCTTTTTCGCCTTCTTTGCGTTTGTGATACTCATAGTGGGCGCGGCTTTACTTAAGCCGCTGCTGGCATTCCTCATCAAGTACAACCTGGGCGGCCTGGCTTTCCTCAAGCTGCTACTGCTGGCGCTGCCGGAGTGGGTGGTGTACACCTTCCCCATGGCAATGCTCACAGGTACGCTGCTGGCGGTGGGACGGCTCTCCGGCGACTCGGAGATAGTGGCGCTGCGCACCGCAGGCATCAGTCTGTACCGCATCACCTGGCCAATCATGTTCTTCGCGCTGGTGCTCTCGCTCGTGACTTTCACTATCAGCGAACTGGTCGCGCCGGTCACCAATCACCAGTTTGACCTGTCCAAACAGCGCATCATCGAACAGAAGTCCGGCCAGATGCACGAGACCAAGGTCAGCTTGTCTTTTTACCAGAGCGGTTACTTGGCGTACCAGTTGCAGGCGGAAGAGCTGAAAGGCGACACGCTATCCAACCTGCATCTGTTCCACTTCCAGCAGAACAGCGGGAAGTGCGACTGGTACTTGACTGCGGCCAACGCGCGGTGGACCGGGGAAAGCTGGAGCTTTCATTACGGCACCCTGTACAACTTTCTTGCCGGCGGGACGGTGACCACAACGACTTTCACCCGATGGGACCTACCGGAATTCGCTCTCAGCCCCTCCACTATCGCCGAGCGCAGCAAAGACCCGAGCGAGCTTTCAGCGTCGGAGCTATCACGCATCATCCGCTACCAGCGGGAAGCAGGCCTCAGCGAGGACTATATCCGGCGGTTTGAGGTGGACTACTTCTTCAAGTTCTCCATACCGTTTTCGCCGCTGTTTTTTGTGCTCATCGGCGTGCCCCTGGCGATACTCCCGCAGCGGACTTCCACTTCCATGGGAATGGGCTTCTCGCTGCTGATAGTTCTGGGGTACTTTTTCCTCTTCACCATATCCTCCCAGATGGGGCGGGGGAGTATTGTCCCGCCTTTGCTGGCGGCCTGGATTCCCAACCTGGCCTTGCTGATGGTCGGCCTCGTCTTGCTCAAGGTCAAGGACAGGTGACGCGATTGCGGACTCGCTAACACGGTGTTATAATCTAAGTGGCTCCAGCCAGAGGGGGCTTGCCCTCTTAGGGCGCACTTATATTCGGAGCCAAAGCGGCATCTGGTGAGGCACATCAGGAGGGAGAGTGAAATCCGGCATCACCTACGCACTTCGCTCGCTGGCGCGGCGGCTGTCGCCGCGGATCCGTCAAGGCACATTTAATCTCCCACTATCTCACCAGGAGCATTGCGCGCCAGATGGCGCAGTTCTATGTATTCATAGTTACCAGGTATTCTAAAG
>CAZXPM010000200.1:1005-2902 GCA_964643155.1 uncultured Planctomycetales bacterium | reverse complement strand
GGCACCGCGCTTTACGAGGCCGTCGCCGCCATTTTCATCGCGCAGGCCTACGGCATCCACCTGAGTTTTGAGCAGCAGGTCGTTATCTTCCTCACCGCCACCCTCGCAGCCGTGGGAGCCGCCGCGGTGCCCGAAGCAGGCCTGGTGACCATGGCGATAGTCCTCGGCGCCGTCGGCATTCCGCTGGAGGGCATCGCCCTTATCCTCGGCGTGGACGCCATCCTTGACCGCTTCCGCACGGCAGTGAATGTCTGGGGGGACACCGTCGGTTGCGCGGTGGTGCACCAGTGGGAGGGCGGCGAAGCGGAGTACGCTGCCCCGCCGGCGGAGCCTTCAGGCGCCTAGCTTCCTTCCGCTGGCGGCGTCGCCGGCGCGCCCGCTGTGTTACGATAGACGCTGTCTGAGCTGCGCCGGCAGATCATTCAGGAGGGTAATATGTGCGGACCCGAAGAAACCAGGACTGTGCGCGTGGGGCATGCCGCCCCCGACTTTGAAACGAACGCTTACATAGACGGGAAGGTCAACCAGAGCTTCCGGCTGTCCGACCACAAAGGAAGCTGGCTGGTGCTGTGCTTCTACCCCGGCGACTTCACCTTCGTGTGACCGACCGAACTCGCGGCAGTTGCCGCCAAGTACCCCCTGCTCCAGGAAATGGGCGCGAAGGTGTTCTCCGTCAGCACTGACAGCAACTTCATCCACAAGATGTGGAACGAGCACGAGCTGTCCAAGATGGTGGAGGGCGGCATTCCCTTCCCCATGCTCTCTGACCCGGGCGGGCGCATCGGCCGCCTCTACAACGTTTACGCCGAGAGTGCCGGCGTGGACCTCCGCGGGCGTTTCATCATTGACCCGGAGTTCACCGTACGGGCGATGGAAGTGCTCACGCCGGAAGTAGGGCGCAACGTCTCCGAGCTGATCCGCCAGCTCAGCGCGTTCAAGCATGTGGCGGAAACAGGCGAAGTCACGCCGTCCGGCTGGCAGCCCGGCGGCAAGACCCTCAAGCCCATCGGAAAGCTCATCGGCAACGTGTGGAAAGAGTGGAAGCCCGCCGACGCCTACGAGTAAGGCGGAGGCAGCGCCGGTGCTGTGACTGATGCCGGCGGCTACTTCACCGCCAGCATGGCTTCAACCGACCGCAGCGCCTTAGCGCGGATGTCCTCGGGGATGGTGATCTCCGGCGCGCGCTTCTCCATGCACTCCACCACGCCTTCCAGCCGGTTGCGCTTCATCGTGGGGCAGACCACCAGCTTGCTCGGCAGGTAGAACTTCACTCCCGGGTAGAGCGTTTCCAGCCGGTAGAGCATGCCCTGCTCGGTGCCGATGATGAACTCGCCGTACTGGCTCTTCAGCTCGCCCACAAAGCGCGCAATCCCGCCGGTGGAGCCAATCCGGTCGGCGATGTCCAGCACATCGCCGGTGCACTCGGGATGCACCAGGACGCACGCCTTCGGGTGCTTGGCCTTCAGCGCCAGGATGTCGTCTTTCAAGATGCGGTGGTGGGTGGGGCAGTAGCCGTAGGCGAAGTGGATCTTCTTTTCGGTATGGCGCTGGACATAGGCGCCCAGGCTGCGGTCGGGTACGAAGATCACCTCGTCCGCGTCCAGCGATTCCACAATCTTCAGCGCATTGGCCGAGGTGCAGCAGATGTCCGCGATGGCTTTGACTTCCGCCAGCGTGTTCACATAAGCCACCACCGGCGCCCCGGGATGCTGCTCCTTGAGCTTCTCCACCTGCGGCGCCCGCACCATATCCGCCATCGGGCAGCGGGCATCCAGCCGGGGCATCAACACCTGCTTGTCCGGCGAGAGTATCTTCGCCGTCTCGCCCATGAAGGTGACGCCGAGGAAGACGATGACCGGTGCCTCCGTCTCTGCGGCCTGCCGCGCCAGTTCCAGGC
>CAZXPM010000200.1:0-995 GCA_964643155.1 uncultured Planctomycetales bacterium | reverse complement strand
CTCCGGCACCATGTAGTTGTGCGCGAGTATCACCGCCCGCAACTGCTCCTTCAGCTCCGCGATGCGCGCTACCGCTTTGTTCAGCGTCGCGGGATCGGGGGGTGGAATCATCCGTGCGTCGCTAGTTGTTGCCATTCGCGCAGTATTATAGCGCCCGCGCAGCTTAACCGGCGCATTCCGCCGCTGCGCGCCCCGCGGCTTCGCCCAGAGCCATCGCGACCGGCGTGACGCGGGCAGAGGCAAACGCGATGCTGTCGCAGGAGAGGTTCCGTCCGGCGGCGAAGAGGTTGGCGAAGTCACGGGACAGGATGGCCGCGCGGGGAATCTGGTAGGGACGCGCCAGTATCCGCGTTTCCAGTCCCGCGCCGGCGGTGTGGACGTCAATCGGGTAGCACGCGGTCACCACGGCGTCGGGGAACTTGCGCCCGTGCAGCACATCGTTGCCGCGCAGCTTGTACTTCCCCGCGATGCGGTAGGACTCGCGGATGCCGATCTCCGGTGCCACTGCCGCCAGTTCCGACTTCTCAAACCCCGGCACGCGTTTCTTCATCCACGCCGCCAGGGCGTGCACCTGCCGCAGCGCCTCCGCCCTCAGCGTCGCAGCCGCCCGCAACTGCCGGGTTGTCGGATCCACCAGGTAATGCTGCGGCGGAAACACGCGGGTGGTGTTGACCACGACCTCGCCCGGTCTTCCCCCGCCGAAGAACAGCAGCCGGTCGCGGGGGCAGGGAAACTCCCCGCGCGCCTGGGCCTCCTTCACCAGCCCGAAGTAGCCGGACACTGCCAGGTACTTTTTCAGCCTGCGCTTGAAGTCCCGCGGCAGGTGGAAATCCCGCGTATGCGCCGCCACATACTCGCGCACCGCGTCCTCCTCCACCCCTGCCAGCGTGAACAGATGCGTCCACGCCTGCGGCTCCAGCGGGGCAATGACCCCGGCCTGGGCGAGCCGCGCCACCGCCGCGCAGCCGGTGGCGTCCACCACCGCTTTCGCCCGC
>CAZXPM010000199.1:0-2933 GCA_964643155.1 uncultured Planctomycetales bacterium | reverse complement strand
GCTGGATACGAAGGTGCTGGGTGCAACCATCATCACGCCAGTCGTGGCTATACTGGTTGTCGGAGTTGAAGAGCACTACGAGCTGGAGGAGGTTTCATTCACCGGCAGCCAGTGCTACGCGCCGGATGGTGCCGACCTCGTCCGGTTCACTTACGACTGGGGCGACGGCAGTCCGCCTGAGGACGTTTTGCCGCCAGGGGATGCGACGCATGCCTTTGACCTCGGTATCGGTCCGGTGGCGACGCTGCCGACAGTGACCCTGGAAGTGGAGGACGAGTACGGTGCGGTGGGAATGGCGCAGATGGAGGTGCCAATAATTCCGCTGCGACGTGATGTGTTAGTAATATACAACCTGAACTCGGCAGAAGACCTGGAAATCGCCGAGTACTACGCTGACCCCGAGACCGGACGAGGGATTTACCCAGGCTATGTGTACGGGATGGACCTGTCCACCGCAGAGATCATTGACCGGACAACCTATAACGAGACGATACGCGACCCCCTGCGCGACCATCTGGAGGCAACCGGCCAGAAGGACGACATCTCCTATATCGTCACCTGCCGGAATGTCCCGATACGCGTCAGCGGGACAGGCGGCTACACCGGCAGCTTCGCCAGTGTGGACAGCGAGCTGTGCCTGCTCTACGAAGAATATGAATTGGAGCCGTATACAGTCAATCCGTATTATGGTTTGCTGTCTTCCGACCCCGAGGACAAGGGCAATCCCGACAAGTCCCAGGCCTGGCAGCCATTCCATTTCACTTACGACGGCATCACCATGGACTACCTGGTTACCCGCCTGTCCGGCTGGTCCAAAGAAGACGCGATGGCCATCGTGGACCGCAGTAAGGCAGCTGACACGGCGCTTGTCACCGACTATGTTGTTGTCTTTGATGATGCGAACAAAGCCTACGACATGATGAACGACCCAACGGCCGATGGCTATGAGAGCGCGGTAGATGTGTTCCAGCGGCTCGGGCTCAGCTTCTTCGCTGACACAGTTCAGATTGATCCGCCCAATGAGGGCGTGAAGATATACGCCTCGACGCTCACCGACAACGGCTTTGATGCCGATGTCGTTGTCGGCTACTGCAGCCACGGGGTTCATTCGGGCTTGCCCAGCCGGTACATCATCGAGAGCCTTAACTTCAACTACCTGCCGGGCGCGCTGTTCATGAGCTACGAGTCTTTCAACGGCCAGCAGTTCCGGGGCGATCCGTACACCCATACTGGCCACGGCCAGGTGGCGGACTGGATACTAATGGGCGGCACCGGCGGCATCGGCAATGTCTACGAGCCTTATTCTAATGCATGTGGCGACGAGAGCATCATCTTTGCGGAGTACGTGCATTGCGGGCGCAACCTCGCGGAAGCGCTGTACAAGGGGCTGCGCCGGGTGTCCTGGGTAGAAGTCGTCATCGGCGACCCATTGTGCAAGCTCAACATGCCGTAAGCCGCCGGCTGAGCGGCCTTAGGCTAGAATAGTCCCCCATGGGGGATACGGACACGCGGGAGTGGCTGGAGCGGCGGTTCAGCCGCGAGGCCGACGGCCGCTATTGCGCCCACCAGCCCATTTACGGCTTTGCCTCGCCCGACTCCGAGCCCGGACACCTGCGCCGCCTGGCGCGCACGCTGCACCTGCTGCGGGTGGTTTCGCGGCTGGGCGCGCGGACAATGCTGGACGTGGGCGGCGGCGAGGGCTACTTCGCGCACCTCTGCCGCGAGCTGCTGGGGATGCGGGCGGTGGTGGCGGAGCTGCCGGTCAGCGCGTGCGAGCGCGCGGGGGAGCTGTTCGGCCTGCCGGCGGTGAGCGCGGACGCGGCGCGGCTTCCCTTCGCGGATGGCGCATTTGACCTCGTGGTGTGCAGCGAAGTGATGGAGCACGTGGAAGCACCGCACCTCGTGGCGGCGGAGCTTATGCGCGTGGCGCGGGGGTTTGTGCTGGTGAGCACCGAGCAGTTCTGCGCCAGCGCGCGGGAGCAAGAGCTGATGCTGAAGCTGCGCGACCCGCGCGACCCGCATCCCGACCGCAACTACTTCACGCGCGAAGACCTGCGGCGGCTCTTCGGCGAGCCGGTCTACGAGGCGTCGGAGTACCTGGACTTCCTGCCCTGGGACGAGGCGCGGCTGAAGCCCGGCTTCGCCCGGCGGCTGGCGGCGATGCACGCGCGGGTGGAACGGCTGCACCCGCGCGGCGTGGGCGTGGTGTACCTGGTAAGCAAGGCCGGGGAGATCGGAGCGCCGGCGCTGGACGCGGGGAAAGCACTGGGCATGATGTTCGCGCCGCTAGTGGCGTCGCCGCACAAGAGCCCGCAGCGGCATCCCGCGCAGTGGCCGGAGGGGCTGCCGCGGCCGGAAGGCTGTGAGTGGCTGCGGCCGGCGCTGGCGGTGTGCGAGGGAGAGAAGCGCAGCGATGCGCCCGCGCCGGAGTGGACGGGGAAGTACGAGATGGCGAATGTGGCCGAAGGCGCGGAGCGGGAGCGGCTGAGCCGTGCTTACCGGCGGATGCTGCAGCGGCGCCTTCTCGCCGCGCCGGAGCCGTGGCGGCCCAAGCTGGGCTGGCTGGCGGGGCGGGCGTGGCAGCGGGTGCGGCGATGGCTGGCTGAACATCTCCAGCTCAACCGCGTCTAACCTGCTGGTAGAACTCACTAGTTTCCCTGCATAACTCCGGGGCCGGAAACGGCCCCGTGTGTTTAACCCCGTAAGGTATGATTCACCCCCCATGGCGCAGGCAGTGGTAATCGGCGGCGGGCTTTCCGGTTGCGAGGCCGCGTGGCAGCTCGCGCGGCGGGGAGTCGCGGTGACGCTTTACGAAATGCGGCCAGCGGCCCGCACGCCCTTCCATGAAACCGACGGGCTGGCGGAGCTGGTGTGCTCCAACTCACTCAAGTCCACCGACCCCATGCGGGCGCCGGAATGCTGAAGGAAGAACT
>CAZXPM010000198.1:2385-2982 GCA_964643155.1 uncultured Planctomycetales bacterium | reverse complement strand
CGGGTAGGGGAGGAGCTGCTGCAGGACAAGCGCCCGGCGGAGCAGTTCATCCGCAGCGCCGAGATGGCCGTGACCATGCTGGACGCGCGTCCGCTCAAAGGCGGGCCGATGCCGGTGGTGCTGGGCCCAGGCTGGGGCGGCGTACTGCTGCACGAGGCCGTCGGCCACGGCCTGGAGGGCGACTTCAACTTCAAGGGCACCAGCCTCTTCGCCGGCCGCATCGGCCAGGAAGTCGCCTCCAAGCTCGTCACCGTGGTGGACGACGCTACCATTCCCCACCACCGCGGGAGCATCAAAATTGATGATGAAGGAGTGCCCGGCGCCAGGAAAACGCTGATTGAAAACGGCGTGCTGCGCGGTTACATGCACGACCGCATCAGCGCCCGCCAGCTCGGCGTGGACCCGACCGGCAACGGCCGCCGCGAGTCCTACCGCCACCCGCCGGTCCCGCGCATGACCAACACGTTCATGACCGGCGGCGAAAGCAATCCGGCGGACATCATCGCCGCGACCAGGGACGGCTTTTTCGCCAGGACCTTCGGCGGCGGCCAGGTGGACATCACCAACGGCAACTTCGTGTTTGAAGTGCTGGAAGGC
>CAZXPM010000198.1:0-2375 GCA_964643155.1 uncultured Planctomycetales bacterium | reverse complement strand
GTGGAAGGCGCGACCCTCATCGGCAACGGCCCCGAGGCTCTCGGCAAGGTGGACATGGTCGGCAACGACTTCCAGCTCTGCACCGGTGTGGGCACCTGCGGCAAGAGCGGCCAGGGCGCGCCTGTGGGCGTGGGCCAGCCCACCAACCGCATTTCAGAGATGACCGTCGGCGGCCGCGGGTAACGTGCTTTCGGGCGGAGACCTGCACTCCGCCGTCTTCTCATCCGGGCTCGCTGGAAGCTGGCAACTAGCCCGCTGGATGCCGGTTGCGTGAACCGTAGGGGCACGGCGGACGCCGCGCCCGTTCTTCGGCCGCCGAGGACGCGGCCGCGGCTTCCCCTTTGGCAAACACCCGGCCTGCAGCCGGCCCCGTTATACGGTATAGTCAGATCATGAGCTTCAAGCGTATAGTCACGGTAGTGGTGCTGGTAGTCGCCGCGCTCGTGGCGGTATGCTGCGTGTACGATTGGGCGAGCGTGGGTCAAATTACGGCTTATGTGAAGAGCGGCATTAACGCCCGCCTGAACCCCGACGAATGGCACCTCGGCGATGTCCGCGTGGTGAAGAGCGGGGCCTATGAGGCTTGGGATATGGCGTCCTACAGTGCCTTCTCTGACGAGGATTCCCTTGTCTTCACGGTGGTAGGAAAGAGCGCTTCCGGCAGCCCGTATGAGGCGGTCAGCGCTCCAGTGCCGGCGAATGGCTGGCCGGCTACACTGCTGCCTTCAGACAGGAGGCTGGAGCAAGATGCCCTGACGCCTGAGGCCGCCGAGGCCGCCGCGTATGCGGAAGCTTTCGTGGCAAAGATGCGCCAATTCAGGCCCTGGCCCTGGACCCTGCGCCCGATTAGCGGCTTGATGAGTGATATCGCCCAGCACAGCTACCGGCTGGAGACTCTCCCGGTTGAGCCGACGTTCGTTCTCCTGACCGAGTATGTGTATGGTAACGAAACTGCCTACCAGGTTATCCATGCTTCCGCTCTGAAGAGGATTCATCTTCTTCCTGGAAATTGTGTTGTTCTGCATAGCGGGGGCCGCGCCGGTCTTGTGCTATCGGAAGGGGGAATTGTCGTCTATGCTGACGACGAGGGCAAGGCGCAGCAACTGATTGACGAGACGCGCACCAGCCTGGACCTGGGCCTCACTGTCCTTCGTGCGTCTCCTGGCATTGCGCCGGCAGTGGTGGAACGGTTGACAGCCGCACAGAACTGGCTGGCCTCCCGCAAGTTCAAGCTACTGCCCCCGCCGGAGGGCTACGGGATGAGACGTATGGCCTGCCCCTGGGAGACACCAATTCGCGATGATGCTCCCGGCTCCGTGTCCTACTCAAGCGAGCCGCAAATACAGCCAATCACGATCTCCGGCGTGGAGCTCTCAGAGGTCCGCGTTGACAGCAGCTTGAAAGGCGTCCAGCTTGCCCGTGGCGGCGACATTTTCCAGTGGCGCTCTTATCCCGGCAAGAGCACGCTTCGCCTGGTGCGCTCCGGCTACCCCAGCTTCTACCTGACCATCCCCGACCGTCAGGACTACCCGGCAGTCGCGTCAAGCTTCACTGATGCGCGCGTCAATGATGTGCTCACGTCGCTTCGGGGAATGGCGCAAGACCTCCTCGCCGCTCCGGCGCAGAGTTGGCCAGACGCGGCCTGGCGGGATGACCTGCGCACCGCTTTGAAGGCCTTCGCGCAGGGTCGATTCTACGCCCGCAGCAGCCAGGGAGTGATCTCGGTTGAAGCACGTCTCGTCTTTGAAGGCAGCGGCTCTTGGGCTCTGTTCGCCCAGTGCGCCGGTTCCTATGACCTGGAGGAGCCCGTGCTGGACCTCGCCCTCCTGCCCGACGGCTTCGCCGTCCACGACACGTACTCCGGCTGCCTGCTGGAATTGACGGGCGGCGCGGCCACGATGACGCAGACCCGCGAGAGTGCTGAAGCAGGAGAATCGCTGCATCTCACCGAAGCCGCCGCCCTGGCGGAGTGGGCCTCCACCTCCGCGGACAAGCTCCCACCCGGCCTGGCGGCTTCGCTTGCACAGGCGCGGGAGTTCCTGGCTAGTCCATCGCTGCCAGTGGTCAAGCTAGTTGACAGCATGGAAGTCCCTGAGTGGTCGCTGGCGAAGTTCCGCGAGCGCGTTCCCGCCCGGAAGCCCGGCTGCTACGGTTGATGATAGGCCCGGCTCTGGCAGAGCCGAGCACTGGGCACCAGGGGCTCCATCACACGCGCCAGGCTTCAACCCGGCTGGTGCCTGCCGCCGCCGGGCAAGCCGCGCTCACCAGCCCGGCTTTTCTCATCCAGGCTTGCTGGCCTGCTGGTAGCTGGCTACTGGTTCCCCACTTCCTTCTCCAGGTCCAGGTCCAGGACGCTCGCCATCTCGCGCACGGGA
>CAZXPM010000197.1:0-3038 GCA_964643155.1 uncultured Planctomycetales bacterium | reverse complement strand
GGCAGAGGCCGTGGTTGGCCACCACTGCGTCAAAGCCCCCGAGGCCGGGGAAGACGGCCTTGATGCCGCCGGTGAATCCCGCGAAGTAGTGATAGCCGACAGCGCCGGTGGCGATAACCAGGTCCGACTCTACGGCAAGGCGGTTCAGAGCGAAGGGCGTGCCGCGGGTGCTGACGCCGAGCGAGATGAGCGAAGCATCGTCGCGGCTGTCGTGGAAGATGACTTCTTCGTCAATGCCGAGAAACGCGCGCGCTTCGTCCGCCGATGGCGGCTCGTGGGTGCCGCCGCCCATCAGCACCGATACCCGGCAGCCGGAGTCTGATTGGCGGCGGATGAAGTCCAGGAACCAGGGCAGCCAGAGGGGATAGGCCACGCTGCGGGTGAGGTCGCTCACGACCACCACTACGCGTTTCTTGCCGCGCAGGGTCTCCGGCAGGGGCGGCGAGCCCACCGGACGCAGCAGCGCCTCTTCCAGCGCCTGCAGCGGCTCCGGCAGGGCTTCCACCGAGGCGGCTCCGGCGCGGCGCAAGCGGGGCATCAGGGAAGCGGGCAGGCGCAACTCCAGCGCTCCGCGCCCGTAGGGAAGGCTTACAAGCTCAAAGGCCACGGAGAGTATTGTAGCTCAGGGGGTGGTCAGTATGCCCCCTGAATCTGCGGACGACTTGGTTACACAACTAGAGAGACGTTCTTATGATTACGGCTCTACGGTCCCTTTCCGCCGGTACATGGTCGCAGCTGTCTCCGTCGATATCGGGAGCCGCCTCTTCTCTCTCTGGTTGAGCCCCGCGCACTTCTTCCAGCGCTTTTCGCGCGAGCCTAAAGAGCTTCTCATCCACATTGGGATTGCCTTTCAGGATTCCCTCCAGTCTTTTGCCCTTCTTCACGACTTATCACCTCCGAAACATGGGTAAGAACCCGAGTCTCGTGTGAAGCACAGCATTATAACTTAGCTTATGCATGTAGTCAATCAGGAGTGAGTAGTATCTACGGATTCTCTTACTGAAGTCCTCGTCCGACCCGAAGTCCTCGATCTCTAGTTTGACTTCCTTCCGAAGGACCTCCATAGAGATGCCACGCCCGTGGGTGTGCCATTTCTTCGTATCGTTGAGTATTCTCGCAATCTGAACCGCCCTCTTCTCTTTCATCTTGGCTGTCACCTTCTTCCCTCCGCTTCGGGTGCTTCTCCAATCCTTGAATTTATACTCAACAAGCCACTGCTTGAGGAGTGTTATTGATAGATTCCTGGCTTGTTCGTACTTATGCAGCTCTGCTTGGTCAAAACCCTCTACCAGAATTAGCATTTCCGCCGTAGTCAACTTCCCCCTCCTGGATTTCTTCACAAGCTCCTCGTACCGCGCCAAGTAACCAAGGGCGGGGACCTGACTCCGACCGTCCTTTGATGGAACCTGAGGGTCAATTGGTCCGAGAACCGAGTAATAGTCCATATGAATCGCGTCACCCGACATCACCAACACAGTGCCAGCCGACATTGCGTGATTCGGTACAACGAATTCAACCGACTGATAGTGCCTTCTGAGAATATCGACAATCCTCTGCACAGTCTCCATGTAACCTCCCTCAGTCTCAAGCACAACTAGCAGCTTCCTCCTATCCTCGCCGCCTTCTTCCTTGCTCTTTCTCTCCTCGCACAACTCCTCGACAGCTCTCCTAATATAATCATCAACACCGTATATGAGCGGACCAACATACGCCAGAACATCAGCAAAAGTCTTCTTCTCCAACTCCACGGCTAACTTCGACAGCACGCTTTCAATAAACGGATTGCAGCCGATTTCCTGCATCTACAACGTCTCCTGTACAAGTACACGCATTCAAATGATAGCGATTCACGCAATTTGCCTTCATATCCGACACATTGTCATTATACAATAGAATCATCGTGTTCAGCATTTTGTGATGCAGCAGATTCCTTGGATAGCACTCGGTCAGCGGTCTTTCAGTATCTCTTGTGCTGACCACTGGGCAAACTTAGCAGAAGATGCCGGTTTTGCTATAATTGGGTTGCTTACGATGCTGAGCTTCCAATGGCGCGTGCGAATGCGGCCCCGCAACTACCGGGCGTATGAGCGCAAAGCGGCGGAACTTGCTGGGCTACTCGGAATGAGAGAAGACGACGAAGCCTGTGTCACTGTCTGCGGCGACCGCCACATCCGTTCGCTTAACCGCCAGTACCGCCGCGTGGACGAGACTACCGATGTGCTGGCCTTTCCCTGCGACGAGCCCCGCACCGTCCGAGCCGGCCCGGCAGGGCTGAAGCTGGCGGCAAACCAGCGGCCGCTGCTGCTGGGGGACGTGGTGGTGAATCTGCGGCAGGTGGAGCGGCAGGCCCGGCGCAACGGCAACCGTCCGCTGGACGAGCTGGTGGCCGTTACCGCGCACGGGATGCTGCACCTGCTGGGCGCTGACCATCAGACCGCCCGCGAGGGAGAGGACATGGGGGAGATGGAACGGCGGTTACTGCAAGCGCTGGGGACAGAGGTGATTGAGTTTGGACGCTGACCCGCTAAGTACCGGCTTTCTTTTCACCAGCGCCCTCGTCGCGCTGGCCTCGCTGATGGTGTTCGCCTTCCGCTCGGCCTGCCTGGGCAGCTTCTACAGCCTGGATCCGGGCGATATTTCGCCGTTTGAGGAAAAGGGCGAAGACCCGAATGTGGAGCGGCTGCGGCGGTTGCTGCGGCGAGCCACGAGGACGGTGCTCGGCCTGACCGCGGCGGGATATATCACCTTCGCGCTCTCGCTGGTGCTGAGCTTCCTGGTCGTTTACCACGGCGCAGGCATGGCGGTGCTGCCGCCCGCGGCGGAGTTCTGGGTGAGCCTGGGAGTGCTGCTGGCGCTGGCGGTGCTGCTGCTGCTGTTCGGGCACACGCTGCCGCTGGTGCTGTTCTCCCGGCCCGCGTTCCTGGTGAAGAACGCCTTCTTCGCCAGCGTATTGCTGATGGCCATGTACCCGGTGGCCTGGTTGCTTGAGCAGATGGGCAACCGGCTCGGCTCCACCGAGAAGCTGCCGGCCGCCCTCG
>CAZXPM010000196.1:779-3047 GCA_964643155.1 uncultured Planctomycetales bacterium | reverse complement strand
CGATCCTGTGAGTTTCAACGTGGAGATTATTGACGTAATGCCGAAAGAGGGCTTTGACGGCGGAGCTCTCGTGCTGGCCAGGTTTTCCGGACGGGTGATTGAGGAGTCCGGCGGCATCGCTGAAGGCTACTCCGGCAGCCCGGTGTACATTCGGGGGAAGCTGCTGGGCGCGGTCTCCGCGGCCATCCCCTACAGCGACACCCACATCGGCGGCATCACGCCGATTGAGAGTATGCTCGCCGCGCTGCCCAACCGCCACCGCGGCGACTTCACCGGCAACACCGTGATCCCGGAGCCGCGCAGGCAGCCCCGGCTATATTTCCTGGAATCCTGGGATGAGGCGAAGCAGCACAATGAGGGCAGGTCCGAGGAGCAGCCCATGGCGGCGGTGCCGCTGGTGGCGCCGCTGGTCGCGCGCGGATTGAGCGCCAGGTCCCTGGAAGCGGTGAAGCAGAAAGCGTCCGCCTACCCGTTCCTTGACGTCGTCACCGAAGGCAGTATCGTCCAGCCGCCCCTTAAGCCCGGGCTGCTGTTCAACCCGAAGGGCGCGGAAACGCTGCGGCCAGG
The DNA here is from genome assembly GCA_964643155.1 of uncultured Planctomycetales bacterium. Lineage (GTDB taxonomy): Bacteria > 4484-113 > 4484-113 > 4484-113 > 4484-113 > CAZKNJ01. The sequence continues at coordinate 2,480 of CAZXPM010000196.1, read as the reverse complement.
AGACGCCGTGGGCGTTTCGCTGATGATGGGCGACATTGATCTCTCCGCCATCGGCACTGTCACCTACGTGGACTCAATCGGCCAGGTGCTCGCCTTCGGGCATCCGTTCTTGAGCTCCGGCGCGATCAACATGCCACTGCAGAAGTGCTATGTCGCCTACACCCACCGGAGCTCCATCCGCCCGTTCAAGATGGGCTACACGGTTGCGCCGGTGGGCACGGCGACCCAGGACCGCCCTGCCGCCATCGGCGGGTTGCTCGGCCGGGTCGCAGACACCATTCCCTTCCACCTCACGGTCAACGACGTGGACAACAAGCGAATCCGCGAATTCAAGGTGGAGCTGGTGCGAGACCCTGACTGGACTGACCTGCTCATCTCGCTGGCCGCCGCCGAGAGCCTCAGCCGCACCATTGACGCGTCGCGTGGGGGCACCGTGCGCGTCAAGTTCACGCTTGCGGCCGAAGGGCTGGACGAGCCCATTGAACGTGTCAACTACTACTACGACGACCTGGCGCCAACTGCCATCCTGTGGGAGGAGCTGCTTCCGCTGGCATCCCTGCTCGCTAACAACATCTACGAGGAAGCCAGACTGACAGCTATCAGCGCCACCATAGACTTCACGCGCAACCGCGTAAACGCGGCGATTGAGAAAGCAGGGCTGCTGCTGCCGGGCGAAACAGACGAACCGGAAGCCGGGGATGAAGCGGCTGAGAAGTCCCCCGGACCTTCCGCCGAAGCGCCGCCGGAAGAGGCCCCTGACGGCAACGGCCAGGAGGATGCCCCCGAGGAGGGCGGCAGCGCCGAATACCGCCTGCAGGAGAGCATGCCCCCAATGCCACCGATGCCCTCGGATGAAGAGGCTCCGCCGATGCCGCCCAAACCCAAGACAGTGCATCCCGGCGACGCCCTGCGAATCAAAGTGACGTTGCAGCCTTTCCGGGAAGACGCAGTCGTGCAGACCATCCACTTCACCTTGCCGGAGGATTTCCCGGCGGGCGCAACCACCATCATGGTTCACGGCGGCGGTATGCTCCAGTCCATCTACAACGAGTTCGGCGGACGCGGGCGCTCGCTGTTTGGCGGCGGCGCCTTCGTCAATGTTCCGCGCGAGATGCGCAGCCTTGATCAGATTCTGGAGCGCGCACTGTCCACCCCGCTCAATAACGAGGTCGTTATCACTATCCTGAAGCCGGAAACGCCTCCGCAGAATAACTCCGGCGACTCCGGCGAGGATGAAGTGCCCGACCCGGAGTTCCGCGTCAGCCTGCCCACCGACTGGGTCATCTACGACCAGCAGATGATACCGATACTGGTCGCGAAAGGCGCGAACAACTCGCAGCAGCAGGCCACGTCTGACGGCGATTACGCGGACGATGGCGACGAAGGCGTAGAAGAAGCCGTGGGGTAATCGCGCCTATGGCAAGGGGAAGGGTTTCCGACCGGCCATGAGGTCGTAGAGCTGCTTCTGCTCTACCAGTGACTCCGGCCGCAGCGTGGCTGTCAGGATACCGGGCTCGGGCTCCGGCAGCTCCGCCAACATCTCGCAGTCAGGATCCGCCACCACGCTCATCCGGTACGTGCGGCCTTCGCTGTCTGTGCCCCCATGGTTCACTCCCGCAAAGAAGCACTGGGTCTCCTGCGCCCGCGCCAGGTAGAGATGATACCAGTGCTTCAGCCGCACATCCGGCCAGCAGGAGGGCA
>CAZXPM010000196.1:0-769 GCA_964643155.1 uncultured Planctomycetales bacterium | reverse complement strand
GGGCAACACCTGCAGGTGGCAGCCCATCAGCGCGTAGTTCAGGAACATCTCAGCAAAGCGGAGGTCATAGCAGATGGCGAATCCCAGCTTCCATCCGGCCACCTCGGCGGTGAGCAGCTTCTCCCCGGGAGTAAAATGCAGATGCTCGCCAAACAGGCGGATGAGATGGATCTTGTCGTAGGTTCCCACCACCTCTCCCTGCGGATTCAGCAGGTGCAGCCGGTTGCGGAAAGTGTCCCCGTCGCGCACCATCAGGCTGCCAATCAGCACATGCGCCCCGCGCTCCCGCGCTATCTCGGCGAAAGGCGCTATGTACTCCCGCTCTTCGCCGCCCTTCAGCTGGCGTATGAGGTCATAGTGATAGTAGAGGTTGGAGGCCTCCGGCGTGACGATGAGGTCAAACTCCTCATCCGGCAGCGTCGCGAACAGATCCAGCAGTTCGCGCTGGTTCTCGCGCCAATCGCGGGAGAACAGGCGCGCCTGTATTCCGCAGAACTTGAAGTCCCGCTCCGGCGGTTTCCATTCAGCCACGGCAAAATCCATCAGTCATCCTCCATCCCACTGGAGTTAAGCTCCGCAGCTAACGCTCACACGCGAAAGCCGCGATCGCGCAGGAACGACCGGAGGGATGTAGTGCTGTTGCACTCCCGCTCGGTCGCAATGTAAGTGAACTTCTGCAGTCCCAGCCGCTCCTTGAGCATGCTGGGCATCCACACCACCCGCTTCAGCCCGCCTTCGCCGGAGAGGAAATCCCGGCTGCGGATGAAGT
>CAZXPM010000195.1:0-3076 GCA_964643155.1 uncultured Planctomycetales bacterium | reverse complement strand
GCGGTGGTGTCGCGCATTTTCGTGTACTCCACCTACCGGATGGAACGGCTGGCGACCTACATTGACCAGATCGCGGACATCACGCTGTATCCCTACGAGGTTTACTACAGCCGCAGCGGGAAGTACTACACCATGGTCTTCCCCTACCAGGGATACGCCATGTACTTCACCGGCGACAGCCGGCGGTTCGTGGGCGAGGCTTACTTTGAGCCGGAGCGCTACGAGGTGCGCCGGCGCGTCCGCATCAGCGTGGGCAGCTTCAACTTTGAACGGGCGGAGCGGGAAGAGCTGCCGGTCTGGCTGCCGTGAGAAGATGGTTGTTGGAGTTTTGTTGTTGGTTATCGGACAGATGCCGGGCTGGTGAGTCGGGCCTACTCAAAGTAGCGCAACGCTCGCTGTCAACAGGTGGGCTGCGCTCACGAGCGCCGTTCTGAAATGCGCGGGGACTGAAGTCCCCACTTCCTGTTGCAGTGAGAATCGCGGCTGGAAAGCCGCGACTCCGGCTACCAATAGAACTAAGGCTGGAGGACGCCGGGGGGCAGGGGGCGGGGGTAGACGGTGCCGTACTCCGAGGGCTCAAAGAGCTTGTCAATGCGGTGCGGGGGACCGATTTTCACCTGGAACAGGCTGGCTTTGTTAACGCCGCGGTGGTAGTGGACGAGTGGCTCCAGCGGCTCATCGGCGAAGTGCTGGAGGATGAAGCTGATGATGTCGCCGTGGGAGACGAAGAGGATGTTGGCGTCGGGATCGGCGCCGTCATGGCGGTGGAATACTTCCAGCGCGCGCTGCTGCATCTCTTCAGGGTGCTCCAGGTCGTCCTCCGCGCGCTCCAGCTGGCGCCGCCAGAACTCGTGGCGCTTCTCGCTCCACTCATCACGGGAGACCCTGCCCTCCCAGGGACCGACCCCGATGTCGCGCAGGCCGGGCTCCACCACCAGCTCGGAGCCGCAGCAGGTGCGCGACAGCACTATCTCCGCCGTCTGGCGCGTTCGCTCCAGCGGCGAGCAAATCACCCTGTCCAGTTTGCAGTGGTCGCGGATGTAGTCGCCGGTCGCCTGCGCCTGGCGGATGCCCAGGTGGGTCAGCCAGAAGCCCGGCAGGTTGCCGTATAGAACGCGGTTGCCGCCGGGCGCATCGTAAACATCCGCATGCCGCATGAGTAGCCTCTTTCCACGCATCTTGCCCTGACCTCCATTCACGGCCGCCCAAACGCCAAAGCCGGCGAGACTAATGCCTGCGCCGGCCCGGATCGTCTTTCCCCTAACCTGCTTGGAGGCCGTTTGATGAGGCTACATTACACTATTGTGACATAGATGTAAACGCACATATGATACGAATCCGGGATTTAACCTCGTTACGGGGTGGGTGCAGCGGCAGGTAGAATGCCGAACCAGCTGAGTGCCTACCAGGCGAGGGCGTAAGCTGTGCCGCGCCGGGGGGAGGCGGCGGAGGAAAGCACACCCCTTTCGCGGTCAATGCGCACCGCCTGCACCTTGCCGTGCGCCCAATTGCCGGAGGGGACGAGCTCATGGCCGCGCTGCTCCAGCGCGGCCTGCACCTCGCGCGGGATGCGGCCCTCCACCGCCAGGCGGCGGGGATACGCCTTACGCGGGTAAAACGAAGACGGAAAGTGTTCGGAGTGGACGGTGGGCGCGTCAATGGCGGCCTGCAGCTCCATCCCGAACACCACGTGGTTGAGGAAGAACTGGAGCGTCCACTGGTCCTGGCTGTCGCCGCCGGGGGTGCCGAAAGCCAGCACCGGCGCGCCGTTGCGGGTGACCAGCGTAGGCGTCAGCGTGGTGCGCGGGCGCTTGTGCGGCTGAAGCGCGTTGGGGCGGACGGGATTCAGATAAAACATCTGCGCCCGGGTGCCCAGCGGGAAGCCCAGTCCGGGGATCACCGGCGAAGAGCCGATCCAGCCGCCGCTGGGAGTGGCGGAGACGAGGTTGCCCTGCGCATCGGCGGCGCAGAGGTAAGTGGTGTCGCCGATGTGGGCGTGGCTGTGGCCTTTGCCGGTGGCACCGCCCGGCTCCAGGCCGAGCGCGCGGGCGTTATCGGCGGCGACGTTGAAGTAATCCACGCCGGGCGGGCTCGTCCCGGCGCGTCCGGGAATCAGCTCGGCGGAGGCGCAATCAGAGACAAGATTGCGGCGGGAGTGAGCGTACTCCGGCGAGAGCAGTACGTCCAGCGGGACCGCGTCAAACGCCGGGTCGCCGTAGTAAGCCTCGCGGTCGGCAAAGGCGAGCTTGGAGCACTCGGCGAGGGTGTGCAGGTACTCGGGGGAGTTGTGCCCCAGCGTCTTCAGGCCGTAGCCGGAGAGCAACGCGAGTTGCTGCAGGAAGACCGGCCCCTGCGACCACGGGGGGCACTTGTGCACCGTAAGGCCGGCGAAGTCCAGCGACACCGGCTCTTCCACGGTGGCGCGCCACCGGGCGAAGTCGCCGTGAGCCAGCAGCCCTTTGTGCTGCCCGCCGGTTTCGTCGGGGACTTCGCAGGCGCTGATGAAATCCAGGATGCGTTCAACAACGGCTCCTTCATAGAACGCCCTGCGCGCGGCTTCCAGCCCAGCGGAGCGCCCCTGACTTGCCGCCGCCTGTTCTTCGCGGCCGAGCAGCTTCAGCGTCTCCGCCCAGCCGGGATTGCGCAGCAGCTCGCCGGTTTCCGGTACGCGCCCCTGCGGCAGGTAGACTTCGGCGGTGGTGGGGTAGCGTTCGGCGAACCTGGCGGCGCTGGCCGCCAGCGAGGCGTGAAGCTGCGGGTAAACCGGAAAGCCCCGCTCGGCCAGCTCAACGGCGGGCGCGGCGACCTGGGCGAAGCTGAGGGTGCCGAAGCGCGTGAGGACCTCAATCCAGGTGCCGATGGTGGCAGGGACGCAGGCGGGGACGAAGCCGTCGCCGGGGATAAGTGTGGCGCCGTGGGTGCGGCACCATTCCAGCGTGAGCGCGGCCGGCGACCAGCCCTGTCCGCTCACAGCGAAAACCCGCTGCTCGGCGGCCGAATACAGCAGCACCGGCACCTCGCCGCCCAGGCCGTTGCTCTGCGGCTCCAGCAGATGGAGGCAGAGGCACATCGCCGC
>CAZXPM010000194.1:0-3133 GCA_964643155.1 uncultured Planctomycetales bacterium | reverse complement strand
GCAGCTTCTCGCGCATTCCCCGGAAAGTCGGGTTATCCAGCCAGCCGTGGTTGGTTATCATCCCCGCTACACCGTATCCTGTGCGTTCTATCCGCCATTGCGCGAAGCGTAGGAATTTGACGTAGTCGTCCTGTAGCCATTTCGCCTGGGCCGGTTTGTCAAGACCCTTGACACCTTTGCTGTAGTCTCTCACCAGGTCGGTAATCCACGGGCCTCTATTGGCCGAGTGCCCGGAATACGGTGGATTGCCCATCACCACCCAGATAGGCTTGTTAGTTTTCACGTCCGCGGCCTGCTGGGCTTCCTTCGCAATCTCGTCCGCGAAGACAAACATCGTGGAGGAGTCCTTTCCCTTCAGGCGCGGTATCCCCGGCTCCAGCGCGTTGGTCAGGAAGATGTTAAGGCGCTCCTTCTCGTCAAACTCATAACCGAGGTCTTGCAGCAATAGGCCCAGTTTCAAGTGGCAGATAGTGTAGGGGGCCATCAGCAACTCAAAGCCGAAGATGCGCGGAAGGAGCTTCTCCCGCACATAAGGTTTCCACGCGCCTTTGCCCTGGGTAGCGATGATGCGCTGGTGGATGAGCTTAACTGTGTAGTAGAGAAAGGTGCCGGTTCCCACCGCCGGGTCCAATATCATTACTTCCGGGTCGGCGAGGCCGAGGGGCTTGCCAAACTCCTTGATGAGAAGTTCATCAATGGAGCGGACGATATAGGAGACAACCGGCTCGGGCGTGTAATACACGCCGCGCCGTTCGCGCGTCGTTGGATCGTAGTGCTTGAGGAAGGTCTCGTAAAGGTCAACCACCGGGTCTTCACGCCCCATTTTCCGCCCGAAGTCGCGCATCACCTCTGATAAGTCGCAATGCTTGAGAAGCTGAATTGAACCAGATCTTCTATCAGCCAAGCGACCTCTTTCATGTCCATCAGTTCCGCGCCGCCGATGCGGAAGAGCTGGCGGAGGAAGGGATTCGCCTGGGGAATGTAAGCTGCGGCTTGCGCCAACGTGAAACCGCGCGAACGGTTCATCGTATCGTGTTGAGCACGCGCGGCGAAAAGGCCATAAGCCAGCGTCTGCGCGTACATATCGGCGAACTCCTCTTCGGTCAGGCTGCGCAATAGTGTTTGCCGGAAAGCCTCTAGCTGCAGAAAAAGCGGGCTTGCCGAGTCTTTGTCTCTTAGCTCCTTCAGCAGGTGTTCCTTTATCTCTCGGGCTTTTGCCGCCATGCGCCGCGCCAGTTCGTCCACCTGGGCGACTTTCAGTGGCTGCTGGCTGAGGAAATCAGCTATCAACTGGCGGGCAAGCTCACGGTTCTCAGTGGTCGTCGCCAGCTTACCGCCTTTGGTGCTGCCTAGGCTCTTCGCGTCGCGCTCTTGTCCTTCTACGAACCATTTGAAATCCACATAGTCCGTAAGCAACATGTTCTCATACGCAGCCAAATAGCGCTTGCCCTGATCGCTGCGCGGCCATCTGGAGAGGTCAACGCCGATGTCCTTAGTCTCTACGTAGCCCAGAATGGTCTCGCCCTTGCGGATAAGAATATCCGGCGAGCCATCCTTGATGCGGCCCGGCTCGTTGACCGTCTTGACACCGGGCACGAGCGCATCTATCAGCGTTTGCAGCGTGTGGCGGTGCGTGTGCTCGGTCGTGTGGCCCGTGCGCAGCGCTTCGTTTAAGGACCTGACGTATTGGTCAAAGGCGGTGTCGGCGGTGCTCATACGGTTCCCGCCATATGATACTACATTCCTGATAGCCTAGCCCCGGTGCTCCCGCCCCAACAGACCCTCCACGCGCAGGAGGTGCTTCTGGTAGGAGAGGATGCGGCGCTCGTCGTTCATCTCCTTGGCAATCTGGAGCTGGTCTTCGCAGTACATCCTGGCGACGCGGAGCTTGCCCTGGTAGATGAGGTCTTCCAGTTCCGGATCGGGCAACGGCGCCTCGGTGAGCGCGTCCATCAGCTCCAGCTTCTCCTCCAGCCGCCTGCGGCGGGGGCTGAGAATCCGGCTCACGGTCTCAGCGGTGGAGGCGGCGTGCTCACTCACGCGCGCGCGCGCCCGGTCATAGGCTTCGCGCACCCTTTTCTCGCGGGCGGCGGCAAGCTCCTTCTCGCGCGACCGCATGATGTGCTCGGGGTAGGTGTCGGTGGCGGCTTCCAGCGCGCCCACGCCCTCGGCGAAGAAGAAGGCCTTCGCGCGCTCCAGCGTGTTGTCCAGCGCTTCCTGGCGCTTGTAGGCGAGGTAGAGGTCGTATTCCACGGCGGGGTAGCGCTCAAAGATGCGCTCCCGCAGGTCAATCATGTCGTAGTCCACCAGGCTGCTGCCCCGGTAAAGCAGGTAGAACAGCCAGCCGCCGAAGGGCAGCACCGCTGCCAGCAGACCAAACCACACGCCGTTGGCGAACCGCTTCTGGGCGTCGCGGTAGACCCAGTAGATTTGATAGAGGTAGACGGCCAGGACCGCTGCCGCCCAAATGCGGTCCCACGGAACAAACGGGTTGGCCGCCCAGAATTCCCAGTCCAGATACCGCATCCGTATAGATTATACCTTGTGCCCCAGCGGCAGAAGTGTATAATCTAGCCGCCTTCACCGTGCAGGAAGCCAGGGACAAATGCGGTGTGTTCGGGGTTTACGCGCCCGGGCGCGACGTCTCCCGCATAACCTATTACTCCCTCTTCGCCCTGCAGCACCGCGGCCAGGAAAGCAGCGGCATCGCGGTAGCCTCCGACCGCCACATCGTCTGTTACAAGGACATGGGTCTGGTGCAGCAGGTGTTTGATGAAGAGATACTGATGATGATGAAGGGCGACGCCGCCATCGGGCACAACCGATACAGCACCACCGGCGGCAGCACCAAGATCAACGCCCAGCCCGTCATGATTGAAAACGAGGACGACCCGTCACGCACCATCGCGGTGGCGCACAACGGCAACCTGGTCAACACCTGGGAGTTGGCAACCGAGCTGGTGAACCTGGGTCGCCCGCCATCCTCCACTTCGGACACGGAGATGCTCGGCCTGCTGCTTGTGCATGAGTGGGAGAGCGGCAAGAGCTTTGACGACGCCCTGCTGGCGGCGCTCAAGCGGGTGCGCGGGGCCTACTCGCTGGTGATACTCACGACCAACGGGCTCTACGCCGT
>CAZXPM010000193.1:316-3137 GCA_964643155.1 uncultured Planctomycetales bacterium | reverse complement strand
CACGTACTACGACGGCATCCCCGTTAAGGTTGTGGACAAGGACAACAACGACGAGGATATCCTGGGCTTCGACGAGACGGTGGGCACGGAGACGGAGTGCTCGAGCATCTATGCTGTGAGGTTCGGCGCTGACGAGTTCCTCTGCGGCTTGAGCAACGGCGGTATCCAGGTTGAGGACCTGGGGCTCATCGCGAATCCGCCCGTCTATCGCACTCTGATCGAGTGGTATGTCGGGCTCGCCGTCTTCAACCCGAAGTCCGCCGCGCGGCTGCGGGGCATTCACCAGTAGTGAGGCGATGAGCATGGAGCGTACCCGCGGCTACGTGCGCCTGGCATGCATGGTTGTCGGACATTCCAAGGCGGAAAGCCAGCAGATGTTCACGGAAATCATGGATGCTATGGACCTGGACGGAAGCGTTTTTGAAGTGACGCTGGGAAACCGTCGCTACACCGGCCCGCAAATGGGGCACTGGTTCGAGAACGGCGTGGCCCAGGTCGGCGCTGTAGCCGCGGCGCGCTTTGCTGCCGAGGGTTACGAAGTGCGCAAACTCGCCCCATCGTACTGTGAACAGGTAGAACCATGAACACCAACCTTGATTACATCCGGGTATTTTGCGGTGAGCGCGACGAGGCGGATCCGCTATTCTCGGACGAGGAACTGAAAGCGCTACTGTCGATTCACGCTCACCACGAGGTCACACAGCGCCTTGCGCGGCACCTCGCTGAGAACAGCGTGGATTATCAGGAGCTGGACGCAGGTCTTCTCCGGATACGCCTGAGGAGATTGGCTAATGTCGAAGGCGCGTATTACGCGGGTGTCGGGAACTGGCTTGACGACGCTTATGCGCTGGCGATTGACGGCGTGGGCTATACACCTTCGCCGGACGACATTGTGGATACGTACGGCGGTCGCGTGGTCTTCGCGACGCCACCGGCGGAAGACGCAACGGTGATCGTAGAGACGTATCTGATAGACCTGCGGTCGGTACTCGTTGAACTCCTCAGTTTGGTCCGGGCTGCCCGGTCCCGCCTGGCGCTGCGCACGAACCTCTCAGGAATGAGCGTAGACCTGACGAAGGTCTGCGAACGTCTGCAAGCGGAGATTGACCAACTGTCCAGCGGCTACAGGATGCCTGTGGCGCCAATGGAAGACTATCCACATTGAGATGGGCAAGCAAGAATTATCAAGGGTATTCAGTGAGCTGTTGCGGCATCTTGGCGGGAGCCGTTCGCCGGTCTTCCTGCGGACGCGCCAGCTCTCCGGCGGCCTGCCGGAAGCGGGTGAGCCACCCAGCGGGCCTTATGAGGATACGGAACTTGTGCCTATGCCGCTTGTGCTCGATGCAGGCAGCAACAGAGGGGAGGGGCTTCGTGAGGTTATCGCGAACCACAGGGAGCGAGTCGGCCTTAAGAAGCTCGTCCTTCACGGCAGCAACCCGGTGGAGATTGGCAGCCGCCTTTTCTTTGAAGGCGCCGAATGGGAGGTCGTGCGGATGCAGTCCCCGGTGGTCTTTGGCCTGGAGCCGCTCAAACTCGTGCTGGCCAGGAGGCTGATCACGTGATCCTCTACACCATATACAGTGTTAACCTCTGGCTCGCTGACAAGCTCGCCGGTTATGGCGAGATAGCGTTCACAGAGGAGCAGGACGCAGCTTTTCCGTGCTTCCGCGTCGTATGGGGAGAGCAGCGGGAAGCGAGCGTGCGGCCCAAAGGAGTGCTCAGCGGCGCGCGCTTCACAATCTACTGCCTGGCATCAGGCGATATGAGCCATCTTGCGCGTCGGATGGCAACGGTGGCGCTGACAACGCTGCGTTCAGCCGGCCCGGGCTTCACGATTCCCCGGTACTTTTATCCGCGCGAGCCTTCTGATGAGCCGATTGACTATATCGCTTTGCGCGACATCACGAGCCGGGAGTTGCACCTGCAAGACCAACCCGAACTGGCGGTGCACGTCGTGCAGGCCACCGCGCTCGCATTGAATCTGCCTGTGAGTTGAGGAGGAGCTATGTCAACTAACTACTATGCGCTCACACTCGGCGACTCTGAGATCTACCTGAATGACCAGCATATGGGTCTAGCAGTCGGGCTTACGCTGCACAAGGTGGTCGAGCGCCTGGTCGTGGAGCAGCCCGTGGCCGGGGAGCTGGCGGCACGACACCTTGTGCCCCTTCGTCGTGCTCTTACGCTGGAGGTGCGCTTCAAAGAGCTGAGCCCGGCCGCGGTATCCTTCTTTGCGGGCGGGACCAATACTCGCCTCGACGCCGCAAACCTTGGGGTGACCGATTACATTCGGCTTTATGAGCAGCGGCCGTCGCAAATCCGTTTTGTCCCGCACAGCGCGCCAATTGTGAAAAGCGCGGACGGTTCCATCCTTTACACGGACGAGGTTGACTACAGCTCGGACTGGGGGAACAGGCAGTTCTCCCTCGTCTCAAGCGGCAGCATTGAGCCGGGTCAGTTGCTAAAGGTTCTGTATGCGACCGACTATCCTGAAGGGCGTGAGGTGCCGCTGGCGCACTCAAGCGCTGCCACTGCGAAGCTGGAAGCTGTCCATCGCTATCCCGACGGCCAGAGCTTTATGGTCCTTCTTCTAAGGCGGGTAGAGCTGGATGCCTCAGGCGTACTGGCCACGGGGACAGAAGACTTGGTTGACGTGCCACTAATCGGCAGATGCCTGGCGGATGACACACACCCCGACTCGCCCTTCGGATATGTCCGGTTCTACGGCGAGATGATGTCAAGGATGGAGAACCGCCCATGAGCATACTAGTAGGCGATGTCCTAAGGCGGATCAGGCAGCGGTTATCTCATCTCCCGCTGG
>CAZXPM010000193.1:0-306 GCA_964643155.1 uncultured Planctomycetales bacterium | reverse complement strand
GGATTGCCCTGCGCTCCGGGCGCATCGTTCGCGTGCGGCCGCTGAACCTTCACCGCGCCCTGTTACTGCTTGACCTTGCCGGCGGGATGATAGAACGCGTCGGCTGGGATCATCTCAGGCGACTGCCGCTGGTTCCCGCGCTGTTCAAGGTTATCAGGGGGAGTCCTGAGGAACTGGCTGAAGCGCTTTCGTTGCTGACAGGTGAATCGCCGGACGTGGTGCTCTCCGAGTTTGCGCCGGCGGATGCAGTGCAAGTCTTGCTCAAGGCCTGGGAGCAGGAGTTCTTGCGGCTGCCTGCACAGAAAC
>CAZXPM010000192.1:0-3163 GCA_964643155.1 uncultured Planctomycetales bacterium | reverse complement strand
ACGTCCCCCCGCCGAAGGCGCTCCGGCAGAGGCCGCTGTTTCCGCCGGGTGAAGCGGGAATCCAGTTGCCGCCGGAGCTGGCGTTCTCAGAACAGGTGACCCGCGCCCTGGACGCAGCCGCTATCAGTCCGGCGAAGTCCTACCCGGTCGTCTGCCGCCGGGACGACTGGCGCGGTTTCTTCTCCGCCCGCACTATGGCCGACCTGCTAACCCGCGAGACCGGAAACCGGCTGGTGCTGGTGCCCACCGAGTGGCATGTCAAGCGATTGCTCGGGGAAGTGCCGGCGCGGCTCAGCGAACGGGTGCTGGCGTTTGACACTTCCATGAAAGCTGCCGACTTCCGGCGGCTGGGCCAGATGCTGGCCGGCCCCGGCCCGTGCATGGTGGTGGGCCGGCGCTCTGCCCAGTTTCTGGCAATGTACGCCGAGATTGACGAGATAATCGTCTTTGACCCAACTGCGCCCCCCTTCCGCGCCGAGCAGTACCCCCGCTACGATACTTACACCAACCTGCTGGGCCTCAGCCGGGCGACCGGCGGGCAGGTAACGATGCTCCCACTGGGGCCGCTACCGCTCGGCGTTTGGCGGGAGGCTCTTCAATCCGAAGTGGTCGCGCTCCCGGCCGACCCCGGCGAGCGCATAGACCGCATCACCGGGCTGGTGGTGGAGCACGCCAGCGCCGGGCAGCAGCTGCTGGTGTACAACAACGCGGTGGGCGGAGGCCAGGAGGTCTTCTGCGCAAGCTGCGGCGAGGGCATGCGCTGTCCCCAGTGCAGCCGCAGGCTGGTGTTCGCTTCGGAGACCCACGAGGTGTTGTGCCGGGGATGCGGTTACCGCCAGCGCGGCGCGGTGTGCAGCACCTGCGGGTCACGGGACCTGGGGGTGGAGGTCATTGGAGTGGTCGGCCTGGCCCGGCGGGTGCGGAAGCTCCTGCAGGAGGCGGGCAACCGCCCGACACCTCGGGTAGGGCCGCTGGACAGCGCGCGGCGCGAGAAAATCCGCGTGCCCAACCTCGCGCGCACGGACGTCCTGATCGGCACCAGCACCCTGCTGACACCGCTGGAGTTTTACCGTCCAAGGACTATCATCTATGTTGCGCAGGAACTGCTTCCCCGGGGCCGGGGCAGCACCCCGGAGGCTTCCATTGTGGAGGAGGTGGCCCGGCTGCGGCAACTCTATGGGGCCAACGCCGTCCGCTGCGTAATCGCTGCGCCGCAGGCAATTGCAGAGTCTATCCGCACCCTGCTGGGGGCGGGCGGGGAGCGTGCGCGCGAGGAGCTGAACGGCATCCGCCGGCAGTACCGGTTGCCTCCTTACAATGTGCGCGTGCACTTTTCCCTCTACGGCAGCAAGGCCAAGGCGCTAGGGGACTTCGCCGAAGAGATGAAAGGGCAGCTTGACTTCGCCAACCGGGTCATTGAATGGGATATCAGCCGCATCACCCGGACACACCGCAAGGGAGTGCTGAGCCTGAGCGGGAACGTGCTGCTGGACCGATTCTCGTCCCGGGCTTTCTACGATTTGCGCAAACGGGGCAAAGGAAAGAGAATAGACCTGGTGTACTGGCCGCAGTACTATTGAGGCAGCCGGCATGAAAACCGCTTTGAAAGCCATGGTGCTTGTCGCTGCGCTGGGATGCATCCTGCTCCCAATGCCAACCAGGGCGCATCCGCAGGAGAGCGCGAGCCCGCATGCGACCGCCACGGCTGAGCCCCGTGAAACCAGCGCACCCAGCGCACAAGACGCCCGGACTCGGCGCCTGCGCAACGAGATTAAGCGCATCCTGTCGCAGTCGCAATTCAAGGACCTGGGTGCCGGCGTGAAGAAGCCCCTGCCCCGCTGGCTCCAGCGCCTGCGCGACCTCTGGGAAGACCTGTGGGCAACCGTTTCCGGTGGAGTCAGCCGCGCAGGTGAGAGCAACCCGTGGGTGCTGTTCGTGGTTATCGGGCTTTGCGCGCTGGTGCTACTGGAGATGCTGCGGCGGGTCTTGCGCGACAGCCTCTTCTACACTCCCAGGGCCCAGAACGGGCAGGGCGGAACCAGGATGACGCCGGAAGAGCTGTTGGCGAAGGCTGCGCAGGCGCACAGGGACGGGAATGACACTGAGGCCATACGCCTGGTGTTCCACGCCGCGCTGCACAGCCTGTTCGGCGAAAGCGCCAAACATGCGCCCAGCATGAAACTCGCGGCAGAGCTGGCCGCGTCCGCGGAGGCACCGGTGGAGGCCTTCCAGCAGCTGAACCGTAGTTTTGAGCAGGCATACTACGGAGGGGCAGAAGTAAGAGGCGCCGACTACGAGCGGGCGCGCAGCCTGGCGGCAGCACTGCGGGAGTTCGCGGGACGGGGAGAGGACAATGAAGCGTAGCAGGGGGCTCCAGACGCTTCTCTCCCTGGCCGCTATCGCGGCCATCGTCGCGCTGCTCCTCTATGTGGCCCAGCCAGGCGGGGACACCGCGGAAAACCCGCTCTCCGCCACCAGCACAACGCCTTTGGGGATGAACGCCTTCTACCAGTTGCTCAAGTCCGAGCGGATGCAGCCCGCGTTTTTCGGTTACGAGCCGGAGATGGCTCCTTACGGGTCAGCCCTGTTCGTGGGCGACGACATCCCCTACTCGGGCTGGCAGCGCTACCTGGATCGCGACCGGCTCTGGGAAGCCGCAGCCGCCAGAGCCCTGAACGTCGTTTACCTGCCACCACTTCAGGACCATGCCTTTGAGCCGCCCGGGGGAGCAGCTCCCGCTGAGCCGGGAACGGTGGCGCGGGCAGAGGGCGGCGAACTTGAGCCGCCCCCGCTTCCAGCAGGGGTGGAAGTCCGCGAGATTGCCTGGGAGCTTGGCAGGGACGGGTACACGAGGATATTCCCCGATGGCGTCAAGACCGGAGCGTTGCGCGGCATCAGGCTGCTGGAGGCCGGAGGTTTCTCCCCGGCAATGGTGCCGCCCCTGGGAGAGAATGAGGAGATTCTACAGGCCGCACGTGTTGTCTACCTGTTTGAGGGAACCGACCGGCCGTTTCTCGTGGCCGCGAAAGTCGGCCGTGGCACCTGGACGATGGTGTCCGCGTCCGAGCTATTCACCAACCGCGATATCGGCCGGGCTGACAACGTAGTGCTGGCCTACAATCTCGCGGCGGATGCGCGCGGCACTGGGGGCCCGGTGTACTTC
>CAZXPM010000191.1:0-3185 GCA_964643155.1 uncultured Planctomycetales bacterium | reverse complement strand
CGAGATGGCCATGGTCGCTGCGCGCGCTCTGGAGAAGCTGGAAGACGAGGAGTTGATGGCTAAGGTGGACTACCATTTGGCTCTGCAGGTACTTGGACTCATAGGGGAGTTTGAGGTCGAACTGGAGAACATATACTCATATCCTGCTGCTGAGGACTTGGCGGTCAACTGGCCGAAGGAGATTATCGCCCGGCTCGCGGACGAGAAGCTGTTCATTCCGCTGATTGGGGAATAGGCAGGGGCATCTTCAGGAGGGCCAGACGCCGGGCTGCCCGGCTCACGCCGGGAATTACCCGGCGGCCGGGAGACCGCCGCTCCCACATCGTAATGAACACCTGCGCGGGCGTGCTAAAATGGCGGACTGATGTCCGCTACCCAAACCAGGCGCAAGCGCATACTCACGGGAGACCGCCCCACGGGCAAGCTCCACCTGGGGCACTACGTCGGCTCGCTCATCAACCGCGTCAAGCTCCAGCACGAGTACGAGACCTTCCTGCTGGTCGCTGACATCCAGGCGCTGACAACGCACTGGGAGCGGCCGGAGCTGCTCTCCCAGGCGGTGCTGGACGTCACGATGGACAACCTCGCTGTGGGCATTGACCCCGAGGTCACGACGCTGTGCGTGCAGTCCATGATCCCCGAAATCGCCGAGCTAACCGTCATCTACGGCCTCTTCACCAACATGAACAAGCTCCGCCACAATCCCACCACCAAGGCGGAGGCGATTCAGTATGGGTACACGCACAGCGACGACCTCGTTGCGGGCTTCGACCAGCTCACCTACGGCTTCTTCGGCTATCCGCTGTCTCAGGCGGCGGACATCACCTTTGTGCGCGCTGACCTGGTGCCGGTGGGCGAAGACCAGAAGCCGCACATTGAGCTGACCCGCGACGTGGTGAGCAAGTTCAACCAGCTTTACGGGGGCGGCAAGGAGATAATCCCGCTGCCGGAGGCGCTCATTGGCGAGATTCCGCGCCTGCGCGCGCTGGACGGCAGCGCCAAGATGAGCAAGAGCCTGGGCAACGCCATTGCGCTTGCTGACCCGCCGGAGACGGTGAAGGAGATGGTGTGGAAGGCCGTCACCGACCCGGCGAAGATCCGAAAGAACGACCCCGGCCACCCGGACATCTGCAACGTGTTTGCCTATCACCAGATCTTCCAGGGCACACTGAACAAGACGCCCGATGTGGTCGCGGAGATTGAGCGCGACTGCAAAAGCGGCGCATTGGGCTGCGTGGAATGCAAGGGGCGTCTGACCGATTACCTGAACGGGATGCTGGCGCCCATCCGCGACCGCCGCCGGCCTTATGAAGAGAACCCTGACCGAGTACGCGACATACTGCGTGAAGGCACCAAGAGAGCTCGCCAAGAGGGTAGGGAGACCCTCGCGCTGGTCAAAGAGGCGATGAAGATAGACTACTTCCGGCTTGACTGAACCGATGCACCATGCCCAAGCGTGAAGACATAAACAAGGTGATGGTCATCGGCAACGGGCCGATCGTCATCGGTCAGGCGGCCGAGTTTGACTACTCTGGAACCCAGGCCTGCAAGTCCCTGCGCGAGGAAGGCGTTGAGGTAGTGCTGGTCAACTCCAATCCCGCGACGATCATGACGGATGTGGAGACCGCCGACCGCGTATACGTGGAGCCGATGGATCTGCCGCACCTGGAGAAGATTATCGCCAACGAGCGGCCTGACGGCATCCTCCCTACGCTGGGCGGGCAGACCGGCCTGAACATTGCCACAGAGCTCTTCGCCAGCGGCATCAGTGAGCGCTACGGGGTGAAGTTCCTCGGCACCAGCGCTGTTTCCATCGCCCGGGCGGAAGACCGCGAGATGTTCAAGGAGACCATGCGCTCCATCGGCATGCCTATTCCGCCGAGCATCACCGCCAACACCTTTGAAGAGGCCATGCGCTTCGCCGACCACCACGGCTTCCCGCTAATTGTGCGGCCGGGCTACACCCTGGGTGGCACGGGCGGCGGCATCGCGTACAACCTGGATGAGTTCCGCGATATCGTCACCCTCGGCCTGATGTGCTCGCTCAACCACCAGGTGTTGATTGAGGAGTGCGTAGTCGGCTGGAAGGAGCTGGAATACGAGGTGATGCGTGACAGCGCGGACAACTGCATCACCGTCTGCAACATGGAGAACATAGACGCGATGGGCATCCACACGGGCGACTCCATCGTGGTTGCGCCGTCGCTCACGCTGACCGACCGTGAATACCAGCTGTTGCGCAGCGCGTCGCTTTCCATCATCCGCGCGCTGAAGATCGAGGGCGGCTGCAACGTCCAGTTCGCGCTGAGCCAGACGGACATGCGCTACTACGTCATAGAGGTCAACCCCCGCGTGTCGCGCAGCTCCGCCCTCGCCAGCAAGGCCACCGGCTATCCTATCGCGCGGGTCGCAGCGAAGATCGCGCTGGGGCTGCGGCTGGACGAGATTGTGAACCAGGTGACCGGGCAGACCATGGCGAGCTTTGAGCCGGCGCTGGATTACGTGGTGATGAAGGTGCCCAAGTGGCCGTTTGACAAGTTCAGCGAGGCCGACCGTCGGCTGGGCACTCAGATGAAGAGCACCGGCGAAGTGATGGCGATAGACCGCACTTTCAAGGGCGCATTCCTCAAGGCGCTGGACAGCCTGGAAGTGAAGCTGTGGAGCTTCCACACACACCGCTTCCTCAAGCTCAACGACGCCGAGCTGCTCTCATTTCTCTCCACCGCCACCGATGGGCGCATCTACGCCCTGTTTGAGGCGCTGCACCGGGGACACTCGGTGGAGTACCTTTCCAAGCTCACGCAGATGAGCCCTTACTTCGTGCGCATGTTCTCCGAGCTGGTGGAGATGGAGAACTTCCTGCACGAGCGCGGGTTTGACGGGCTGAACGAAGCAGACATGCGCAAGCTCAAGCGCAGCGGCTTCTCTGATAAGCTCATCGGCGTGATGCTGGGAAGAGAAGAGGCCGAGGTGGCACAACGGCGCGTGGATCTGGGAGTGGAGAGCTGCTTCAAAGCGGTTGACACCTGCGCCAGCGAGTTCTCCGCGGTCACGCCCTACTTCTACTCCACGCAGGGCAGGGCGGACGACCTGCGCCCGGTAACGCGGAAGGGCGGCGAGAAAGTGCTCGTCATCGGCAGCGGCCCCATCCGGATAGGGCAGGGCATTGAGTTTGACTACTGCAG
>CAZXPM010000190.1:2441-3189 GCA_964643155.1 uncultured Planctomycetales bacterium | reverse complement strand
GGTCGCGTCCGCGCCCTCCTGTGATCTGGGGCAGCCCCTACTCCTCCGGCGGGGGACGCGGGAGCTAGCCAGCACCGCGCGATAACGGCTCTTGCAATATGGCCAAAGCGGTGATATTCTGCACGCCAGATTCCCCCTTGGAGGATACCTGATGACATACGTAATCACGGATAAATGCGAACTGCACAAAGAGTGCATCGACGTTTGCCCGGTGGAGGCGATCTCGGTTCCTGACGGCGGCGCCAAGGCGGTAATTGACGCGGACCTTTGCACCGAATGCGGTGAGTGCTCCGAGGTCTGCCCCGTGGGCGCGCCGGTTCCCGAGGACGAGGCGTAACCACTCAGCCTGCTGCGTAACAGGCGGTGGGGCCTGTCCCTGCCGCCTGTTTTGCTTTCTATTCGCCGTTGAAAGTGAGCCGCTCCGGCAGGCACTCCTTCTGTTTGGCGAATATCTCGGCCAGCCCCTTGTCCGCCAGCCTCAGCAGCCCGTCCAGCGCCTCCGCGCTAAACAGCCGTTGCTCGGCGGTGAAGCTCAGGTCCACCAGCTCTCCCGTAGCCGCTTTCACCACATTGCCGTCCACCTCGCAGGCGCTGTCCTCTTCGTAGTTCAGGTCCAGCACCGGCTGCCCCTTCCAGATGCCCACCGACACGGCGGCGACCTGGCTGCGCAGCGGCGAGCGGGCGAAGCGGTGGCGTTCGGCGTAGAGCAGCGACGCCAGGCTGACAAAGCCGCCGGTGATGGCGGCGG
>CAZXPM010000190.1:2072-2431 GCA_964643155.1 uncultured Planctomycetales bacterium | reverse complement strand
GTGCCCTGCGGGCCTCGGTGGAACTGTCCGCCGTGCCGCCGTCGGCCACCAGCACGTCGCAGTCAATCTTCACCGTCAGCGGCGGCACGGCGGACAGTTCCACCGAGGCCCGCAGGGCACGGCCGATGAGGCGCTCAATCTCTTTCGTTCGTCCGCCCGGGCCGTTGCGCTCGCGGTTCTGCCGCGGGAGTGAGGCGGTGGGCAGCATGCTGTACTCGGCGGTAATCCAGCCATGCCCCGCGCCCAGCAGCCACGGGGGCACGCGTTCCTCCAGGCTGGCGAAGCACAGCACCTTGGTGTCGCCAAAGCCCACGAGGGTGGCGTGCGGCCGCAGGTAGTCGGTCTCAAAAGCGAGGGGG
>CAZXPM010000190.1:1587-2062 GCA_964643155.1 uncultured Planctomycetales bacterium | reverse complement strand
CCGGCCGTCTGTGCGCTTGTCGGGCATGGGGGAAGTATAGCAGGCGCGCCGGCCTCAGGGCCGGTTCAGGCTCACTTCGCGGGAGAGAGTGCGGATGTCGCGGCCGAGGAAGCGTTCGGCGGTGCCGAAGAAGTGCTCGTTCAGCTTGCTGGCGAAGATGCGGTCGCCGGCAGGTTCCGCGCGCCGCAGCAGACTGTGGTTGTGCAGGTAGGCCGCCAGCTCTTCCGCGACTTCCACCGCCGGGTCCACCAGCACGACGCCGTCCAGCTGGCGCTTGATGGCGCCCTCCAGCAGCGGGTAGTGGGTGCAGCCGTAGATGACCGTGTCCACCCCGCCCTGCTTCAGGGGCGCCACGTATTCGCGCACCGCCGCGTCCACCTCCGGCCCCTCAAACACGCCGCTCTCGGTGAAGGGCACAAACCGGGGGCAGGCGCTCTGCACCACTTCCGCCTGCGGGTTGAAGCTGCGGATGACC
>CAZXPM010000190.1:0-1577 GCA_964643155.1 uncultured Planctomycetales bacterium | reverse complement strand
GCGGCGGTGGCGCCGTTGTAGACCAGGCCGAAAACGGGGATGGGGTAGGCCGCCAGGTCTTCGCGCGTAAGGACGCTGGAGCTGACGTTGCAGGCGATGGCGACGGCCTTGACGCCCTGTTCGCGCAGGAAGTCAATGCTGTTTTTCGCCCAGCGGCGGATGAGCTCCGGCGGGCGCTCGCCGTAGGGCGCGTTGGCGGTGTCGCCGAAGTAAACCACCTGCTCCTGGGGCAGGATTTTCTTCACCTCGCGCAGCACGGTGAACCCCCCGACGCCCGAGTCGAACATGCCGATGGGCTGGTCGGGGTCTAGCTGCGCCGGCTCAAAGGATTCGGGGTTGGCAATCATCACCGGTGCCTCTTGGTGAAACGGCGGGCTTCGCGTTCTTCGTCGCGGCGGCGGATGGTCTCGCGCTTGTCGCCCACGCGCTTGCCGCGCGCGAGCCCGATTTCCACCTTGATCAGGCGGCCACTATTATAGACCCGCAGCGGGACGATGGTCAGGCCTTTGGTGGTCACCTTCTGCTGCAGGCGCTTGAGCTGCGCCGCCCGCAGCAGCAGCTTGCGCGGCCGGGTGGGGGAGAGGTCAGTGTGGGCGCCGGCCTGCTTGTAAGGGGAGATGCGGCAGTCCACGAGAAACAGCTCCCCGTCCACGAACTTGCAGTAGGCCTCCGAAAGCGAGATGTTGCCCAGGCGCACCGACTTGACCTCGCTGCCCGCGAGGGCGATGCCGGCCTCAAACTCCTCCAGTATCTCGTACTGGAAGCGGGCCTTCCGGTTGGCGATGTTGACCTTTTCGCCTGCCATTGCGTCCGTCCGCCTTGCGCTCAGCCAGCGCGTTAAGCGCGAAAACCCGCCAGTCCTGCGGCGGGTCAGACTAGTTTAGCATATCGGAAGGATGCTTGCCAGCGCAAGTCACGGCGCTGAGCGGGTCGGGCTCGCCTGCCCGGTTCTTCCCTCTCCTTGGAGCCGCCGGCGCTGTTCCGCCGCAGCCCTGGCGGCGGTGGGACAGGCAACCGCTTCGTGGTATGATTGCCTCAGGGGAGCCGGGTTATGCCGCAGGGGAGCGCAACAACCGCCCGCCGCGGGGGCGCACTCGGCGTCCGCTACCGCTTTGGCTTCCACCCGCTATGCTACAATCAGTGATTGGGCCATGTGGGAGACGTTCCTGACGCTGGTGCATGAATACGGCCGCCAGGCGGTGGAGATACTGCTCGCCGCCGTGCTCTTCTATTACATCCTCATATCGGTGCGCGGCACCAAGACCGCCGGCCTGGTGCAGGGCCTTATCGTGCTCGCCGTCATCTACGTGGCCGCGACCTACCTCCACCTGATTGTCATTTCCATGATACTGGGCCGCCTGCTGTTCTTCGTCCCCTTCGCGCTCATCATCATCTTCGTGCCGGAGATCCGCCGCTTCCTGGAGCGGGCGGGGCGCACCAGCCGGCTGTTCGCGGTGTTTTTCCCGCTGCCGGACGTGGCGGCGCCGGAGGCCCAGGACTCCGCGACTTTTGAGGCCATCGTTGACGCCTGCATGGAGCTGGCGCAGCGCCACCACGGTGCCATCATCGCCATGGGG
>CAZXPM010000189.1:0-3213 GCA_964643155.1 uncultured Planctomycetales bacterium | reverse complement strand
GTTATCCAGCTGGTCCATTTCCAGCCCGCTTTCGCCGGGGGGGAAATGGACCAGCTGGATAACGACTTCGAGTCGGTCGTCCTCCCGTTGCCGCTGGGATCATTTGCGCTGGGATTCAGCCTGTTTGATGAGCAGGGCTACGACTTCAGCAACCATCCCCGCGGGTGGTTCCCTTACAGGCGCGAGCAGGTGAAGGGTGACGAGAACTGGGTGGCGTACGCACTGGGGTCATTGCCGCTCCGCTACGGCCTATCCTACCGGCGGTTCCAGCGCTCGTATTACAGCGAGCGGTCACTGGCCGTGGTGCCAGGCTCGCCACGACCCCAGTCCTTCCCGGATGCGCTCATCAGCGGCGAAGGGTATTCGCACGGGTGGCTGGCCGGCCTCCCCTGGCTGCGCCTCGCCTCTTCACGCCACCAGCTAGATATGCGGAAGCTCTCGCTGCCTGCAGGCCTTTCAGAGGAAGCGCGCAGGAAAGAGCGGCGAAAAGGATGGCGCGTGCTGCCGGCAGCCTGGTTGAGTGTTGCGGGCGAATCCCGCGAGACGGTCACATGGCGGTTCCACCGGCCTGGCGCCAAACCTGAACCCTCGCCTGCCGAGAGCTCATCATGGTCGGTGAGCGCACGCCCCTTTGCTTTCATGGAGGTAGGGTATGGCCAGATGGAGGGCAAGCGCTCCTGGGGGTGCAGGCTTAGGCTGCCCTTTGCCGGACTTAAGTACGCCGAGTTGAGAGACTACTTGCAGACGATAACCGGTCAGGCGGCAGACTTCTTCGGGGATGTCCACCTGTACGGGCTGGATATAGTGCTGCCCTGAGCGTACAAGGTGCGTTACACTTGCCTTCGCAGGGGCCTACAAAGTAAAGCGCGGTTGACATTATGGGCGGCATATGCTAGGTTGGGCGTAACTAAGTTTACCAAGGTGGTGGCCTTGCGCAACAACCTAGGGGAAATCAGGAGAATGTCGGGTGGGATGACCCAGAGGGAACTGGCGGAGCGCGCCGGGGTAACCCGGCAGACGATTATCGCCATTGAGAACGGGAACTACAATCCATCGGTGAAACTCGCGCTGAAGCTGGCCCGGGCGCTGGCGGTGCGGGTGGAAGATCTTTTTGCACTCACGGGGGAAGACTATGAGTAACATGAAGGAGACAATTAAGGAGCAGGCGCTGGAGCAGCTGCGCAAGCTCACTGTCTACAACTGGGTGATGATTACACTCACCATCATCATCGTAGTGCTTGGCCTGGCGCTACAGCCGTTGTACCTGTTGCTGCTGGTGTTGCTGGCGCTGGCCGGCCCGCTGGTGCGAGAGATTGGGCTGGCCCCGGAAAGGGATGAACGGATTACGTTCATCTCTTACCGCAGCAGCCACATAGCCTTTTACATCACTTTGCTGACCATCGCGGCTGTATTCATCGGACGGAGCATCGTTCAGGGTCCCAAGCTTGAGCCGGAGTTCTTCGTTCTCCTGATCGTCCCGGTCGCGTACAAGCTGATAGCCACGCTCGGCTTCACCTACGACGCCAGGCGGCTGGGTTTGACCCTGGGTTATGCAACGGGCGTTTTGATTGCGGTGCTGGAGGCCGTCCGCTGCAACTACATCTTCACCCCCCAGATGTTCATCCCGCTGCTCATCATCCTGGTCACGGTGGTTGCGCACTGGTACCCGAAGCTCTCGGGCAGCCTGCTGGTGCTGCTCGGCGTGGGCTACTTGCTGATGGCGACGCGGGATTTCGGGCTGGACACAGAGTTCGGATCGCTGGCCTTTGTCCTCCAGGCGGTATTGCTTGGCGTGCCGGTGCTGCTGGCCGGGCTGCTTCTGTTGTTCTACCGGCGCATGAGCGGCGCCAGCAGTGTGGATTTCCGGGAGGAAGTGCCGGAGGAAACAGCGCCGGCGGACTGATGCGCCCGCAGTGGCGGGACTTCAGGCATGGAAGCGCCGGCGGCTGCCGTGCACCCGCGTGGCGAACAGCACCGGGTCCGGCGACTGGAAGAAGGCCTTGCCGGCCACCACGGTGTCAACCCCAAGCTGGCGCAGGGTCTCCAGGTTATCCTCGTTCACGCCGCCGTCTACCTGAATGGTGAACAGCAGCTCGTGGTCTTCGCGGAAAGCATGGAGCTTTTCAATCTTGTGGAACATTGTCTGGATAAACTCCTGACCGTAGAAGCCAGGGTCAACGCTCATGAGCAGCACGTTGTCCAGTAGCGGGAGGATGTCTTCTATGGCGGTCAGGGAGGTCTGCGGGTTGACCGCCACGCTGGCAATCATGTTGCGTTCCTGGATACGCCTGATGAGGCGCGGGGAGTATTTCTCCGCCTCTACATGGAACGACAGCACATCCACCCCGGCGTCAGCCATCGGGTCAACGTACTCAGCAGGGTTAGTCACCATCAGGTGAACGTCAAAAGGCGTGTTTGTCAGCTGTTTGCACTGCGAAATGACGGCAGCGCCGAAGGTGAGATTCGGGACGAAGTTACCGTCCATCACGTCGAAGTGGACAAACTCGCAACGCGCAACCTCAATGAGCTTAATCGCTTGCTGGAGGTCAGTGAAGTCGGCGGCCAGTATTGACGGAGCAAGCTTCATATCAGGTCCTCCCGCAGCAGACGCCCATCCAGGTACACCCGCACTCTGGCCTTTCCCTGAACCGCAAACGCCTGCTCGATCAGCTCGCCGGGCTTGACCGTCTCGTTGAACACCACCTGCCTTCCGAGGGAATCTTCTATCTCCAACTTGAGGTCGCCTTCAGGCAGGGCGGGCGGCAACTGGAAGCGGAAGCGGAAGGTCGTGGCAATCTGCGTACTCATGGACTGCGGGATGGCGACTTCCAGGCTGACGGCGGTCCCCGGCTGCACCGGGTTTCCCGCTTCAGGCGTCTGGGCAAGCACCTCTCCCGGCAACGAAGTCTCGGAGAGCCGGTAAGACACCCGCCCCACTGCCAGGTTGTCCTGGTGCAGCATTGCCTCCGCTTCAGAAAGGTGGCGGCCGACGAGCGCCGGGACGGGGACGGTCATACCTGCTTCGGCAGACGCAATCGTCAGGTCAACTTTGACCGGCGAAGTGAAGACCTTCCCGGCCGGCGGGGCCTGGTGTATCACTTCGCCCCTCCGGGCTCTCTTGGTGTATACCTTCTTGACCAAGCCCAGGGCGAGTCCGGAACGCATGATCTCTTCCTGCGCGGCCGTGCAGTCCTTTCCCCCAAGCTCCGGCAC
>CAZXPM010000188.1:1494-3263 GCA_964643155.1 uncultured Planctomycetales bacterium | reverse complement strand
TAACCGCCCTCATCGCCGAAGTAGATGGTCCCGTCTGCGCCGACCGCCGCGCTTGCTGCTGATGAGTTGCCCCGTGTAGCCCAGCGTCCCGGCCACTGGCTTCCCCTCCCGGCGCTTGATAGGGATAGCATACACGCCCGCAGGAAATCAGGCAACCGCAGCAGAGCCAGACACATCTCGCCCGAAAAGGCAAAAGCGCCTGTAAGAACAGCAAGCTGTGTACAGGCGCCGGGTGCTCCGAAGAGCAAGCCCTCCGAGACTGGGCAAGCCCAGCCTCTTACTAGGATTTGGCATCCACGTATATTGTATAATCTTTCCGTATTGATTGTCAATGGGGGTATCCAATGAGCTCACATCACCTCGTACTCGGGCTGGACATCGGACCGAACTCACTGGGATGGGCTTTGCTGGACGAGGAGGGCAAGCGGATAGTCTCCGCCGGCGTTAGGGTCTTTGAGGCGGGGCTGGATTCACTGGAGAAGGACGGCAAGGGAGAATCGCGCAATTTGGAACGCCGAAGCGCGCGGTTGATACGCCGTCAGCTTGAGCGCCGCAGCCGCAGGCTGGCGAAGACAGCGCACGTTCTCCAGGCCGCCGGCCTGCTGCCTCCGGGAGATACCAGCACGGCGGAAGCGCGTCATCGGTTCTTTGAAGCGCTTGACGCGCAGATGGATTCACCTTACGGCCTCCGTGCCAGAGCCCTTGATGAAAAGCTGGAGCCTTATGAGCTTGGGCGAGCCCTCTACCACCTGGCCCAGCGCCGGGGGTTCCTCAGCAACCGCAGGGAGAGCAGCCGGGCCAAGGATGATGAGTACGAAGGCATCGTGAAGGATGGTATCAGCCGCCTTCAGGCAGAGATTGAATCCGGCTGCTTCCGGAGCCTTGGCGAGTACTTCGCCACGCTGAAACGCCAAGAGCAGCGCATCCGCTCCCGCTATACTTCGCGGAAGATGTACCAGGACGAGTTTGCGCTGATCTGGCAAGCGCAGAAGAAGCACTATCCCGCAGTTCTCACCGATGAGTTGCGCGAGTCGGTTCATCACGCCATCTTCCACCAACGCCCCTTGAAGTCGGCGAAACACCTCGTGGGCAAGTGCGAACTGGAGAAAGGCCGCCGCCGTGCGCCCTGGGCGCTCCTTGACGCGCAGCGTTTCCGTTACCTGCAGCGGGTGAACGACCTGGAGCTCACGCAACCTGACGAGCGTCCGCTGACCCCTGATGAACGCCAGAAGCTGCTGGACTACCTGGAGCTTCACGGAGATACGACTTTCGGCAAAGCGCGTGAGCTTCTAGACTTCAAGAGCAGGGGGAAGGGCGCGGTCAAGTTCAACCTTGAGGCGGGCGGCGAAAAGAACCTGCCGGGCAACCGCACCGCCAGCAAGCTGGCAAAGGTCTTTGGCGAGAAACGCTGGGCCGGCATGAGCGCGGAGGAACGCAATGCTGTAGTTGAAGACATGCTCAGCATTGTCAAGCCTGAGGCGCTTAAGCGGCGGGCGATGAGACACTGGGGTTTGGATGAAGCAGCAGCCGATGAGCTGTGCGCAGTGAAACTAGAGGGGGATTACTGCAACTTCTCGCGTAAAGCGCTCAGGAAGCTGCTCCCGCTGCTTGAGCAGGGGCTGCGGCTCAACAAGGCGATCAAGCAGCTTTACCCGGACAGGTGGGCATACGAAGGCAAGCCGGTTGACGAACTGCCGCCGCTGCGGAAGTGCGAAGACCCGTATCTGAGTGAGATGCGGAATCCCATTGTGATGCGCTCGCTCACGGAA
>CAZXPM010000188.1:788-1484 GCA_964643155.1 uncultured Planctomycetales bacterium | reverse complement strand
GAAATCCATATTGAGATGGCGCGCCAGCTTCGCCAGTCCTCCAGGCAAAGGGCGGAAACGACCAAGCGCATCCGCTTCAACGAGAAGAAGCGCAAAGACGCCTGCGAGAAGATTGCGCAAGAGGCGGGCATCACTGAGCCAACGCAGACGGACATCCTGAAGGTGCTGCTGGCGGATGAGTGCGGCTGGATTTGCCCCTACACGGGGAAGAACATCAGTGTCATTGACCTGGTGGGGCCGCATCCGCAGTTTGACATTGAGCACATCATCCCCTACGAGCGCTGCCTGGACGATTCCTTCGCCAACAAGACACTATGCGAGGCAGAGGAAAACAGGGAAGTAAAGCGGAACAGGACTCCGTACGAGGCCTATCACGGAACAGACAGGTGGGATCAGATCATCCATCGCGTGAAGGGCTTCAAGAGCCACAGCGCCAAGGGCAAGCTGTTCCGCTTCACCGCCGACGAGAAAGAAGTCGGGGAGTTCATAGATCGGTTCACCAATCGCCAGATGAACGACACGCGGTACTCCTCCAAAGTAGCCAAGAAGTACCTTGGACTGCTCTACGGCGGCGTCGATGACGACGGGATTGACGCCAACCGCAAGCGCTGCGTCCAGGCGACATCCGGCGGCGTAACCGCCGTGTTGCGCCGCGCCTGGGGGCTGAACAGCATTCTGGGCGGAGGGGAGAAAACC
>CAZXPM010000188.1:0-778 GCA_964643155.1 uncultured Planctomycetales bacterium | reverse complement strand
GACGGACCCGGCGAAGGTGAAGGCACTGAACAACGCGGCGGTTGACACCATGGAGCGGATGAGAAGGGCCCGCAGCGTGAAACTGCCGGAGCCGTGGGACGGCTTCCTGGAAGAGGCGCGCACGAAGATACGCGGCATCACCGTCTCCCATCGGGTTGACCGGCGGGTACGCGGCCCCCTGCATCAGGAGACCTTCTATAGCCCGCCCAAGCTGGATGAAAACGGGAAGAAGCTGGTGCGCGTCCGCAAGCCGCTGAATGCAATCGGCGCCCGTGATGTCGCCAGCATAGTGGACCCGGCAGTGCGCGCGGCGGTGGAGAGCCGGCTTCGGCAGCTCGGCGAGACTGACCCGAAAAAAGCGTTCAAGGACGCCGCCAACCTGCCCCGCCACAAGAACGGCCACCGCATCAAGAGTGTGCGCCTGGTGCGGCCTGGCGAAGCAGTGCTTCCCGTCGGCCAGGGCCACCGCACCCGCTGGGTTATGCCCGACCGCAACCACCATATGGAGATAGTGGAGGTCGTGGTGAAGGACAAGAAGGGCAATATCAAGCGGGACAAGGACGGCAATCCTGAAGTGAAGTGGGAAGGGCATGTCGTCAGCATGCTTGAAGCCTACCAGAGGCTCGGCCGCAAGGAACCGGTCGTCAAGCGCGACTGGGGCGAAGGGAAGAAGTTCCTCTTCTCGCTGGCGGGCGGAGACGCCATTCAGCTTGAGAAGGAGGAGGGAAAGCCTGAGCTGTTTGTCGTCCGGAAAATCCTCTCGGCAGGATCAGTCTTC
>CAZXPM010000187.1:0-3304 GCA_964643155.1 uncultured Planctomycetales bacterium | reverse complement strand
CCCTCCGGCAGCGCGCCCGCGGGGCTTCCCGCCGTTGCCGCCCCACCCCAGCCGCCCGTGGCTCCCGTCAGGCGTGACCTGCGCATATCCCAGTTTGACCTCAGCGCCTTTCCCACGGTGCGCCTGTTTGCCTCGGTGACTGACACTCGTGGCCTGCCAATCAAGAACCTGGCCATCAACAACTTCGCGCTGACCGAAAACGGCGTGGAGATGCCAGACCTGCGGTTCGCCAACCCGGAAGTGTTTGACCTGCCGCTTGCCATCTGCTTCGTGATTGACGTGAGCGGCTCCATGCAGGGCGCGATACCGCGCCAGGCGCTGCGCTCCGTGCCCTTGCAGCAGCGCGACGAAGAGACGCCGCTGGAGCTGGAGATTGAAGCGGTGAAGGCCTTCATCAAGCAACTGGAGGATGATGACCAGGTTGCGCTGGTCAAGTTCTCCGACGCTGTCATCACGCTTCAGGACTTCACCGCCGACAAGGAACTGGTGGCGGAGGCGCTGGACGGCCTGCGGGCGTTCGGCCAGACGCGGCTCTACGATGCGGTGCGCCAGGGAATGAACCTGACCCGGTTCACCGAGGGCTACCGGCGGGCAGTCATCGTGCTGTCCGACGGCATGGACAACGCCAGCACGGAAACGCCGGACACTTTGGTGGAGTACTTCCACGACGAGATCCTGGCCCGGAACGAAAGCTTCTCGGTATTCACCCTGGGGCTGGGCGACGAAATTGACGTCAACGGGCTGACTTTCATCGCTGACAGCACCGGCGGCCGCTTCTTCCTCTCGCCCACCGCCTACGACCTGAAGGAAATATACCAGACGATTCTGGACCAGATTCTCAACGAGTATGTGATTGAATACGATTCAAACGAGGCCAGGCAGGGCGCTATCGTGGACGGAACGCTAACCGTGAACTGGGACACCCACGCCGCCGCCACCGACTTCACCTTCCGCTCCCCCGGTCTCGGGTCAGCCCTGGCGCGGATGCTGTGGCCCGGTCTGGCCCTGATGGCGATAGCCTTCGTCACGCTGGTCGTCCTCACGCTCGTCAAGTTGCTCCGCGCAGCCTGGGTAACCGTCATGGTGGCGCCGCTGGAGGGCAAGGACTTCGCCTTGCGCGACGACAACCTCATCGGCCGGAGCGAGGAGTGCAACATCCAGATCCGGCACGACCCGGACGTGCTGCCGCAGCATGCAAGGCTGCAGCTCGGCAACGACGGGTTTGTCCTTACCGCCCTGGACGACAGCAACCCGCCGCTGTACCGCGGGATGCCGCTCCACGCCGCCCGGCTGCAGGACGGCGATGATTTTGTCATCGGGAGCACGCGGGTGGTGTTTCACGAGCGGCGCGTGCGCCGCGAGCAAAGCGAGATTGACCTGGATTACCTGATGGAGCAGGTGGACCACGAGGAGCGCCAGCGTCGCGCCGAAGAGGGCGTGCCCGAACCATTCGCGCAGCCTCACAAGCCTGCAACCAGCGCGCTGGTGGTCACCGGCCCGCACAGCGGGATGTCGTTTGAACTCAAGGCAGAACTGGTGGTGGGGCGAAAGGAAGGCGCCATTCTCCTGCCGGAGGACCGGCAGGTGAGCCGCCAGCACCTGGTCATCCGGCGGAAGGGCGACCTGGTTGAGGTTGAAGACCTGGGGAGCACCAACGGCACCGAGCTGAATGGACGCAGGCTCGCACCGCACCAGCCGGAAACCGCCGGCGCGGGTGACATCATCGCCCTGGGTGAAAGCCAGATCAAGCTGCTCTAGCCCGACCGGGACCAGGCACACCCGCAGTACCGCTGCCGGTACAGGCCCATTTCGCCAGACAGCTTCACGCTCTCCTTAAAGCCGTCGCGCTTCTTGAAGTTGGTCGGGACATAATCCACGCCCCACCTGGCTGCGGCGGCGGCGCCAAGCGAGTTGATGAGGCCGTGGTTCTTGTGCGGGCTGATGGTCAGCGTGGTGGCAAAGCAATCCAGGCCCAGCTCCGCCGCCTTCTGCGCGGCGGACTCCAGCCGCATCATATAGCAGAGCTCGCAGCGCTCGCCGCCCTCCGGCTCGCCGGCGTGCATACCCAGCAGAGCGGCGTACCTGGGAGCCTCCCCGTAATCGCCTTCCACCAGGTCGCAGCGGTAGTGCCCGGCCACCTGGCGCATCGCGGCCAGCCGGCGCGCATACTCCTCCGGGGGATGGACATTGGGGTTGTGGAAGTACGCGACCACTTTCTTCGCCAGCGGCAGCAGCAAGCGCAGCGGCACCGTGGCGTCAGGCCCGCAGCACACGTGCAACAAAACGCTGCGCCCCTCCACGTCATCGGGATTCACCTGTTCCGCTGCGACTGACCGCCCCTTTCTCATGGCGTCCGGCATTCTAGCACGCCCTGCATCCCCCGGCGCACCGGCTGGCGTCGCGCAGGCGACTCTGCGGGAATCCGCATGGTGACAGGGTTTAAGGCTTGCCTGTGCCGCTCGGCTGTGTTATAATGCGGCTATCCTAACCAACGAGGGGGTAATCTATGGCCAAGATTTTGGGAAAAACCGACCTGATTAATGAGGTCGCCAAGAACGCCAAGATAGAGAAGACCAAGGCGAAGGCGGCCGTTGATGCCACGATTCATGTCATCACTTCCACCCTGAAGAAGGGCGGCAAGGTTCAGCTCACAGGCTTTGGCACATTCTCCGTCGCCAGGCGCAAGAAGCGCACGGGCGTCAACCCGCAGACCGGCGCGAAAATCACCATTCCCCAGCGCAGGGTGCCGAAGTTCGTTGCGGGCAAGAGCCTCAAGGATGTCGTGGGCAAGTAGCCCACTCACTCCGCACGAAGCAGGGGCGGCCTAGCGCCGCCCCCTTCCTTTTTCGCGCCACGGTGGCCGCCACTAGAGATTAAGCACCCGGCGCACCGCTTTCTCCAGTTGACCCGGCGACTTCTCCTCCAGCCGGTACTTCACGCGCACGGCCTGCTGCGGGATCTTGACGATACGCGTGAGGTCAATGGGTGTGCCGACCAGCACCACATCGCAGTCAACCGCGGCGATGGTCTCCTCCAGCTCCTGAAGCTGCCCGGGGAAATAGCCGAGCGCGGGCAGCACCTGAGTCAGATGCGGATACTTGCGGTAAGCCTCGGCGATGGAGCCGCGCGCGGAGGGGCGCGGGTCAACGATGCTTGCCGCGCCGAAGTGGAGAGCCGCGATGTAGGCGGCGCCGATGTTCATCTCGCCGTGGGTAACCGTCGGCCCGTCCTCCACCAGCAGCGCCCGCTTGCCGCGTATCGCCTCCGCGTTTTCCACGCTCACGGGAGAGTCGCACATAACCAC
>CAZXPM010000186.1:708-3364 GCA_964643155.1 uncultured Planctomycetales bacterium | reverse complement strand
CGGAAGAGCTGCCGCTTTCCGGCATCATCCTCAACAAGATTGACGGTACCGCCAAGGGCGGCGTGGTCTTCCCGGTGGTGCAGGCGGCGCAGGTGCCGGTGCTTTACCTCGGCGTGGGCGAACAGCCTGCGGACCTCCTGGAGTTCAACCCCCGCAGCTTCGCCTCCCAGCTCCTGGAGCCGGATTCCGCCTGATTGCCCCCGACCCTGGATTTACGCTAAAGTGTTTCCCATGGCAAACCAGCAGCCCGCCGGCCGCCGGCGTTCCCTCTGGGTGCCCATCTTATGGGCGCTCATCCTCGCCGTGGCGCTCTATATGGCCTTCACCAGCGGTTCGCCCAACATCGCGGACTCAGCCGCGCCCGCTCCCGGTGCCACCCCTCCACCGGCGCAGCCGCAGGGCGTCACTCCCCGGGCAGGCGACCTCCCCGCGCGTCCCCGTCTCAGCTCCGAGGTCGTGCGCGTCACCGTGAAGGACGCCGCCAGGCACGAGGTCGCGGTGGATTACTCGCCTGACAGCGTGCAGACGGTGGATCACCCGCCGCTTTACGCCTGCGCCTATGTGGAGACAGGCGGGCTGCACCTGCCGGAGGGCGGCGAACTGAGCCTGCCCGCGCGCATGACGCTGCACGGCTACTGGGATATGGTGGAGTTCATTCCCGGAGAGCGCGAGACCTGGCGCGTCGCCCCGCTGGACAAGACCCTCACCTCCATCGGCGCCTACTTCCGCGCCCACGGCGAGCTCCCCGCCGACGCCTTCGGCCTGATGGAGAAGGACGGCGTCACCAGCCTGGACATCTTCAAGTCGCTGGACGCGCCCTCCCAGCGCACCATGCTGCTGCCCTACCTCAACTTCTTTGAGAAACGCGCCGTGCGCATCAACCCGAAGTCATCCGCCGTGCCGGGCGACATTTACCTGGAACCTCTGGAGGAAGTGCGGGAGGACGACTCCGCCCTGAGCAGATTCCTCCGGGCCAACCCGCAGCTTGACCGCGCCCACCCGTTCACCCTGAAGATCTACGGCGAGGGCGGCCTGCTGCTGGAAGGCCTCTTCTTCCCGCTGAAGTAGTAGATACTACTGTATGGGCACGGCATGCCGTGCCCGTTCACCAGTCGCCAGTGACTCAGCTCACGCAGCGCCTTGGGGTAACCGCGCTCGGAGTGGGGACTTCAGTCCCCACATTGCGGGCAAGCATATAGCAGTCTCCGCGCGGTTAAATCGCGCGTCCGCTGGTTGAGGCTCTCCATTCCCCCACAGTCCAGCTATTACCAACAACCGAAAACCGGCAAATGCCCAAGCCTGATATAATATATCCAGGAGTAATCCCGATGGCCAGGCGAGCAATCATGGCTGCGGTAATAATCGGCGTCAGCCTGGTAGCCTCCGCCTGCGGGCTTTCCCCGGGTGAGCGGTTTAGGCTCTCACTCAACGGCGAACTCATTCCACGTGTCCCCTACAAGGTCTATGAGGTTACCGGCGGGGAGATGTACACCGTGCCTTTTGAGATCACTTATAACCCGGCGACAGGCGAAGTCTCCGGCCCCTTCGTGCGTTTCAAGGTGCCATCCGCCGGCAGCCAGGACATCATGGAGGCGCTTTCCGGCGAAGGCGGCCCCGACGAGCTCAGGCTTTTCTTCAACGCGAACAAGTACTGGGACAGCGACCGGGACGGCTTCTACTTCACCCGCGCCGAATCGCTGGAGACCCGCGAGGAAAAGGGCAAGACCATTGTCTCCATGGTGCTGAAGCCGCTGGAGCAGGTGGCGATGGACGAACTGCGCGGCCGCAATCAGATGATCTGGTTCTCCGGCACTCTGCTGCAGGCGGCAGCCACCTACAAGGAAGCGGGCGTCCTGGGCGAAGCCGGCTTCTACTCGCCCTTCTGGGTCATCCGCACGCCCTCCAAGAAGCGCGCCCATGTGGTGCTATTGGACGACGGCAAGTCCCTGGACAACCTCCTCATCATCGCCGGCGCCAAATCCCGCGAACCGGCGGACTTCTAGCTGGTTGCGCTTGGCGGCGCTACCCCAGCGCCTGGTCCAGGTCCGCAATCAGGTCGTCCGCATCCTCCAGTCCCACCGACAGGCGGAGCATCTCGGGCGTGACGCCCAGCTTCGCGCGCTCCTCGCCGCTCATGGTCTCAAACATCACCGAATACGGGTGGATCATCAGGCTCTTGGCGTCGCCCAGGCTGACCTGGTGGATGATGGTCTCCGTGCTCTCCACCGCTTTCCGGCAGGCCTCGGCCCCGCCCTTCAGCCCGAAGGCGATCATCCCGCTGCCGCCCTGCGGGAAGTATTTGGCCGCCAGCCTGGCTTCCGGATGGCTCGCCAGCCCCGGGTAGTGGATCCACGCCACGCGCTTGTCCGCCTCCAGAAACCGCGCGACCTTCAGCGCATTCTCCGAATGCCGCGCCATCCTGAGCGGCAGGGTCTGCAGGTTCATCGTCATCAGCCAGGCGTTCACCGGCGACATCACGCCGCCGAAGTTGTAGACCGTGTCGTGCTGGATGTGGTGCGCCAGCTCCGCGTCCTTGGTGAGCACAATGCCGGCGATGAGCGAGCCATTGCCGCACAGGTATTTCGTCGCCGAGTGCACCACCACGTCCGCGCCCCATTCAAACGGCCTGAACAGCGCCGGCGACATGAACGTGGAG
>CAZXPM010000186.1:0-698 GCA_964643155.1 uncultured Planctomycetales bacterium | reverse complement strand
CGTGGAGTCCACAATCACCGGGATGCTGCGGGCGTGCGCCAGCTTCACCACCGCCTCCAGGTCGTAGATGCGCAGCAGCGGGTTGTCCGGCGACTCCAGGAACACCGCGCGGGTGCGCTCATCCATCGCCGCCTCCAGCGCGCCCATATCGTGCATGTCCACAAAGCGCGTCTCCAGCCCGTACTTCGGCAGCACATCCTTAAAGAAGCGCAGCGTGCCGGAATACACCATCCGGGACGAAATGTAGTTGTCGCCCGCGTGGGTGAAGTGCATGATGGCCGACGAGATGGCCGCCATGCCGCTGGCGGTGGCGCAGCCGCCGGCCGCGCCCTCCAGCGCCGCCATGCGCTCCACCCACACGTCAATCGTGGGGTTGCTGTGGCGGGTGTACATGTAACCCTCGCCGGTGCCCCGGGCTATCTTCGCACCCTCTTCCAGGCTGGGGAAAGCGAAGGTGGAGGTGAGGTAAATCGGCGGCGTGCCGCTGAAATGGGGGTACTGTTCGCATCCGGCGCCGTGCACCGCCTGCGTGTGTAGACCCTTTTGCTTTTTGGTCATGGTAGCGATTCTATCACGGCTCGCAGGGTGTGCCGCAGGCGCGCCGCGTGCTGTGGCCGTGGTGCTCTTTCAACCAGGAGCCGTGGCTGGCTGACTGCCGTTTCCCCTGCCGCCAGGGCGCAGGTCCCCCTTGCCATAAA
>CAZXPM010000185.1:2608-3366 GCA_964643155.1 uncultured Planctomycetales bacterium | reverse complement strand
CAGCGCCGCCGAAAGCGCGGCGGATTCAGCGCGCGCGCCGGGATACTGGGCCTTCATCCCTGACGCTTTTGCCGCGTTGCGGTTCCGCAACTACCGCCTGTATTTCGCCGGGCAGCTTATCAGCCTGGTCGGGACCTGGATGCAGCGCACCGCCCAGGGCTGGCTGGTAACCGACCTGGTTCTGGAGCTGGTGGGAAGCGGCGCCGCTCCCTCCGTCACCAACCTCTGGGTCGGCATCGTGTCCGCCGCGGGAACGCTGCCGGTGCTGTTCCTGGCGCCCTTCACCGGCATCATCGCCGACTACAACGATAAGCGCCGGGTGCTGCTCATAACTCAGTCATTGGCAGTGGCCCAGGCGGTGGCGCTCACCATCCTCACCTATACGGGGCTGATTAACCTGCCTCTGCTCATCAGCCTGGCGTTGTTTCTTGGTTTCGTGTTCTCTATGGAAGTGCCGGCACGGCAGGGTTTGGCGATTGAGCTTGTGGGGAGGGAGGTGCTGCCTAACGCTATCGCGCTCAACTCAAGTACCTTCAACATCGCACGCCTGGTTGGGCCGGGCCTCACCGGAGTGATTCTCGCGCTGAACTTCAAGGTGGCTGACGCCTTCCTCTTCAACGCTGTTTCGTTCCTTGCGGTCATCGTCGCGCTGATACTGATGCGGGGCAACTTCAAGGCGCAGGCGCGTGGCACCGAGGAGCGCGAGAGCCACTTCCGCCGCGTAACTGCCGGAGTCCGGTTCCTGTTCGGGCAGCCGG
>CAZXPM010000185.1:1960-2598 GCA_964643155.1 uncultured Planctomycetales bacterium | reverse complement strand
GGTGGGAATCACGGCCATGCTGACAATGCCCGTGGTTTCGCTGCTGCCCGCGATAGCCCGCTACCAGCTGAAGGCCACTGCGCCGCAGTTCGGCTTCATGGCGATGTGCATCGGCATCGGAGCGCTTGCCGGAGCGCTGGCGCTGGCTTATGTGAGCGCGCGCGGCCTCCAACTTGCGATTCTGCGTGTCGGCTACATCGTGCTGCTCACCAGCGTGGCGCTGTTCACGCAGGTGCATTCAATGCCGCTGGCGTATGCGCTGCTGATAATGGCCGGCTTTGGTTTCCCCTGGGTCTTCGCCAACAGCAACACGATTGTGCAGCTCAAGGTGCCAGATTCGCTGCGCGGCCGGGCGATGGGAACTTACTCAATGGTCTTCATGGGCTCATTCCCCATCGGGACTCTCACAATGGGGGCCCTGGCCAGCCGTTTTGGTGCCGCCCCGACTTTGCTCACCGGCGTCATCATCACCGCGCTGATGTATGTGTTCTTCTTCGTCCTGCAGCGGCAGCCCGACACCACCGATGGAGCCAGCGGCGCAGCCTGATGGACTGAACCGGTTTGCGGTTTTGCTACAATGTTCCCGTGGGGATTAGGATTGCCACCATTCTGGGGACGCGCCCGGAGGCTATCAAGAT
>CAZXPM010000185.1:0-1950 GCA_964643155.1 uncultured Planctomycetales bacterium | reverse complement strand
TCCGCGCGCTGGAAGGTGATAGTGCTTTTGACCAGCTCTTCATCGTCACCGGGCAGCACCGCGAGCTGCTCGACCAGGTGCTGGAGCTTTTCTCCCTCCAGCCCACGCATGACCTCAATATAATGCAGGAAGGCCAGCAACTGGACGAGATCCTCTCGCGCTCGCTGGTAGAGCTGGGACGCATCGTGCGCGAGGAGAAGCCCGCGTGTGTTCTGGTGCATGGTGACACTTCCACGACACTTGCGGGCGCACTGGCGGGGTTCTACAACCGCATTCCGGTAGGGCACGTGGAAGCCGGACTGCGTACGGTTGACCGGTTCCTGCCGTATCCCGAGGAGATCAACCGGCGGCTGGTGGACGAGGTTGCCAGCTACTACTTCTGCCCGACGGCTTCCGCCGCTGAGAACCTGAGTACGGCGGGGCTTACCGAGGGCGAAGTGCTGGTTACAGGCAACACGGTCGTGGATGCAGTGCGGATGGCGGCGGCGCTGCCGCAGCAACCACCCCAGGAGCTGGTGTCGTTCGCCCAGCGGTTCCCCGAGTACGTGGTGGTGACGGCGCACCGCCGCGAGAACTGGGGCGAGCCCCTGCAGCGCATCGGCAAAGCTCTGGCGTCTTTCGCCCGCTCCAACGACGATGTGGGCATCGCTGTGTGCCTGCACCCCAACCCGCTGCTGCGCGAGCGGCTGGAGCCGCTGCTGGGAGGGCTGGAGAACGTCTTGCTGACTCCCGCGCCGGATTACGGCGCGTTTGTGAAGCTGATGCAGGGGGCATGGTTTATCCTCACCGATTCTGGCGGCATCCAGGAAGAGGCCTGCGCGCTGGAGAAGTTCGTGCTGGTGCTGCGAGAGCACACCGAGCGCCCCGAAGCGGTGGAGGCGGGTTTTGCCAAGATCATCGGCACCGCATCTCAGCGCATTGAAACGCAGATGGAATACGCGCTCAACGCGGTGCGCGCAGGCAAGCTGCCCCCGCACGGCGCGCCCAATCCCTTCGGTGACGGCCACGCTGCCGACCGGATAGTGGAGTTCCTGAAGAAGAAACTCAGCCAGTAGCGCCTCAATGAACCGGTTCCCCCTTTCCCGCGTCAGATACCGCGTGCCTTCAGGCGGTATAATATATATGCAGGGCGTAATAGAACGCCGTGCGTGGACATTTACATGGGGGTGCTCTGGTTTCGACCGGAAGAGTTGAAGGCGGGGCTGCGTCAGGTGGGATCCCGCGACGACCACCTAAATCTCACGTGGGATGGTTCAAGCGCCAACAACTATCAGCTTGCTGCTGCTTAAGCAATAAGCGGCACCTCGACCGGTGCGCCGCCCGGGGCGCGCCGGCGGGGCCAGGTTCCCGGGCTTTCCGCCGGAGTTGGCCGAAACGGCGGGAGACTAAGGCCTGCTCCGCGGGGAAACGGGCGGTCCATGCGCCGTCCCCGCGGCTAAGAGCGTGAGCGCCAAGCATGGACTATTGACGTAGACGCCGCGCCGGAAGCTTCCTGGGACGGGGGTTCGATTCCCCCCACCTCCACCATTTTAAAATCACACGAACCGGTCCTGGTGCCGCAAGCGGTGGAATGAGAAACTGGCATGGTACAGAGCAAATGGAATTCTTCCCTACGAAGATGGTGTGGGTGAAAATGGCACCTTGATCATCACGAGTGACTCCGCACAAGGATGTATTTCATCTCAGGAAATCGAACAGATCATTCGCACTGTGATATTGGATTGACGACATGACTCAAAACGAAGTACTGACCAATCCCAACCATGACGTCCTCTCCCGATCCCAACCATGACGTTCTCTCCCGATCCCGAGGATGCCTGCTTGGCCAGATTGCCGGGGATGCGCTCGGCAGCTTGGTGGAGTTTCAGACACCGGAGCAGATTCGACAGGAGTACCCGAATGGTGTCCGGGAACTGGTTGATGGTGGGACCTGGAACACCATTGCCGGCC
>CAZXPM010000184.1:3076-3366 GCA_964643155.1 uncultured Planctomycetales bacterium | reverse complement strand
GCGCTCTGTTCGTTTGTCGAGCCCGGCGACTTTACGCCGCCAGGCTCACGATCCGGCGCGCTTGATCCACCTTCTCAGCCTGCACCATCGCCCACGCCCCGCCCAACATCAACACTAGGCTCATGACCGCGTGCAAGCGCACTTTCTCAATCCCGCGAACCGTCAATTCGTCCAGCAGCAAGAAATCCTTCAACCGTCCATTGACGCGCTCGACGGCCGTTCTGTCCTTGTATAATCGCGCCCATTTCTTGCTCTCCCGCCACAATCCGGGATACCGTCGCGGGTCTTCG
>CAZXPM010000184.1:0-3066 GCA_964643155.1 uncultured Planctomycetales bacterium | reverse complement strand
TGCCAGGAGCGCTCTGGGGACAACATGCCCGCGTCGGCCGGTCGGCGCGCACACTCCCGCCTGGGTCTTCGACCAGCGCTCTGTTCGTTTGTCGAGCCCGGCGACTTTACGCCGCCAGGCTCACGATCCGTCGCGCTTGGTCCACCTTGTCCGCCTCCACCATCGCCCACGCTCCTGCAAGCATCAACACCAAGCCCATTGTCGCATGCAGGCGCACTTTCTCAATCCCGCGAAGCGTCAACTCGTCCAGCAGCAAGAAATCCTTCAAGCGTCCGTTGACGCGCTCGACGGCCGTTCTGTCCTTGTACAATCGCGCCCATTTCTTGCTCTCCCGCCACAGGCCCGGGTAGCGCCGCGGGTCTTCGGCGATCGCTATTTTCCGCACCGCGCCATACTTCGACACCGTGCAGCGCCCCATGCACTTGCACGCGTCCGCCTTCCCACACGCCACCGGACAGCGCCATTTCAGATAGGCGCCGTCCCGACCCGCGTACACCATCTTGTGCCCGCTGGGGCAAATCTGCGTCCCCAGTTCCGTGCATAGACTGTCGGCCGCCTGGCAGATCGCGTCCTTGTCCTGGGTCAGTCGCATTTTGATGACCGGCAGCGCCTCGTACTCTTCCAGCACGTACCGGCAATTCGCGATGCTGTCATAGCCCGCGTCCGCCATCACCGCTTCCGTCCGCTCGGCGAGCAGCCCGTGCTTGCGCTTCAGATCCTCCAACAGAGGCTCGAAATACGGCGACTCATTGGCGTTCGCGGGCGTCAGTTCGAACGCCACCGGAAGCTCCGTCTCGCAGTCCACGACCAGATGCAGAAGATAGCCGAACCAGTAGTCAAGGTACTCGTCCTTGCGGCCTTCGGGACCCCGCCGGCGCTGACGCTTCGGGCGCGCGCTCCACGCCGCATCCGGATCGCTCTTCTCGCGCCGAAGTTCGTTGCTGTACGCGTGGATCGCCGTCCCATCCACCGCAAGATGCTTCCCGAAATTCGGCAACTTCTCGCTAAGCGACTGCACGAGCGTATCGAACATCTTCTCCACCAGACGCGAACCCTCAGGCGAACTCAGCTTCTCCAACAGGCGGCTGAAATGGTAGTCCCTCGGTACGCGACCTCGGCTGTCGATGCCCACCAAACGCCGCAGGGATCCATTGCGATGCAACTCTCGGATCAACTCCGCATATCTCTCGATTTGATACACGTACTTGGCGATCAGGCAGCGCCACAACACCGGCAAAGGGTACTTATTGCAGCGCCCCTTGCGCTGCCGCGAAAGCCATCGCACCAACTCTTCATCCGGCAGCGCGGACAGCGTCAGCACCAACCGCTCATTGTCATCATGCTCGTCGACAAAACCCTCGTAGGTGAAAAGCTGCGGCTGGCGAACATAACTCATTGGGCTTCTTTCCTCCGGTCAATCTGGTTCCAGATAAACCAAGATTCCCCGGTCTGGAAGGAAGCCCTCTTTGTTTTTCGCGCGGGGGGAAAAATCACGCCCCAGCGTCAGAAAACCGCCGGCAAGACCCCTGTCGTCCCCGGCACTTGGGGGAAACGACTTTTTCGCGATCCCCGCAGCCCAGGGCACGCAAGGGCTCAGCGCATTTCGCAAGAGGCTCGCAAAAAGGGTGCGACCTCCGAGAGTAGGTGGGTTTCTGGTTGGATGAGATAGGTGCCGTCCTTTGTGATGGAGAACTGTACTGTGCTATCAACACAGTCACCCGAAAGGACGGCACGATATGACGATTAGCCCCGAGCGCCTTGAAGACCTGCAATCGAAGATCAGCGAATGGTGCGCAAGTGAGGCGCAGATCCATGACCTGGCGGAGTTGGAGCAGTTCGCTGTGGAAGTGAGCCGGTGCGTGGGCCGCGCAGTCGTTGAGCAGGGGCTTCCGAAGCTGGATAAGAATCGGGGTTACCGGGGCAGCGGGCTTCCGTGTGCGTGCGGGAAGAAGGCGAAATTTGTCGCGTATCGGGAGCGCTGGATCGGAACGCTGTTCGGTGCGGTGCGGGTGGAGCGCGCGTACTATCACTGCAAGGACTGCAGGACGGGTCATGTCCCGTGGGATCGGGAACAGGGCGTGAACGAGTTGATGTGGAGCCCGACGGTGAAGGCGCTGTCGGCGCAGATTGCGGGGCGGATGTCGTACGCAGAGTCGGTGCGTCTGCTGGAAGAGTTGACGGGGCTGCGGCTCGAAGAGAGCGTGGTTGAGCGGATCGTGGCGGAGTTGGGCGGCCGGTTGCGGGCGGAAGAAACCGCGGCGATGGCGGAGTGCGACTGCGGGGAAATTCTGCCGCTTTGTGCTGCATCTCCAGAACGGCTCTACGTGGGGATGGACGGCACGAGCGCCCACATTGACGGGGCGTGGCACGAAGTGAAAACGGGGGTGGTGTACGAAGCCATGCGGGGTGCCGATGGCGTGGATAAGGCAGTCAACTCGCGCTACGTGGCGGCTCAGGAGTCGGCGGAGAGCTTCGGGGATCGGCTGTACGTGACGGCAGCCCAGGCGGGGGTGGAGTACGCCGACCAAGTCGTCGTGATCGGAGACGGCGCCGAGTGGATCTGGAACCTGGCGGCGCACCACTACCCCGACGCGATCCAGATCGTGGATTACTGGCACGCGTGCGAGCACATCCACGAGCTGGCGACCGCATACTACGGCGAGGGGACAACGAAGGGGAAACGCTGGGCGCAGGACCACTGTCGGTGGCTCAAACAGCGCGGGCCGGGCACTTTGCTGCGAGCACTCAAGCGGATGAAGCCGAAGACCGATGAGCAGCGGGAGGCGGTGCGTCGGGAACTGGGCTATTTCACGAACCACCGGCACCGAATGCAATACGCGCGCTTCCGACAGGCGGGGTTGATGATCGGGTCCGGGCCGGTGGAAGCAGCCTGCAAGGTCGTGGTCGGACAGCGACTGAAGGGAGCAGGAATGCGTTGGTCAGGACGCGGGGCGGACGCGATCCTGGCGATACGCGCCGCACTCGTCAGCAGCGATGACCATCGAGTCCAAGCGATGGCGAAAGCGGCGTAAGACGTGAAACTACCTACAAAATCGAGTCGCACCC
>CAZXPM010000183.1:2610-3380 GCA_964643155.1 uncultured Planctomycetales bacterium | reverse complement strand
CACGATCACGCCGTACTCAAACGAGTCGTCCTGGCCCCACAGCCGGTTGACCTTCTCCAGAATGCCCACGCCGAGATTCGCCGCCACCCGTGTTCTCCCGTAATTCTCCGCCAGGAGCAGCCGCGCGTGGAAATCCGTGGCGTCCACGCCCACTCCCCGGGTGGCGTGGCTGGAGGGAACGCTGACCTCAAAAGCCACGCCCGCGTCCGGCCAGCCGTCGCCCTGGCGGTCGTGCAGCAGTATCTTCGTCCCCACCTGGAAGTGTTCCACGTCCCAGCCGCTGGCCTGCCCGCTGCGGATGGCTTCGCCCAGGTCCAGGATGGTGAAGACCTCGGCCACTCCGCCCAGGCCGCACCGGAGCTCGCTCGCCGGCAGCCGCTGGCGCCGCGCGCCGCCGCCCACCCAGGCGTAACCCGCGCCCAGCCGCCACACGGCCTGGCCGGCGCCCAGCACCAGCGGATCGCGCGTCCACAGAGGGGCTTCGGCGGAAGCAGGCGGCGAGGCCGCGAGTATCAGTGCCGCCACAGTCGCGGCGAACATCACTGCCCACGGTCGTTTCATTCGTTGATTATAGACGGTCATTTGCCAACTTCCCCGCCCTGTGCTACATAATCCCGCTATGCCCGCCGAATCCGAGCTGCTCTTCCAGGCTGCGCTGTCGCAGATTCCCGGCGTCGGCGCGGCGCTGCTGGCGGAGCTGCGCACCGTTTTCGGCGGGTACGAGAACGCGTGGGAAGCCGCCCCCGCCGAATGGCTGGATGTCACCGGGG
>CAZXPM010000183.1:0-2600 GCA_964643155.1 uncultured Planctomycetales bacterium | reverse complement strand
GTTCCGCGCGGGTTTTGACCCGGCCGCCTTCGCCCGGCAGCTCAAGGAGAAGGACATTTTCCTTCTCGGCCTGGGCTATCCCGGCTACCCCGAGCCTCTTTCGGTGATAAACTCGCCGCCGCCGGTGCTCTACGCCCGGGGGCAGGTGGCGCCGCTGCTGCCGGACAAGATTGCGGTGGTGGGCACGCGCAAGGCCACCGAGTACTACCTGAAGCGCACCCGTGCCCTGGCGCACGACCTTGCTTCCCTCGGCCTCACCATAGTCTCCGGCCTGGCGCTGGGGATTGACGGCGCGGCGCACGAGGGCGCGCTGGACGCGGGCGGCCAGACGATTGCGGTGCTGGGAAGCGGCATTGACGTGGTTTACCCGCCGCAGCACGAATCGCTCTACCGGCAGGTAACCGACGAGGGTCTTGTGCTCAGCGAGTTTCCGCCCGGAGTGCCGCCGTCCAGGGAGAATTTCCCGCGCCGCAACCGCATCATCGCCGGTCTCAGCCACGGCGTCGTGGTGGCCGAAGCCCCCGCAGGTTCCGGCGCGCTGATTACCGCGCGGCTGGCGCTGGAGAGCGGACGGGAAGTGTTCGCCTTCAGCGGGATGCCCCGGATGCGCTCGGTGAGCGGCTGCCACGAGCTCATCAAGGAAGGCTCGGCCAAGCTCATAGATGACGCCGACGACGTCGTGGCGGAGTGGCCGCAGCGCAAGTCCGAGCTGCTGGCCGAGCAGGTGGAGAAGCTGCGCCAGCAGCTCACCATCCCGGTGGCGGAGGCCCCGGCCGCAGAAGCGGCTCCGCCCCCGGCGAAACAAAAGCCCCGCAAACGGGTATCATCTGGGAGCCCCCAGCGGCCGAAAGCGAAGGCCGAGCAGCCGGCGGCTGCCGCCGAAGCCGACCTGGAGCTGCTGGGCGCCGTGAGCTATGAACGCTCTCATATCAACGACGTTGCCCGGGCGACCGGCCTGTCTATTGCTGAGCTCGCAGCGCGTCTGACGCTGCTGGAGATTCGCGGGCTGGTAAAATCCCTGCCCGGCGGCTTCTACCAGCGCCTGTAACGTTTGAGGTGAATCGGTTACGTGTCAAAAGCAACCACTGCGGGCAAACCGCTTATAGTAGTTGAATCGCCGACCAAGGCGCGCACGCTTTCGCGCATCCTCGGCCGGGGCTACAATATACTCTCTTCTCAGGGCCACATCCGCGACCTGCCGGACAAGGAGCTGGGGGTGGACCTGGAGCACGAGTACGCGCCCAGGTTCCGCATCATCCCGCGCAAGCAGGAAGTGGTGAAGAAGCTCAAGGACGCGGCGTCTTCCGCGCCGGTGGTGCTGCTGGCCACCGACCCCGACCGGGAGGGCGAGGCGATAGCGTGGCACCTGGCGGAGATACTCGCCCGCCCGGCCCAGCGCATAGAGTTCCGCGAGTTCACGCGCAGCGCGGTGCAGGCTGCGGTGGACCATCCCCACCAGATCAACCGCCAGCGGGTGGACGCCCAGCTCGGCCGCCGGGTGCTGGACCGGCTGGTGGGCTACCGCATCTCGCCGGTGCTCTGGCGCAAGGTCAAGCGCGGCCTCTCCGCCGGGCGCGTGCAATCCGTGGCGGTGCGGCTCATCTGCGAGCGCGAAGAAGAGATACGCGCATTTACCACGCAGGAGTACTGGACGCTGGAAGGGCTGTTTGCCTGCAACGGCGCCGAGTGCAAAGCCCAGCTCATTGAGCTGGACGGCCAGAAGGTGCTGCGCCCGTCCAGGAAGGATGAAGCCGACGGTCGCATAATCGCCAGCGGCGAAGAGGCCGAGCGCCTGCGCCGCTCGTTGATGGAGCTCAGCTACTCCGTCGGCGCGGTGACGGACAAGAGGATTGAGCGCTCCCCCGCGCCGCCGTTCATTACCGCCACGCTGCAACAGGAGGCGTTCAAGAAGCTCGGCTTCCAGGCCAAGCGCACCATGCGCGCGGCGCAGGAGCTGTATGAGGGCGTTGATGTCGGCGCCGGCCCCGAGGGCCTCATCACTTACATGCGCACTGACTCCGTGCGGGTGGAGGCCGGCTTCGCCCGCTCCGCCCGCAGCCACATCCAGGCGGAGTTCGGCGCGGACTACCTGCCGCCCAGGCCCCGCGAATACCGCCGCAAGAAAGGCGCGCAGGACGCCCATGAAGCCATCCGCCCGACCAACCTGGCCTACACCCCCGAGCGCGTGAAGAGCCGCCTCTCCGCCGACCAGTTCAAGGTATACACACTCGTGTACAACCGCTTCCTCGCCTCCCAGATGGCCAGCGCGGTGCTGTCCCAGCGCCAGGTGGACATCGTGTCCGCCGGCGGAGAGCATGCGGCGAAGTTCCGCCGCACCGGCACGCAGGTCCTGTTTGACGGCTTCCTGCGGCTCTACCGCGAGGAGGACGCCAACGGCGAGAACGGGGGCAACGGCCCCGCCGATGCGGCGCTGGCGCGCATCACCGCCGGACTGCCCGCGCGCCTGGTCTCGCTGGAGGCGGCGCAGCACTTCACCAAGCCCCCCCCGCGCTACACCGAAGCGTCGCTCATCAAAGTGCTGGAGGAGAACGGCATCGGCCGCCCCAGCACCTACTCGCCGATAATTGAAACCATCGTTG
>CAZXPM010000182.1:3107-3380 GCA_964643155.1 uncultured Planctomycetales bacterium | reverse complement strand
GAGGGGATGCTGCGCGCTGTGGCCGGCGGCGCGGGTGGAGCGCTGCAAACCGCGCTGAATGACCCGCCGGCGGCGCGGCGCCTGCTGCGGCAGGCGGTGGCCGTGGCGTGCACTTCGGCGGAGCTCAAGCAGCGGGCCAGTCTGGCGGAAGCGCTGAACCGGACGCTGAGCGCAGCACGCGAAAACGGCGTGCAGCC
Organism: uncultured Planctomycetales bacterium; assembly: GCA_964643155.1. Classification (GTDB taxonomy): domain Bacteria; phylum 4484-113; class 4484-113; order 4484-113; family 4484-113; genus CAZKNJ01. Next base: position 3,183 of record CAZXPM010000182.1, on the reverse strand, counting down.
GGAAGTGCTGGCGAAAGTCGTGGTCAGCCCGCGCTCCTTCCGCGAGGTTCGCAGCATTGACGGACGGCTTGCGCGC
>CAZXPM010000182.1:528-3097 GCA_964643155.1 uncultured Planctomycetales bacterium | reverse complement strand
CCTGCTGCACCACCTCCAGCAGCTAGGCGATGCGGCTGACGCTGCCCTCCGGCAGCGTCAGCCGCATCGCCGAGCTGCTGGAGGTGGTGCAGCAGGAGTACTCCAAGGCGGCGGACACGGGCAGCGAGGCGGAGACGTTCTGGCGGTTTGCGCTCTACTACTTGCAGCAAAGAGCCAAGCGCGACCTGGCGGAGCGAAGCGGGGGCTAGAAGGCCGCGCCTTCCATAACGGTTTCGCAGCCAAGACCGCAACATAATCCGCCCAGAAGTGGTATAATGTAGATGAATATCGTTAACACTTAGTGTTAATGGAATATGTACAGCGACCTAGAAATCACGTTCAAGTCCCGCAAGCTGGCGAAGCAATGCAACTCCCGCCAGGCGGCCCAGAAGAAGTGGGGCACCATGCAAGGCAACAAGGTTTTGCAGCGGTTGAATGAAATGCGGGCGGCAGACACGCTTGCGGACTTGGGCAAGCTGAAGTACCTTAGGCTGCACCCATTGGTCGGCGATCGTAGAGGACAATGGTCGGTTGACGTGATTCACCCCTATCGGCTGCTGTTCGTCCCGACAAACGAGCCATTGCCGTTGAAGCCTGACGGTTCAGTGGACGAGGCTCAAGTCACGGCGGTTGAAGTTCAGGGCGTGGAGGATACTCATGGATAGAGACAAGACCTACGAGTTTACACCCGATTACGTTCCGCCTCCGGGCGAGACCCTGAGGGAGACCCTTGAGTTTTTGGGTATGTCGCAAGCGGAGCTGTCGCGGCGCACCGGCAAACCCGAGAAGACCATCAGCGCCATCGCCTCCGGCAGCTCGGCGATAACCCCCGAGACCGCCATCAGGCTGGAGCGTGTCCTGGGAGTGCCCGCGAGCATGTGGCTGAACCTGCAGCGCCAATATGACGAGGCGGAGCAGCTGCAGAAGGAGCGGGTGAAATTGGAGGCCACGCTGGCTTGGGGAAAGAACTTCCCGCTAGACTTGATGATCAAATACGGCTGGCTGCGGAAGCGCGAAGACAAGACCGACCAGTTGAGTGAGCTGCTGAGTTTTCTGGGCGCCGCCTCACCGGAAGCCTGGGAGAGAAGTTTCAGCCACATGGAAGCGTCACTCCGCCGGGCGAATAAGGTCAAAGGAAACCGGTACGCGCTAAGCGCCTGGTTGCGGCGCGGCGAAGTGCTTGCCATGCACTCAGCCTGTGGGCCTTATAGCGAAGGAGCCTTCAGCCTGGCCCTGAAAACCATTAGGGATCTGACGCAAACACCTGCTGAGAGTATTGGCCGCCAGATCAACGAGCGATGCAACCCTTGCGGAGTCGTGGTGGTGTTCGTGCGGGAACTGCCGGGCGCGCCCGTGAGCGGCGCCACGCGCTGGCTGACCCCCCGTAAGGCACTCATTCAACTCAGCCTCCGCTACAAAACAGATGACCAGCTCTGGTTCAGTTTCTTCCACGATGCCGGGCACATACTGCTGCACCACAAGCGCGGAGTGCTGCTGGAAGATGACGGGTGCACCGGCCTTGAAGAGGAGGAAGCCAACCGTTTCGCCGCCGACTGGCTGATTCCGCCGGCAAGCTGGCGGAGCTTCACTGAAACGCTGAGACCACCATATATCAGCGAGCGTGCGATCCGGACTTTTGCCCGCAGTTTGGGAATCGCACCGGGTATTGTGGTGGGCAGACTGCAGCGCGAGAATCTGCTCGGTCATTCAAAGCTGAACCGGCTTAAGCGTAAGCTTGAGTGGAAGGCGCAACAAAACGGGGGCTAGAAGGCCGCGCCTTCCAGGGCCGACGGGCACCGGCAGGAAGGCTCTGCGGGGATGGCGGGAATAAGCTCATGGAGCAGCGCGCGCAGCTTCTCGTTGTTCTCGTTGAACACGCGGATGACTTCGGAGTGGGACACGGGCTCCACCTCAGGGTGACCTTCAAGCCCGGCGTCGTAGTCGGTGATGAGGCTGATGTTCACATAGCACATCTCCAGCTCGCGGGCCAGCAGCGCTTCGGGGTACTGGGTCATATTGACCACTTCCCAGCCCTGCGCCGCGAACCACTTGCTTTCGGCGCGGGTGGAGAAGCGCGGCCCCTCAATCACCACCACGGTGCCGCTGCCGCGGTGCGGAATGCCCAGTTTCGCGCAGGCTTCACGCGCGACGCGCCTGAGCTCCGGGCAGTAGGGGTCGGAGAAGCTGATGTGAGTGGTTTTCGGCCCGTCGTAGAAGGTGTCCACCCGGTGGCGGGTGCGGTCAACCAACTGGTCGCAGAGGACGAAGGTGCCCGGCGCAAGGTCCGGTTGCAGGCTGCCGGCCGCGCAGGGGCCGATGAGCCGGGTGACGCCCAGGGACTTCATCGCGTGCAGGTTGGCGCGGAAGTTGATGCGGTGGGGCGGGAACTCGTGCTTCAGGCCGTGGCGCGGCAAGAATGCCACGCGGCGGCCGCCAATTTCGCCCAGGGTCAGCGGCGCGCTCGGCTGACCGTAGGGGGTCTCCAGGCTGAGCTCCTCCGCGCCTGCCAGCAGCGAGTAGAAGCCGCTGCCGCCAAAGACGCCGATTTCCGCCCGGGGCTCCGCCATCA
>CAZXPM010000182.1:0-518 GCA_964643155.1 uncultured Planctomycetales bacterium | reverse complement strand
CCTCCGCTACCGCGTGAAACAGATCCGCCTGCGCCGGCGCGTCGTCGCCGTTGAAGTCAATATGCACCACGCCCACGCTGAGCTTGAGCAGCGTCTGGGCGATGAGGTGGTGGCGGTGGGAGTGGAGGTAATCGGCCTCGGAGGACATCACCGCGATGCGGTACTTCTCCGCCAGCTCCAGCAGGGACTTGATGCCCTCCTGGTAGGCGGGGTTCTTCTCGCGGCGGATGTAATCAAAGCGGCCGTCCTCGGTGAGCCCGCCCAGGCGGCTGCCCATGAAGAGGTACTCTATGCCCTCCTTGCGCAGGCTGTTTTCAATGCGGTCGCGATTGAACCACTCGGCGGAGGACGAGTACGGGTAGGAGCGCACGTCCACCACCAGCGTGATGGCGCGCGCCTTGAGCCGCGCCACCAGCTCGGCCATGGTCAGGTCGGAATGCCCGATGGTGTATATCGTGTAAAACCCCGTGTCGCCTTCCTCCGCTCAGGGATTGTATCAGGTTAGGGGGGGATTGCAA
>CAZXPM010000181.1:0-3399 GCA_964643155.1 uncultured Planctomycetales bacterium | reverse complement strand
CCTCCGCCTTGGCGGTGGCGCCGCTGCCGTCGGTGACACGGACGACGGGGTAGTAGTAGTCGGCGGCCTCGTAGGTGTGCTGCGCCGTGGGCGCGGCGCCGGTGGAGGTCAATGTCAACCAGATGGGGGGGGCGAATATCCGCAACCAGCAGCGAAGGAGCATGAGAGGGTCGTGATGCACTTAACGTCTGCCAAGCCGTACACAACCAAATGCGGCCTCGGTCTCCGTGCAATAGCGACTGGCGACCTCGCCTTTGCGCCGGATTTCCACCCGGAGGCTTCCTTCGCGGGCGTCCTTCTGAAAGGACACCGAAACGGCAACGGCCTTGACGCGGAAAACAGCAGGCACAATTCCAGCGACGCTGCGGGATTCGTATGTACCATCGGAAAATTCGGTTCTGATGCTTCCGGAAAAGGGAAGGCCGTGCGTGCCCGCGACAAAAACCTCATAATCTCCCATTCGCGGCCAGGAGGCGAAAAGGTAGATCATAGAGCCCGCAAACAGAATCACAATGAACCAAAAGAGCACGGGGCTGGACTCCTCAAACCTGATGGTTGTAACCTCCTCATTTCCGTCAGCAGCATGCATGGCCTCAATTATATATCACACATCGCCGCCGGAGGTAATTTCTAGATGGCATACGGCAATGGGTCCTTTGACGGCGTGAACTTCAGCTATGGAAGCGAGGCCGCCCATTTCAACGACACGCCCGCCGAGGAGAGAAAGACACTGAGCGGCAGCACCGTGCTGTTCACGGGCGTCAAGCGGCTGCCCGTATGGAACGTGCGGGCGAGCCTGACGCTCGCCAATTACAACTCGATGAAGGCGAAATACGACGCCGGGACTACCGGCACCTTGGTCACGGAAGTGGGCTATAGCGGCACGGCCCGCATATTGAACATGGGGATGGTGGAGCAGGCGGGACCGGACAATCTGGAAGTAAATCTAACCTTCATCATGCTCACATAGGAGCAATCTATGGCAGCAGACTTGATAGTACACTATGATTTCACTATACCACAATGCCAAGGTATGCGCAAGAGGCCCATTCCGGGACAGACCCGGCGTACGAGGCTGTTGGCTTTCTGTTGCTAAACAGAGCAGCGCATCACCCCGCGAGCTGCTGGATGCGGGTCAGCAGCTCGCGGACTTCGTCCAGGAAGCGGCCGTCCTTGGGGATGCGGGCGGTGATGTGCTCGCCGGGGGGCAGCGCGGCGGTGGAGGCGCGGGCGCCGCCGTCGGTGATGCTGTGGCGGCCGGGGCCGCGCAGGCTCTTCCCCCCCCCGTTGCCCAGCACGGTGGACACCCGCGAATCCAGCAGCGCCAGCTTGCGCAGCCAGGGGCGCGCCTGGTCGGAGCCGAACGCCAGCGTCAGCTTCGCCTGCGCCGGGAGGTAGCTCATCTGCTGCACACCGATGGCGCGGCACAGGAGCTTCAGGTCCTGCACGTGGAAGAGGTTCTCCACCGTAGGCGGCAGCGCGCCGAAGCGGTCTTCCAGCTCCTCCTCCAGCGCCAGCAGTTCGTCCACCGTCTTGGCCCCGGCAATCCGCTGGTAGATGCGCAACCTCAGCGGCGTGTCGGCGATGTAGTCTTCGGGGATGAAGCAGGCAAGCGGGAGGTCCACCTGCACTCCCTGCAAATCCGTTTCCCACTGGACGCGACCGGGCTCAGCGAAGTCGTCCGGCAGCTCCTTCAAGCGCTCCACCGCCTCGGTCAGCAGCTCCAGGTAGTAGTCCATGCCCACCAGCTCAATGGCGCCGCTCTGGTCGGTGCCGAGGATGGTGCCGGCACCGCGGATGAGCAGGTCCTGCTGGGCGATCTCATAGCCCGCGCCGAGATAGGCGTAGTTGTAGATCGCGCGCAGGCGGTCGCGCGCCTCGTCGGTGAGGGCGCTCTGGGGCGAATGGAAGAAGTAGGCGTAGGCCTTCTGGTGGCTGCGCCCCACCCGTCCGCGAAGCTGGTGCATCTGCGCCAGCCCCAGTATCTCCGCGCGGTCAACAATGAGGGTGTTGACCGTAGGAATGTCCAGCCCGTTCTCAATGATGGTGGTCGCCAGCAGCACCTGGAACGCGCCCATGCCGAAAGCGTCCATCATCTCCTCCAGCCGCTTCTCCGGCAACCGGCCGTGGGCCACCCCGACCTTGACGCCGGGCACCAACTCCTGCAAGTGCCGGGCCACCACGTGGATGTCCTGCACGCGGTTGTGCAGGAAGTAAACCTGGCCGCCGCGCCCGGTCTCCTTGAGAATGGCGTCGCGCACTATGCTCTCGTTGTATTCGCCGACGTAGGTCTTGACCGCCTTCCGCAGCGGCGGAGGCGTCTCCAGCAGCGACACGTCCATCAGCCCCAGCAGCGACAGCCGCAGCGTGCGCGGGATCGGCGTGGCGGTGAGCGTGAGCACGTCAATCTGGGGGAAGCGCAGCTTCAGCTCCTCCTTCTGCTTCACGCCGAAGCGCTGCTCTTCGTCCACGATGAGCAGGCCCAGGTTGGCGAACTCAACGTCCTTGCTCAAGCAGCGGTGGGTGGAAATGAGGACGTCCACCTTGCCCGCGGCGGCGGACCGTATTGTCTGCTTCTGCTCCGGCGGCCTGCGGAAGCGTGAGAGCAGCTCTACGGTGAAGGGGAAGGGCCGGAAACGCTGGGTGAAGGTGTGGTGGTGCTGGCTCGCGAGGATGGTGGTGGGGCAGAGCATCAGCACCTGCTTGCCCGAGAGGCAGGCCTTGAACGCCGCACGCAGCGCAATTTCGGTCTTGCCGAAGCCCACTTCGCCGCAGATGAGCCGGTCCATCGCCTTGGGGCTCTCCATGTCCCGCTTGACCGCCTCCCACGCCTCCACCTGATCGGGCGTCAGCTCGTAGGGGAAACCCTCGGCGAAGTCCTCCATCCAGTCATCACGGCGGTAGGCAAAACCCTCCTGCGTCCGCCGCGAACGGTAGAGCTTGAACAACTTGCGGGCGTACATCAGCACGTCCTGCTGCACTTTCTGTTTGGTGCGTCGCCAGGTGTCGCGCTGGAGGCTGGAGAGCTTCGCCTGCCCCGCGGCACGGTAGGGGCGCAAGCGGTCGAGCTGGTCCACCGGCACGTACAGCCGGTCGCCGCCGGCATACTCCAGCTCCACATACATCCGCTGCACGCCCTTGGCCTCCAGCTCCTTGAGCGCGGCGAACCGGCCGATGCCGTAGTCAATGTGCACCACGAAATCGCCCGGGTTCAGCTCGCCCTCGTGGCGCACGTACTCCCTGGCGTACCGCCTGGCGGGCTGTCGCACCACTTCCGCCAGCTCGCCGAACACCTCCAGGTCGGTGACCAGCGCAACTTCCGCGCCGTCCACGGAGAGCGTGAAGCCCTGCGGCAGCAATCCCGGCAGCACCTCCGCCCGCGCACCGGCTGCTTCCAGT
>CAZXPM010000180.1:0-3426 GCA_964643155.1 uncultured Planctomycetales bacterium | reverse complement strand
GCCGCTCGAATCCGCGCCATCAGCTCCTGCGCCGGATAGGGCTCCTGCCAGATGGCGTCTGACGGGCAGGCGGCCACGCACAGGCCGCAGCCCTGGCAGAATGCGGCGCTGATGTATGAATAGGAGTCGCCGTCCGCCGTCAGCACTATACGCGGCACGTGAACCGGGCAGACTTCCTCGCAGCGCCCGCAGGCGTGGCACCGCTCCGCCCGCACCGTGGCCACCGGCAGGTCAAAGTCGTGCCCCCAGACTTCCCACCGCCCTTCTTCCCGCACAAACTTGATGAAGCCGGTAGGGCAGACCAGCGCGCAGGCGCCACAGCCGACGCACCCGTGATATTCGGATTCCGGCAGCGCGACATCACGCATCACGCCGCGGTGGCGGTGGGCCAGGGCCGCCGTGGAATGCTCCTCGCACACGCGCACGCAGAGGCCGCAGAGAATGCAGTCCACTGCTCCCGGCTTGGAGGGGAACTCCAGCTCCACCGGCCCGCCGAAGCGCCGCTGCAGCTCCAACACGGTCGGGCTGCCCGGACATTGCGCCAGCAGCATCCCCAACAGCACTTTCCGGTGAAAGACGATGGTGGGCGTAGCGGTCATCACCTCCAGCCCTTCCTCCACCGGGTAGTTGCAGGAGGTTACGAGCTTGGTCTTGCCTTTCCAGCGGGGATGGGTAACCTCCACCAGGCAAAGGCGGCAGGCGCCGTAAGGCTCCAGCGAGCCGTGATGGCAGACGGCGGGTATCTCTATGCCGGCTTCGGTCGCTGCTGACAGCAAAGTGGCGCCCTCAGGCGCCTCCACCGCACGACCGTCTATCTTGAGGTTCAGCATAAGGCTGATGTGAGAACTATCACATTATAGTAGAGCCAGCGGTATCATTGAACCCCTGGCCACCGCCCGGCGGGAAATCCGCGGCCCTGAAGCCCCTCCCCCGGGCAGGTTTGTCAACCCCGCTGGTTTCTGGTAAGATTACGCGGTATTCTCAATGTTCACTGAAGGAGAGGGATCCATGAGGTTCTTCTGGATGGTCCTCGTTTGTCTGGCGTTGATTGCCACTCCTGTCTTGGCGCAGGGACTGAAAGTAGAGGATTTCCGGCCCGCGATTCCATCGCGCACCATGCTGTCGACCGACTGGTCGCTCTCGCGCTATCCGGGCCAGAAGATGCTGCTCTTTGAGGACAAGAAGTTCGGCTACAAGCTATACAGCTACGTCCTCACCCGCGAGCTGGTCAGGGACCATATCCAAGCGGTCATTGACGAGTTCAACATCTCTGATCCTGACAGGATAGAGGAGCTAATCAACTTCTACCTTGACATGACGCCCCAGGAGCGCGAAGTACTGGTACTGCTGCTCTACACCGCTCCCAACATTGCCAACCGCTATTACGTGAACCACCTGTCCAGCCTGGACCAGAAGGTGTACCTGGAGTACGGCGTGAAACCGATTCAGAAGCACGTGCTCAAGGCCCGGGACGCGATGCGGAAGGAGCGGCGGGATTACCCGACTAAAAGCGAGATGATCTACAAGGCCGGCACCCGCCCGCTGTACCTGGATGTGGAGCAGGACTACCTCTACTATCCCGAGCGCATCGTGCTGGAAGAGCAGGGCTGGGACAACATCGCCAAGTGCTACCGCTGGATGTTCGCCTTCACCTTCTCGGACGAGGATATCGCCCGGCTGGAGGAGTTCATCCTCAACGACATTGACGTTGAGTTCTCGCTGGTGCTGTCAGACCCCGAGCTCTTCAGCTACAAGCCGCTGCGGCCACACGTCAAGTACCAGATTCTGCGACTGGTGGATCCCGAGTTCGTGGACTTCATGGAGGCGGTGGAGGAAATGTCCCCGCCCAGGGAGCCGGTGAAAGTCTGCGACGACCAGTGGCTTGACTGATTCCTCCTGCATCTTAACCTCAAGGGGCGCCGCTTGGCCGGCGCCCCTTTGGCTTCTCTGCCGCCGGTCGCACCTCTGCTAGAATAAGAGCGTGCGAAACCCTGTACTGCATAAACGAGTGAATCAACCTCTGCTAAGAACTCAACTCGTCAGGACGCTGCTGGTGGCAGCAGCCCTGGCGGCTGCGTTCACGCTGGCTTCCTGCCTGACCGCCGAATCCCAGCGGGCCGTCCAGGAGAAGGTGGAAGTCCCGGGCCTGGAGCAGTCGCTCATCGCTAAAGACCGCGCTATTGCGGCGGCCGTGGCGATATCGCTCAAGTCTGATGTGGAGCTGATGCAGAACCAGCTGGAAGTTGAGTGCCGCAACGCCCGGGTAATCCTGCGCGGCACCGTCCCGACCGAAGAGCTGAAGAAGCGCGCCGGGCGGATAGCGGAAAACCAGGAAGGGGTGAAGGAAGTCCTCAACGAAATAGAAGTAGACCCCTCGCTAAAGGACCAGCGCCTGTCGCTGGACGATTTCTAACGGAAAAACCGGGAGGCAACATGAGAAACTTAGCGATACTGGTGATACTGGCGGTTGTCGGCGTGCTGCTCTCTGCCTGCAACCCTTCGGCAAACGACGCGGGCAGTGCTGCCCAAACTTCCCAGCCTGCCGCCTCCAGTTCATCCGGCTCAAGCCCGGGACTCGGGGGGCCCGCTGAACCGGCCGGGCAGGCGGAGGAGCCGGAGGGCGGCGCAACCGGCGAAACTGCTCCGCCGCCGAATGGTGAAGAGGAACCGGCTCCGCCGCGCGACCCCGCGTCGCTGCCCAAGATGCCAACCCCCGGTAAGCCCCTGCCGACCTTTGAGTTCAGCACCCTGGATGGCCAGACCCACTCCATAGAGGAGTTCATCGGCCGGCCGCTGCTCATCAATATGTGGAAGATAAACTGCCCGCCCTGCAAGGCCGAGCTGCCGGAGTTCGTGAGATTCTACGCTGAGTACAAGGACCAGGGCCTGGAGATAATCACCCTCAACGTGGAAGACTCAGCGGGCGAGGTCAAGCAGTTCATGCAGGCCGAGCAGGAAATGCCGTGGGTTGCCGGCTACGATGCCGGGATGCTCGCGCGCGCCTGGCGGGTTCGCGGAGTGCCCACCAGCTACTTCGTCAGTCCGGACGGCGTAGTGGTTGATGTCAAGCTCGGCGCCGCCAGCCGCGAATACCTGGACCGCCTGATTCCCGAGTGGATGGGCGCTCAATAGCAGGCCCCAGGGTTTCAGGCGATGCGCCGTGACAGGCGCAATGACGCTGCCAGCACTGCCGCCGCCGCCGCGGCCAGCGCCACGGTCACGATTAGAGCCATTACCCCTGCCCCGTCTCCGCTGAACACCCGGCTGAGCCCGCCGGTCCACGCGTGGAACACGGAAGTGTAAGTCATCTGCCCCAGGCGGGCCGCTTCCAGCGCAATCCGCGGGGCGGCTTCAGCCGGCGCGATGGCCGACCCAAACAGGCGCTCCGGCGGGTCCAGCAGGAAGCTGACATACGAAAGCACCCCC
>CAZXPM010000179.1:0-3487 GCA_964643155.1 uncultured Planctomycetales bacterium | reverse complement strand
GTGGCTGCTCGAGCACTGTCCGGCAGAAATACGATTCATAGCTTTCGGCAATCAGCGTGACGTCCCTGAGATATGGCTTCGCAAATACGGCAAACTCAACAGAAACGTTGCCTCCTACTTCATCGACAGCTCAGGCAACTTGAGCACACTATGGGCTCCTGATAGAATCACTCTACAATGAGCTCTCACTCAAGACAAAGTGGTATGAGCATGCAGTATGTCACACTACTGGCTGTGGTCTCTACACTTGCTGTAGCGGTTAGCTTCCTAGTAGTCATGAGAACGTCCAGCCAAGAGGCTGGCGCCACGAATGGCGCGAATGGCGCACTCCCGCCGACCTATGTGGAAGTCACACCCACAGAGCAAGAGCTTGAGAGCGGGGCTTTGCAGGCACCCTTTGTGCGTCGCAGTGATGGCAGGGTAGGCATTAGTGTAACTGCACTTGAGGACCTTCTCAGCTCTCAACTGCAGGGGAAGTCGTTTCACGTTCCCTGCGGATGGCAAACGCGGTTCCTCTGGGAACTCCACGCGAAGCTTACTCTGGGCGAGACCAGCTTCAGAACCGACTTGCTTTACTACCCGCCACACTACTGGCAGCGCCTGGGATTCGCTGCTGAAGCCATCGGCGAGCCTCCATCGGCCAGCGATAAACCGGAGGTATTCCTCGGACGGTATGCAGCGCTTGAGTTAATGAAGGCGGGGATCAAGCTCAACGAGCTCCCGGGGAAGTCAGTCAACCTTACACTGGCACTTCCGGCAAGCAATCCGAGCCAAACAGGCGAGAACTTCCCCATCAGGCTTGTCTCTGTGCCTGCGCTTGTAACTGGCGTAGCCGCCCGTGGGCTGGACAACGCTGACAAACACGGTAGGCTGAAAACCGCGGAAGAATCCGGTGAAGTCCTCGACGCAAGCTGGATCGGGGAGTGCATAGTGAACTGGGCGTGGCTGGAAGCAGCAGCCGCAGAGGCGGTAGTCGCTCCGCCAGAGAGCCTTTTCGTCTATTCGCTTCCACATGCATTCAGGTTTGATTCTGCTTTGAGCGAAGGTGCTTTCGCCCAGCTCTCGCGTTACGATGAACGGAAAGCGCTGCTCGACGACTACCGGATAACTGGAAAGTCACCTGTCGCTGTCGAGGACTTTGTGTTTCCCGTTAGCTTCAAGATAAGGACTACCCAAATGTCCAAGGGAGAAGTCACCGAGTTGGTTAGTGTGCTGGAGGGCTTTGGCCTAAACGTACAAGCCGTTTACCCCCGGGCGGACCCATTCAAGGGCATTGAGCGACTGATGAACAAGGGACGGGAGTAGGCGGGGCATTCTCGGCGATGCGGCGTATCTTCGCAACTACCTCGTCCAGTTCGGCGAAGTCGGCGACACCCGCTGGGCGTATCTGCCATTCCTGGACGCGACCGGCGACGGGATGATTGACGAGCGCGACCTCGCCTACGTCGGCTACCACTTCGGCGAGACGCTGTAGCCCCCTACCCGTCGTTGAGCCAGAAGAGGTGCCGTCACTCGCGGAGGCCGTTCCCGTATCATACTTCCCGAATCGGGATGTTCATTTCCCGCCCGCGGCCTCAAAGAACCATGCAGGCACCTTCGGCGTTCGTTCAAGCAACTCCGGCGCGGTGGACGGCGTCTTGCTTATGCCCAGAACAGGCTGCAACAGCGGTGTCTCAACATCCCGAAACGATTTGGCCACACTGCCGTACGGCAGCCAGGCAAACTGCTTCAAGTTCGGCAGCAGCGGCTGAAGGTAGCCCGTGAGGTTCTCGCCCTCGGCTACTGTCCAATAGATGAACGCGCGGAACGGCGCAGGCGGGTGAGTGCGGAAGATGAATGGCGTATAGTCGCCGATCTCTCCCATTCCGAGCACGATACAGAAAACCAAGCCTCCAGCCATGGGAACTGGTTCATCAAAACCGTATAGCGCGTGAGCGGAGAATATATCAGCCTGGAACTCAAACGGCCAGTTGAGCGCTGTTCTATTTACGATATCAGCAACGGGTTGCGAGAACCCCGCCAGCCGTGCCTTCTGCAGGCAGTGGCCAAGATTCACGTGGCCCACCTCGTGCAACCCAACCGCTGCTATTGCCCCGGCCAGGAGGTCTGCGTAAACCGGGCCGAAGTCAGGGTCCATCACTATCACGTCGCGCAGCTCAACTGGAACTACGGAAAAGAAATTCCCGCTCACCGCTGCGGAAGTAGAGCAGAACTGATAGTAGACCCACTCATCTGAGTTTTCAGTCAGGAACAGCAGAGCCACTGCTTCGTCCAAAGCCAGAAAGAGGTTGTCATACAGGTAGATTGCCTCGTAGGATGCGAATGCGTTGAAGCGTTCGGGTTGGTTGGCGTAGTTTGGATCGTATCCTGTGTAGTAAACATCTATCGTACCGCTGATGGGCACGCCTGAACTTCCCCGATACGTTGCCTGCAGCATCGGCACAGAGCTAAGACAAGACAACGGAATCACCTCTTCGTTGTACCCCTCGCACAGAACGGCAATCAGATCTTCATAGACTCTCACACCAGCAGATGACACAGCTTGAGGAGTTACTTCTCCATCAATCGCCAGCAGCGCTTGGCGCTCGGCCGCGCTCGCGGGTGCCAGTGAGCCGTAGGTCCAAGTGGTCGGCTCCTGCATCTCAAAGGACTCGGCCTCTCCGGCGCCGCTCAGGTCCCCAGACGGTGAATCTGACAGCGGAGTGAGAGTGACACTAACGCTCGCCCCGGCAGAGCTAAGCGAGACGCTGCGCGAGGATGCGGTGTAGCCCTCCCGCAGCAGGCGGACAGTGTAGGTGCCCGGTGGAATGTCATTGAACTCGGTCGGCGTTGTGCGGCCAGTGGCAGCGCCGTTCAGGGACACCTGTGCACCAGAAGGTGTGCTAGTCACGCTTAGATTCCCGGCATCGGTGCGTTGCATCACCAGGCCAGCGTGTCCACGGGCGCCCAGAGTCTGGGTCTGGCCCGCTGAAAGCGTGAGTGCCCTGGTAAGCGGATCGTATCCGGACATGGAAATCGTGGCCTCAGTGGCAGTGACCGGCACCGCAGATAGCACAAACCCACCATCCTGCCCCGTAGATGTGGACTTGCCACCAGCGCTTACGCTCGCGCCAGCCAGCGGTGAATGGCCGGAGGGCGCACCCAGCAGCGGGTCGCTGGGATGGCCGGGCGTGTACTCGTAGACGTAGCCCTGCACCGTGGCCACTTGCGCCGGAGGCTGGTCTTGTGGAGGTGGTTGCACTATCGGGCCGGGCCTTGGCCCTCCTCCGCCTCCTCCACATGCAGATGTAACAAGAAACAGCCCTAACACAGCCGCAGCAAGCAATCGACTCATCATATTACCCCCCCAGAGTGACAGTAACTACAGCATAGACTCCTCTAGGAGTGTTGTCAAGAGCTGCGCGGAACGTGCCCATTATACACAATTGTCCATCCAGTTCGGCGAAGTCGGCGACACCCGCTGGGCGTATCTGCCATTCCTGGACGC
>CAZXPM010000178.1:0-3513 GCA_964643155.1 uncultured Planctomycetales bacterium | reverse complement strand
CTCATGGCACTATCCCGTCTGGGCTACGAGGCCATTATCATCAACAACAACCCCGAGACCGTCTCCACCGACTTTGACATGAGCGACGGGCTTTACTTTGAGCCCATCACGCTGGAGAAGGTGCTGGCGGTGGTGGAACGCGAGCGGCCCAAGGGCGTGGTGGTGCAGTTCGGGGGCCAGACCGCCATCAACATCGCGAAAGCGCTGGACGGAGCCGGCGTCCCCATCCTCGGCACCACGGAAGAGGGGATTGACACCACCGAGGACCGCGAGAAGTTTGACCAGCTTATGGCCGAGCTGGAGATTCCGCGTCCGGCCGGCGGGACAGTCATGGACTACGCCAAAGCAGTGGATGTGGCCACCCGCATTGGCTTCCCGGTGCTGGTGCGGCCGAGCTACGTGCTGGGCGGACGGGCGATGGAGATTATCTTCCGTGCGGAGACCCTTACCCGCTACATCAAGGCCAACGAATACGCCTTCCAGGGGCAGCCGCTGCTGATTGACAAGTACTACCGCGGCACTGAAGTTGAAGTTGACCTCATCAGCGACGGCGAGGACATCATCATCCCCGGGATAATGGAGCACATTGAACGCGCCGGCGTCCACAGCGGCGACAGCATGGCCGTGTATCCGCCGGTGTCACTGCCCGCCGAAATCAAGGCGCGCATCACCGATTACGCCGGACGCATTGCCCGCAGCATCGCCGCACAGGGCATTATCAACATCCAGTTCGTGATGGACGAGCACGGTGAGCTCTATGTGATTGAGGTAAACCCCCGAGCTTCGCGCACCATCCCGTTCCTCAGCAAAGTCACGGGCATCCCGATGGTGACACTGGCGGTGTTAGCGATTACCGGCCACAAGTTCAAAGACCTGGGGCTACCCACCGGGCTGATGCCCGAAGGAGACTATACAGCCGTAAAGTCGCCGGTCTTCAGCTTCGCCAAGATGATCCAGGTGGACGTGGGCCTGGGGCCGGAGATGAAGAGCACGGGTGAGGTAATGGGCCTTGCCGAGAGCTTCCCCCAGGCCTTGAAGAAGTCAATGCTGGCAGCGGGCCTCAAGGTCCCCACGCTGGAGCAGATGAAGGACCGGCCGCTGGGCCTGCTCTGCACCGTGGCGGACAAGGACAAAGAGGAAGCGCTATACCTGATACAGCGCTTCTCCGAGCTGGGCTTCAAGATATACTCCACCACCGGCACCGCCGCTTATTTCGCGCGGCGGGGCCTCTCCGCCACACCGGTGTACAAACTAACTGAGGGCCGCCCGCACATTATCGACCTGCTGCGTAACGGCACCTTTGACCTCATCATTAACACCATTTCGGATAACCGCACGGCGGAAATTGAGGGCCGCGCCATCCGCCGCGTGGCGGTGGAGAGCAACATTCCCGTGCTCACCAGCCTGGACACCGCCAACGCGCTGGTCACCGCCATCGTCACTCCGCTGGAGGACGAAGACGGCCTGCCGCATATCACTGAACTTCACGCTGTCCCGCGCCGGTTTGAAAAGGAACTGGCGGGTGTCCTGGGAGGCGTGCGTTCCGGGTAGGCGCAGCTCCTGGCGTTAGCTGCAGCAAGGCTATAATGCCGATTATGTTACGTGCGCGAGAGGCACGCCGAATTGCGCTCAGCCGACTTCCCGGCATTCCCCACTCTGCGATGAATGGCTGGCAAGCCCGGAATGGCAGCCGGTGTGGGGTTGACGACCAGGGCGGCGCCGTTGAGAGCCGGGCAGGCGTTCCGCCTTTCACGCATGGCCTGCGCTGATTGCAGTTCACTCGGACATTCCATCGGCCTCCAAATGCTGGCTCAGTAGCTTATCTCCAGGGTTATCTTGCGGAACGGCGTGCTTTCCTGCACCGGTGGAAGCACAGCATCAGGCTGCGCTGAGTCATCGCCATTGCTGGCTCCTTCCAGGCCCTCGCCCGCAGGCGGCGCTTGCTGCTCCGGCAGCGTGGTCATGCTACTTTCCGGGGGCAGCGCCACCTCGGCGGTGACAATCACGTGGATGTTGCCGTTCATCCCGTCGTACTCAAGTCGGAACTCCCCGGGGACGGACAAAAACGAGGTCTGGCTGTAGCCGCGCGCGAGCAGGAAGTCGTTCACATACTCCCGGTAGTCGCCCACCGGCTGATCGGTGTGGAAGGTCAGCGTCAGCACCTGGATGTCGCGGCCGGTGGTGGAAACCGCCTGCCTGGTGGCACGCTGCACTTCATCCACCCTGGGCACGGTCAGGTACTGCTCCAGCTCCTGCACCTCCGCCAGCACTGCGCGGCGCTGGCAGGAAACGGGCAGGCTCAGCGTGAGGCCCAGGGCCCCAAGCACCACCAGTGTCTGCCCAATGCGCTTCATGGGATGATTCTGCACCCAGCGGGCGCAAGATGCAAGCCTCCCGCCCTCCAGTATGCTATCCTTTTGCGCGGAGGGAAGACGCATGACTACTGCGTTATGGGCTGTATTCATCGGCGTTGCGCTGATTGTGCTCGTCATTATTGTCGTTGTCTCCGGCCGCAGGCGCGTCGGCGGGGCGATGAAAGAAGCCGACACGGCGAACCTGGCGCGACGCGCGCTCGCCGACATTGACCACAACCGCCGGGAGCTGGTGCACCCTACGGAGACCACCCGCCTGGCGCTCAGGCTGGAGGCCGTAGAAGAGCTGCTCACCAGCGCCGAGTTCGCCGAGCGCGTGAGCATGGAGGCGCTGCAGAGGCTGCAGGCCTACCGCACTTTTGTCAAGGCGGTGGGCGAATCCGCCATGGTCCAGCGCACGGGCGTGGGCGAGCCGCTGGTGATGTCTCGCCTGCTCAGCGAGGAAGGCGGGCGCGACAAGTACGAGCGCCTGTCGCGCGAGGCCGAGGATGCGCTCCAGGAGGCGTTTGAGACCGAGGATTGAACCGTCCCCTACCCCGCAGGGCTAGGGCAGCGTGTCGCCGGGCTCCACCCGCACCGTGTCTTCGTCAAAGTGCTGGGTGGAGAACTCAAAGATCTCCGAGTCTTCCAGTCCCGTGTAGCGGTGAACCGTCCCCACCGGCAAGTGCACCGCGTCGCCGGGCTCCATTATCAGCGTTTCTTCGCGCCCGTCCGGGTACCTAAGCTCCAATTGCACCCTGCCCTGCTGCAGGTAGAAGGTCTCGGTCTTGAGCCTGTGGTAGTGCAGGCTGCAACGCTTCCCGCGGTTGAGAATGAGCTTCTTGCCGCAGTACTGCTCGTCGTTGTGTATCCAGATTTCGCCGCCCCACCCTTTGGGCACGAATTTGAGTTGCTCCTTCGGCATGGCGCAAGTTTATACCACGAATGCGCCACGCCTAGCGTCAGGTGGGGCCGGAGGCCGGTCGTTGAGTGCTGGCTTTCGGCCGTTCGCTGCAAGTTGAATCCTCCGGCCATTCCAGCGGCACGCCGTCCGCAGCATCCGAACCGGCGGCGCAGGCGGCTTTCCACTCTTCCAGGTCGGCCGCAAGGCGCTGGGTGAGCCGGTTGATCCGCGTCAGCAGGAGCGCCCAGGGCTCCAGCT
>CAZXPM010000177.1:0-3563 GCA_964643155.1 uncultured Planctomycetales bacterium | reverse complement strand
TCCGCCGCTGGAATGCAGGTCAATGCGGCGGAATTCTGCGGGAGAGCCAATGCCATTCAGCACAGACCAAGTGAAGGCCACTACGGATGACAGGGAGGAGTAGTCCAGCAGGCTGGGCGTGTCGGTAATCCGATCCCAGTTCTTTACCATACCGCCGAACATGAAGACAAAAGGAACGTCGTTCTTGTAAAAGACGTATTGGTCGCTGGCTTCCCAGCCTCGGCGCATATACTCCAGTTCCAGGCCCGCATCTTCAGCCAACCGCTTCATCTCTCCCCAGAGAGCATGCGCGCTGACCTCATCCGACTCAGCGGCATAAGCGACCAGCAGTTTACGCTCCTTCAGCGAGCCAACCATGTCACAGTTGAGATTGAATGCATGTTCCAGCGCCACAGGCGGATTGGCCACCAGCGCCTCTGCCCCCAGAAGTCCCTTCTCCTCGCCGTCAAACAAAATGAAAACCGTGGGGTACGGCAGCCTCTGGCCCAGCAGCGTGCAACGGCGCGCCAGTGCCAGCACTGCGGCCACCCCGCTGGCGTTGTCATTGGCGCCGGGGAAGTAGGCCCACCGCCCATCCTCGGCGCGTACCGTGCCAAGGTGGTCGTAGTGGGCGGTGACAATGAAACACCCCTGCGCCCGGTCGGCCGACATCGTTCCCGGCACCCAGCCAATGATGTTGCGGCCGATGGCACTGATGTCATCGCCGTCGTCCACGCGGAAGTAATGAAAGTAGTCCTGGCGCGTGGCCGGAGTCGACTGGCCGCTCAGCGGCAGCACACCGAAACGCATCAGTTCGTCGGCGATGTAGTTCGCCGCCAGCCGGGAACCGAAGGTGCCCATCTTGCGGCCGCGCACAGCCGGCGAGGCCAAGCGCTCCACCACGTGCATCACATACTCCTCTTCCTCCACGGTTGCGTCTGCGCTAGGCGACATCAGCAGCGCAAGCGGCAGAAGACATAGGGTCATTAGCAGACGAAGCATAATCTCACCTAACGATACAAGTACTTGAATGGGACTGCATACGCAAGCAGCGTCAGCAGCGCACCAATCAGTATCAGCCAGCCAAACAGCTTGTTGGAAACCGGCGGCCGGTGGGGAGCAGTAGGCGTGAAGCGGAAAAGGTCCCGGCGAACCAGCAGAACGATGCCGAAGTAAATCAGCAGGTACAGAGTCCGCGTATCGTGAACATCAGCACCGAAGGGCCAGGGACGCCAGCTCTCATCCCAGCCGAAGGACGCTCCTGACACATACAGCGACAGTGGAATGCCGCCAATGAGTAACGCCAGCCAGCCCCAACGAAGTGCAGTGTGCGCCCGGGCGGAGGTGGCGAGCTGCGCGAGGTCGCCCATATTACCGAAGGTGATGAGAAAAGCGTAGTACAACGTGTGCAGAAGAAAGACGCCCGAGCCGAACAGCAATCCGAGCTGGATCAGAACCAGCCAGAGGTTGACGCTGCTGCGCCAGCGCACTTTCATGACCGTCTCTCCGGGGGCGTTTTCCGGAATGGAGACCGAAGCTCCGGCGGAGTCTACGGCTGTGATGTAGTACTCGTAAGTCTCACCGCGCGGCCGCGGCGGGAGCTCCGCTGCGTAATATGAGCTACCACCGATGCGTTCCATCAGCGTGCCGTGGAAGCCGGGCTCTCCTGCAATGCGGTAGTACAGGTCGGCCTTGACAATCAGGGCTTCGCGGTTAGACCAGATAAGAGCATGCACGAGGTGTCCCCGTCCCACATTGGCGAACTTGACTGGCTGGTAGATGTACCCAATGGGCTCGCCGGGGTCTGTCTTGCGGTAAACGAGCGGACTAACGGTGTTGTAGAAGCCGAACAGCACCACCATCCCAGCAATGAGGATGGTCAATACACGAAAGAATGTCTGCCGCCCAGAGGGCAATCCCGCCTCCTCTCAGGGGTTAGCGCGCTCCAATTCTAACAGCTTGGCTCGGGCATTGGAAGCCCAGTAACCCTCTGGGGAGAGCTCCAGGTAGATCCGGTGCACCTCAGCCGCCAGTCTGGGATGGCCCAACGCCTCAAACGCAAGCGCAAGGTTGAAGTAGGCACCGCTGTACCCCGGATCCTGCGCCAGCTCGCCGAGAAGGCCCGCAATCGCTTCCTCCGGCCGACCGGCCTCGATCATCTGCTGGAATGGAACACATCTACTCATAGTTCACCTGATTCCCGGAAAACCAGTTAGGCATGAAACAACCTGGCGGGGAATCGCGTCTAAAATACCACATATGAACTCGGGGATAACTATGGCCAGGTCAGTCTGGACAATTGCAGCCGTGCTGCTGGCAGCGTCGTTGGCGGCATACGCGAAGCCCGCCCAACTTACCGGCATTGAAACAGCGGCATTCAGCGACCGCGATGTCGTTGTCATCCGGCACACCGGCGGGGTTTCCATTTCTCCACGCGCTCACACCAACAGCGAAGACAAGACGGTTACGTTCGTGTTGCGCAACGTTGATGACGCCATGCCGAAGTATATTGAGGCACACAAGCCGCTCATTGCTTCAGTGGAACTTACGCCCGTTGCGGCGAAAAACGAAGCGCTACTCAAGGTGAAGCTGTCCACTGCGGACGTAGTCGAGGCGAGGCGATACCGCTTTGGCGAGTACTCTTCGCACGTAATCCTCATTGAGCTGTTCCCTCTGGGCACGAGAAGAGAAACAGCACCTGAGGTGCGGAATCTGGACGATTTGCTTGCCGGGCAGACCGATGTGGTGGAGCAACCGCTGGAGCTTTCGCCCAGCCAGCGGGTGAGACTGGATGCCGAGCCGGTGAGAGTGTTTGGCCACCTGGACAGCCGCGGGTTGGTAGAACTGGACGCCCGCCTCACAATAATCAACGAGGACGCCAGGCTCATCACCAGCGAGCAGGGGGGCAAGGGAGTGCGGCAGGCGCTCTCCGAAGGCGCGGTAGGCGAAGTTGT
Source organism: uncultured Planctomycetales bacterium (assembly GCA_964643155.1). Taxonomy (GTDB): domain Bacteria; phylum 4484-113; class 4484-113; order 4484-113; family 4484-113; genus CAZKNJ01. Next base: position 630 of record CAZXPM010000177.1, on the reverse strand, counting down.
GTTCGTTGGCGGCCCGCAGAGAATCGCGCGGCTGCGCGAAACGCTGCGGACAACACGATTCAGCGCGTCCGCGAGAGAGCTGGATTCCAGAGTGGCGCAGACTACGCGCGCAGCCTCCAGCCGCGCCGTTGACCCTGACGAAGATTACCCGCGGATGCGCGCGGAAGCTGGGCCCGACCCGTTCCGCTACCAGCAGTTTAAGGACCAACTCTCGGACATCCTTGTCACACTGCCGGCCACAACCGGCTACAACTTCTACGAGACCATAATGCTGCTTTCGCAGATGTCGGGTATCACTATCGTGATAGACCCATACCTGACTGACCCACCTACTGGGAGTTTGCGCAACAACCTGCTTGAGCCTCCTGGGGGCAGTGAAGGAGAAGGCGGCGAAGGCTTCCGTGGGGCTGAGGAGTTTCAATCGATGGATCTGCGCGGCGCCACGAACACTGTCATTGGCAACTTTGAGCAGGTGCCCTTTGACACGGCGCTGGAGATAATCCTGGAAGCGCATAACCTGCAGTACATCGTGTTTGCCACTCCTGAAAGCGCTTACACCAAGCCGGTCATACTCATCAGCAGCAAGGAGCGCATTGAGCAGGAGATTGCGCGCGCCCACGAGATTGACCT
>CAZXPM010000176.1:1775-3564 GCA_964643155.1 uncultured Planctomycetales bacterium | reverse complement strand
AGGTTGCCTTCCGTCTTGGCGCCGATGTCCACGTACACGCCGGTGTCGTCAATCTTCACGATCTTGCCGCTGACGACCGCGCCCTGGCGGAGCGACTGCGCCCCGAAGTCCTCGTCGAGTAGTTCTTTGAAATCAACCATCAACCACAGCCTCAGTGAATTGCAGCCAATAAGCGGCCGCCGTTTATGAGCCTATAATTCTAGCAGACGCGACGCGGCTTTGTCACGGATTTCCCGTAGATTGTGAAGGGATTCTCAATATACCGGGGTTTAAACCCGGTCTCCGGCTGCGGGAGTGCCCGGCTGCACTTGGCTTGGCCGTGGTTTGCGTCTATAATCCTCGCCGAACCAGGAGGGCTACCGTGAACTTTGAACTGACAGAAGAACAAGAGCTCGTGCGGCAGACCGTGCGGGATTTCGCCGAAAACCAGCTTGGCCCGGGCGCGGCGGAGCGTGACCGCGAGCACCGGTGCCCGCTGGAGGAAATGAAGGCCTTCGGGGAACTGGGGTTTTATGGCTGCGCCATCCCGGAGGAGTCCGGGGGCTCGCCGCTGGGCGCCGTGGCGGAAGCCGTGGCGGTGGAGGAACTCGCGCGGGTGGACGCGGGCTTCGCCGTTTTCTTCGCGGTGAACACCGGCGTGGGCAGCCAGCCGATCCTCCATTTCGGGACTGACGAGCAGAAGCAGAAGTACCTGCCGCGGGTGGCTGACGGCTCCCTCTATACCGCTTTCGCGTTGACCGAACCGGAGGCGGGGTCGGACGCGGCGGCAATCCAGGCCACCGCGAAGATGGCAAACGGCAAGTACGTTCTCAACGGCCAGAAGGTGTTCGTTTCCAACGGCGAAGTGGCGGGGCTTTTCATCGTGATGGCCAAGACCGATCCCGCCGCTGGCGCCAGAGGCATCTCCGCCTTCCTGGTGGAGCGGGACACCCCCGGCCTCAAGGTGGGGCGCCGGGAGCGCAAGATGGGGATGAACTCGGCAGACACCTGCGAGCTCTTCCTGGAGCAGGTGGAAGTGCCCGCGGAGAACCTGCTGGGTGGCGAAGGGCAGGGGATGAGAATAGCGCTGCACGCCCTGGATGATTCCCGTATCGGCATCGCTGCCCAGGCCACCGGCATCGCCCAGGGGGCCCTGGATGAGGCGGTGCGTTACGCCGCCGAGCGCGAGCAGTTCGGGAAGAAGATTGGCGCCTTTGACTTCATCTACAATTTCATCGCCGAGATGCGGATGCGTGTGAACGCCGCCCGGCTGATGACGCGGTGGGCCGCATGGTTGCGGGAAGGGGGCAGGCCCCACACTGCCGAAGCGGCAATGGCGAAGGTGTTTGCCTCGGATACGGCGCGGTGGGTTTGCGACAAGGCGGTGCAGATTCACGGCGGCTACGGGTACACCGTGGATTTCGCGGTGGAGCGGTTCTTCCGCGAGGCCAAGGTCACGCAGATCTATGAGGGCACCAACGAGATCCTCCGCTATGTGGTAGCCCGCGAGACCCTCCCGCCGGAAGTGTTCAAGTAGGGCGCAGCCTGAGTGGTGCCAGCCCGGTCGCGCAAACGCTTCCAGCGGATTCCGCCGGTTGCGCTTGCGGGGTTTCCCCGGGTAGGTCGGCTACTTCTTCCTGGTTGTTTTCCTGGCGGTGGTCTTCCTGACCACCCTCTTGGTGGCAGCCGACTTCTTCTTCGGGGCAGCCCTCTTCACGGTCTTCTTGGCCGTGGTTTTCTTGGCCGCCGTTCTCTTGGCGGTTGTCTTCTTGGCCGTGGTCTTCTTCTTCGCCACAGCCTTCTTCTTCGG
>CAZXPM010000176.1:0-1675 GCA_964643155.1 uncultured Planctomycetales bacterium | reverse complement strand
TCTTCTTCGCCACAGCCTTCTTCTTCGGCGCCGCCTTCCGCACGGTCTTCTTGGCCGTAGTCTTCTTGGCCGCGGTCCGCTTGGCCGTCGTCTTCCTGGCCACCGTCCGCTTGGCCGCTGTCTTCTTCGCCGTCACCTTCTTGGCAGCGGTCTTCTTTTTCACCGTTCTCTTGGCCATTGTCTTCTTGGCCGTTGTCGACTTTTTAACTACCATTCCACCCTCCGGAATAGAGATGTAACTATTTTACATAGTGCTTGCTCTGTTGAGAAGGTGTTTATAGAATTTTATCGTAATTTAACCTTACTCGAGAATCGGGCGCATTCCGAGAATGCGCGTCCGGCGGAGAGCCTGCTACTCGTCCACGACCACTATTGGCATTTCATCGCGCTCAAAGTAATAATATGAATCCTTCAGCATCTTGCGCTGGTACTCGCGGTCGTTCGCCAGGCGTTCGCCCTTCCAGAGCTGCTCGGAGTACTGCCGGAACTTCTCATTGTACTCCGAAGTCGCGGAAGCGAGCTCACGCGAGATGCGGTAGTTGTCGGCGAAGGCGGTCACTGCCCGGACCGTGAAGTGCAGCGCGAGGCCCCACACAACGAGCAGCATCAGCACGCGCCAGGCCAGTGTGGCGAATCGAGCCTGTCCCCGGTTCCACTCCATCACGTTTTCCCTCCGCGCAGCGTGATCAGCCCGCGCAGCCACGAGGTTATTCTCTGCTCCGCCGCCTGCGCGGCCGCGAGGACTTCCTCATGGCTTGGCGTACTGAGCAGCGGCAGGTTTGTGACCAGTCCTGCAGCGCAGGTGCGGATACCGCTTGCGCGCGCCACCATGAGTTCCGGCACCGTGCTCATGCCAACCACGCCGGCTCCCAGCGTGCGCAGCGCCTTCAGCTCCGACACGGTCTCAAACGCGGGCCCCGGCGTCATTGCGTACACCGCCTCCTGCATGGTGAAGCCGGCGAGGCCGGCGGCCTTTCGCGCCAGTTCGGCCAGCTCCGGGTCGCAGACCTCCCGCATCGCAGGAAAGGCGATGTGCTCCCCTTCGTAAGACGCTCCGCGCAGAGGATTAACCTGCGCGAAGTTGATGAAGTCGGTGACCAGGGCCAGGTCGCCCGGCTGGAGGCGCTCATCAATTCCCCCCACCGCGCTGACGATGACGAGCTCCTTCACGCCCAGCCGGTGCAGCGTGCGCACGGGTATGCCGAGCTCCCATTCGGCAAAGCCCTCGTAGTAGTGTGGGCGGCCGCCCAGGTGCAGGTACTTCGTTTGCTCCAGTTCCAGCACACGCAGCACGCCGGGATGTCCCGCCACCCGCGGGCGCGGGAAGTGGGGAATCTCCTCGTAGGGGAGGTGCGCCGCGCACTCGCCGCCGGGTACGCGGACGCCGCTTCCGCTCAGCACGGCGATGCGCGGCAGCTCCGCTGGCAACTGCTGGCGGATGGCTTCAGCGCCGGCGCTGATCATCGCCTCAAGCTCGTGCGGAGCTGGTATGCCTTCCCGCATGGGTGCCATTCTAGCATCAGGGCATGATGCTGCTATCATAATCGCCGTGCGAGTCGCCTTCTTCACCTCGCGGATGCTCCTGGGTTACGGCGTTGACCTCGTGGTTGCCGAGCTGGCGCAGCGTTTGGCCCGCGATGGCGACGAGGTCACCGTTTTCGCCACCGCGTTGGAC
>CAZXPM010000175.1:0-3570 GCA_964643155.1 uncultured Planctomycetales bacterium | reverse complement strand
ACACCACTCCGCGGCGCTGGTTGAGCAGCGTGAGGTTCACCGGCCGGTCAAAGTAGTTTCCCTCTGAGTGGGCGATGGGGATGCGCAGCACTTCGCCTTCGCGCAGGCCGCAGGTGAACGGCGTGTCCGCGTTCTCCACCCGGATATGCACCCACTGGCAGCGGAACTGCACGCAGTCGTTGCGCAGCAGCGCTCCCGGCAGCATCCCGGCCTCGGTGAGTATCTGGAAGCCGTTGCAGATGCCCAGCACCAGCCCGCCGGCCTCGGCGAACTCCCGCACTGCAGGCATGACGGGCGAAAACCGGGCAATGGCGCCGCAGCGCAGGCAGTCTCCGTAAGAGAACCCGCCGGGCAGCACCACCAGATCAAGTTCCGGCAGGGAGCTCTCGTTGTAGAACACGCGCCTGGCGTCCGCCTGCAGCACGCTGCCCAGCGCGTGCAGCGCATCGTCATCGCAGTTGCTGCCCAGAAAGGTGATTACGCCCGCCCGCATCTCGGCCATTCTAGCGCACTTGCGCTACATTCCCAGTTCATAGGTTACCGCGCCCTTGGCGGACTTCTTCAAGTCCCGGAACTCCTGGCAGATGGGCTTGAGCCAGGAAATGTACTTCTCTTTCTCCGCCCCATCCTTGCCCACCAGGTTGATGCGCACATTCAGCTCTCCGCCCTTGAAGGCGGTGCGGATGAAGTAGATGGCGACGCCGACATCGGAGATGGCGTTCTTGTTGCCGATGACGGCGAGCTTGTCCGCCAGCTTCATCGCAGCCAGGGCCGTTTCCATGACCTGCTGGGGCACGCCTATGGCGCGGGCTTCGGCCTCTTTCATCTGCTCTTCCTGCTCCGGCGTCAGCTCCTTGAGCTTGAAGAACTTGAACAGCTCCAGGAAGGCGTTCTTGTCCTCGTCAATGAGAGAGGCGAACCGCTCCCGCAGCTTGGTGGCCTCCGCCAGGATCTCCTTAACCTGGGGTTCCACATCGGCGTACTTCTTGCGTCCGATGGTCAGGTTGGACACCATGCACAGCAAGGAGCAGCCGATAGCTCCCGCCACCGCCGCAGCGCTGCCGCCGCCCGGCGCAGGGCTCTTGCTGGCGATCTCGTCCAGCAGTTCGGTGAATCCAAGGTCCTTTAGCATTAGTTCCCTCCTCCGTGGATTTGCGTCCGCAATGCGCTCAAGGAGCCGCCTCCACCCCGTTCAGGCTGTCCGCGAGCTTCCCGCCGCGCTTCAGTATCTTACCGCGCGCAATAACCGTATCAATGTTGTCCGCGCCGACATAATAACCCAGCTCACGGTAGTCGTCGGTGTCCAGCACCACCACATCGGCGTCCATGCCGGGCGAAAGCGCGCCTTTGGTGTAGCCGCGCCCTACGGCGAAGGCGGCGTTCTTGATATGCGCGTTGATCACCTCGTCGCAGCCCAGGTGCAACTGCAGGCACGCCAGCGTCATCACGAACGCCGGGCTGAAGACGAGGCTGCTCCCCGGGTTGAGGTCGGTAGCCAGCGCCAGGGCCACGCCCGCGTCAATCATCTGCCGCGCCGGCGCCTGCATCTGCGTGTTGGTGAAGAACATCGTGGCCGGCAGCAGCACCGCCACCGTCATGGTCTCGGCCAGTTGCTCAATGTTGCCGGGGCTGACGCCGGCAAGGTGGTCCACCGATACTGCGCCCAGTTCCACCCCCAGCGCAGTTCCGCCATCGTCGCCGAACTCGTCGGCGTGCAGCTTGAGCTGGAAGCCCTGCTCTCTCGCGGCTGTGAGTATGCGCCGTCCTTCCTCCACCGTAAACGCCAGCGGGTCCACAAACACATCGCAGAACTCCGCGAGCTTCTCCTCGCTGACCAGGGGAAGGGTGTCAATTACCTGCTGCACATACTCCTCGCGCCGGTCCGCGAACTCCTGCGGGATGGCGTGGGCGCCCAGGTAGGTCGGGATGATGGTTCCCGCGAACTCCTGCTGCAAGCGCCCGATTGCCCGCAGCACCGAGAGCTCGCCTTCGGGAGTGAGCGCATACCCGCTCTTGGCCTCCACCGTGGTGACGCCGTTGTTCACCAGCATCCGCAGGTGCCGCCGTCCGATGTCCACCAGCTCGTCCTCCGTGGCTTCCAGCGTCCTTTTCCGCGTGTAAAGGATGCCTCCGCCGGCGCGCGCAATCTCCTGGTAAGTCGCGCCGTGGCAGCGGGCGAAAAACTCGTGCGCCCGGGTGCCGGCCCAGAGCAGGTGGTTGTGGCAGTCCACGAACCCGGGCATGATGACCCGGTCAGCGAAATCAACCACGGCGCAAGAGGGGTTCAGCAGGCCGGGGGAAGGCTCCTGCGGGGACACGTAGTTGATCTTGCCGGACGCCGTGTCAACGCCGACGAATCCGCCGAACATGATGTTGAGATCGCCCAGAAAGGAGCCACGCTTGGGTGCATGGTGGGGCTCCCTCAGTGTCAGCACCGGGCCGGTTGTGCGCAGCAGGAGCGAGATCACGCCGTCAATTGTAGCAAACGCGCCCTACTGCAAGTCCACCTTGAACTCAAAGTACTCGCAGCCGAAGCTCTCGTCCACCGTGCGGTGCTCGTAGTCGCTTTCGGGGTTAAGGCACTCGCCCATCCGCTGCTGTTCAAGCGGCTCAGGGCCGTCCAGGAGCTGCGGCGCAAAATAGCGGCAGTTGCGGCAAACCTCGCGTCTCGTATCCATAGCGTGCCCCCCGGGGAAGTGTTGCAGTAATCATACCACAGTCAGGGGAGAATCACCCCGGCGGCGGCCGCCGTTTCGTCTTTTGGCGCAGGTGTCGTAGAATACAGTCAGTCTATGGGGCCGAAACAGCTTGGAATCTGGCTTTTTGCGCTGGTGTCCGGCATGGTGGTCGGGCTGCTCGCGCGTGGCATGCACGCGGCCGGAGCCCACGACATTCCGCTCTTCGGCACCGGCCCCGACGTGGAGCTCCAGCGGCAGGTGGAGCAGCTCCGCGCAGAGGTGCAGACATTGCAGCAGGACAAGAACGACCTGCTGCGCCAGCTCCTCTCCGGCGAAATCTCCGCCGACCAGATACGCCAGGAGATGGAGACGGCCAAGAACGCCGCCGGGCTGCTGCCGGTGGAAGGCCCGGGCGTCCGGATAGTGCTGGGCGATTCCGCAAGGGCCTCCTCCTCGCCGCTGGTTGAGCGCGGCATGGTGCACGACTACGACCTGCTCTTCATTATCAACGAACTGCGGGCGGCGGGGGCTGAGGCGATTTCCCTCGCCTCCGGGCGGCTGGAGGAGCGCATCACCGGCAGCACTTACGTGCGCTGCACCGGGCCCACCGTGGTGGTCAACAACACGCGGCTGACCGTGCCGTTTGTGATTAAGGCGATAGGCGACCCCGAGGTGCTCGCGCAGTCGCTCAATATGCCCGGCGGTGTGCTGGAGCAGCTTCGGCTCTACGGGCTGGCGGTCAAGCTGGAGCAGTCCGAGAAGCTGCGGATTCCGGGTTACACGCTGCCTCTCAAGTTTCAGTTCATCGGCAATGGCGCAGAAAGCGGTGGGGACGAGCCGGCTGCCGCCGGCGCAAACCCCGCGGCGGGGGCGAAGCCGGACGCCATTGACG
>CAZXPM010000174.1:0-3630 GCA_964643155.1 uncultured Planctomycetales bacterium | reverse complement strand
GCCGCGCCGATGACGCTGCGCAGCGCCGCCTCCGTGACCAGCGGCACGTCCCCCGGGAGCACCAGCACCAGCTCAATGTCCTTCTGCAGCGCCGGCAGCGCCGTGGCCAGCGCGTCGCCGGTGCCGAGCTGCTGCTCCTGCACCACCATGTTGTAGAGACTGCCGTAGTGCGACGACAGCTCGTCGCGCACTTCGTTGTTGACCACGATGACAGTCTGGTCGGGGCCCAACTGCTGGACGGTGGTGAGGATGTGCTCAATCATGGGAACGCCCGCGAGCGGGAAGACGACTTTGCTGCGTGTGTGTTTGCTCTTGAAACGAGTGGCCCGTCCCGCTGCCAGTATCACCGCTGCAAATGGCCTGTGCGCCAGCTCCGCCATGGTTCACTCCTTGCGGCGAGCGACCTTCGCCGCGATTTCCTCTTGCATCCTCGCGATAATTTCCGTCACCGGCATCGCCCCCAGATCGCCCTCAAAATAGCTGCGGACGGCCACGGTGCCCGCCTCCGCTTCCTTCCTGCCCACCACGAGCGAGTAAGGCACCTTCTGGGTGGTGGCCTCCCGGATCTTGAAGCCCAGCTTCTCGCTGCGGGCGTCCACTTCCACCCGCAGCCCGGCGTCCACCATCTGCCGCTGAACTTCACGCGAGTACGGGAGCTGGTCGTCGGTGATGGACAGGATGCGGGCCTGCTCCGGTGCGCACCAGAGGGGGAAGGCTCCATTGAAGTCCTCCACCAGGAGCCCGATGAACCGCTCAAAGCTGCCCAGTATCGCCCGGTGGATCATCACCGGCTCCTTGGGCGAACCGTCGCGGTCAATATAGCTCAGGCCGAACCGGCGCGGCAGGTTCAGGTCAAGCTGCACCGTGCTGCCCTGCCACTCGCGGCCCAGGCTGTCGCGTATGTTGAAGTCCACCTTGGGGCCGTAGAACACCGCGTCCTTTTCCTGCACATAGTAGGGCACGCCGCGCTCTTCCAGCACCGCCCGCAGTCCTTCCTCTGCCATGTCCCACACCTCGGGGCTGCCCAGGAACTTGTCCGGCCGGGTCTTCAACCCCACCGTGTACTCAAAGCCGAAGGTGTCCCAGGTGTCAAAACAGAAGTCCAGGCACAGCCGCACTTCGTCCCGGTACTGGTCCGGGGTGCAGAAGTGGTGCGCGTCGTCCTGGGTGAAGTAGCGCACCCGCAGCAGCCCGTGCAGCACGCCGCTGCGCTCGTAGCGGTAAACCGTCCCGAACTCAAACAGCCGCAGCGGCAGATCGCGGTAGCTGCGGGTCTGGTTCTGGTAGATGAGGATATGCCCCGGGCAGTTCATCGGCTTGAGGCCGTACATCACGCCCGGAAGCGGCCCCTTGTCGCTGCCGCCTTCCATGTCCTTCACAAAGAACATGTCGTCTGCATAGTGCTCCAGGTGGCCGCTGACCTTCCACAGGTCCGGCTTCATTATGTGCGGCGTGGTCACCGGTTGATAGCCGCGATTCAGGTGCTCCTTGTACATCCACTCCTGGATCTCGTGCAGCAGGCGCGAGCCGCGCGGGCTGTAGAACGGCAGCCCCGGTCCCGCCTCCTCGTAAAAGTAGAAGAGATCCAGCTCCGGCCCCAGCTTGCGGTGGTCGCGCTTCTCCGCCTCCTCCCGCCGCTTCAGGTACTGCTCCAGCTCCTTCGCGGTTTCCCATACGGTGCCGTATATGCGCTGCAGCATCGGCCGGTTCTCGTCCCCCCGCCAGTAAGCACCCGCGATTTTCAGCAGCTTGAAGTGCTTGATCTCGCCTGCGTGCTCCACGTGCGGGCCGCCGCAGAGGTCCGTAAACCGCCCGCTCTGGTAGAACGACACTTCCTCGCCTATGGGGATGGCTTCCAGCAACTCCAGTTTGTAGGGCTCATGCTGCTCCTTGAGCAGCTCCTGGGCCTCGCTGCGCGCCATGGTTATCCGCTCAAACTTGGCGTCTTCCGCCACGATTTCGCGCATCTTCTCCTCTATGCGCGGCAGGTCTTCCGGGGTGAACCGGTGGTCGGTGTCAAAATCGTAGTAAAAGCCGTCCTCAATCGGCGGGCCGATGGCCAGCTTGGTGCCGGGAAACAGCTCCACGACCGCCTGCGCCATCACGTGCGAAGCGCTGTGCCGCAGGGCGTGCAACCGTGGTTGCTCCTCCTTTTCCGCGTCCCTTTTCGCGATAACAGGCATGAAAACACCTCGCCCCGCGGCGACAACGACACGCCTTCAAGGGCGCAGCTAGTTTACCACACGGCTGCACCCCTGAACGGCGCGCCGCGCTCCTGTATAATGAAGGCGGCATTATATGTGGGGAGACCCTATGAGGCTGCGAACCTACAACCAGGAAGATGTGAATGGCAAGAAGGTGCTGGTGCGGGTGGACTTCAACGTCCCGCTCAAGAACGGCGAAGTGGCGGACGACACGCGCATCACCGAGAGCGTCCCCAACCTGCTGCGGCTGCTGGGTTTTGGCGCGCGCCTGGCGCTCGTTTCCCACCTCGGCCGGCCTAGGGGCGAGCGCAAGCCCGAGTACTCGCTGGAGCCGGTGGCGCATGCGCTGGAGCGCATCCTCAAGGCCCGGCGCGCGAAGGTCAGCGGCGTCACCTTTGTGCGCGACTGCGTCGGCCCGGAGGTTGAACGCGCCATCGCTCCCCGGTGGCGTGGCGATATCGTGCTGCTGGAGAACTCGCGCTTCCACCCCGGCGAGGAGAATAACGACCCCGGCTTCTCCGCCCGGCTGGCTGCCCCTTTTGACGCCTATGTAAACGACGCTTTCGGCACCGCGCACCGCGCCCACGCCACGACTGTAGGCGTCACCGCGCACCTGCCATCCTTCGCGGGGATGCTGGTGCTCAAGGAGGTCACAGCGCTCACGCGGGTGGCCGAAAAGCCTCGCCGTCCCTTCGTGGTGCTCACCGGCGGCAAGAAGGTCTCGGACAAGCTGCCGCTGCTGCAGCACCTCTGTGGCCGGGCGGAAGCCGTGCTCGTCGGCGGCGCCATGGTCTTCACTCTGGCCCGCGCCCGGGGCCTCGCCACCGGGAAGTCGCTGGTGCAGGAGGACCACATTGACGCCTGCAAGGCGCTGCTCCAGAACTATCAGGACAGCACTACCAAACTTGTTCTGCCCGAGGACATCGTGGTTACTGATGACCTTAGAGAGCCGAAGCTCAAGGAAAACCGCGCACTGGACTCCATCGGCGAGGACGAGATGGGCGTGGACATCGGCCCGCAGGCGCGCCAGTCCTTCGCCAACCATCTGAGCCGCGCCTGCACTGTCTTCTGGAACGGCCCCATGGGCGTGTTTGAGCAGAAGCCCTTTGACGCGGGCACCATCGCCGTCGCCCGGGCAATTGCCGCCAACAAGTCGGCCTTCTCAGTGGTCGGCGGCGGCGAAAGCGTGGAAGCGGTAAAGAAGCTGGGCTTCGCCGATGCTGTCAGCCACCTCAGCACCGGGGGCGGTGCCTCCCTGGAATTCGTCTCCGGCCAGGAGCTCCCAGGTCTGAAGGCATTGGCGATCTAACTAAACACTGCGAGGACAGGGTCTACGCCCGAAACAATAGATGTTTGGAGACACATAGAAGAATCGGAGTGGGGACTTCAGTCCCCACACCACTGAATCTCGCGAATGAATTCGCGA
>CAZXPM010000173.1:0-3631 GCA_964643155.1 uncultured Planctomycetales bacterium | reverse complement strand
GAGCGCGCCAGCGGATGGCGCGGTGCGGAAGCCGCGCGCGCTGGTCATGCCCTGCGCCGCCCAGCAAAGCTGGCCGATCTCAGCCAGCGTAAGCCGCCTGTCAGTGAAGCTGCGCACCGAGCGGCGCGCGGCCAGAGCCTCGTTCAGCGCCAGATTGCCTGAGGTGATGGGCGGTGGGAGCTTGATGGTCCCGGCAGCTTTGCCGCCTTCTTCCACCGCATCAGCGCATGTGAGCACGGAAAGCAGGGCGGCCGTAATTACCGCCGCCGCTCCAATCAACCGTTTCATCTGTCCCTCCTGCGCAGTCGCGGTTACAGCGTCTCGGCGTCCACCAGCGGCTCGCCGATGCCGTCCGGGTCACCCCGCCACTTGCCCCGCCTGGGCAGCTCGCCGGCGTTGATGAGCGCCTGCATCACCTGCGCGGGAGTCCCGGTGTGGTCATCCAGATACAGCGCGGCGGCTCCCGCCACGTGCGGGGCGGCCATAGAAGTGCCTGACAGTATCGCAAACCCGCCGCCGGGCCAGGTGGACTTCACGCTGCTGCCGGGGGCAATCAGGTCAACCAGGCTGCCGCAATTGCTGTATCTGGCAAACCTGTTGTTGGGCTCCAGCGCCGTGACGCAAATGACTTCATCGTAGGACGCGGGGATGAAGTAGTAGGCGTCCATGCGGTCGTTGCCCGCAGCGGCGGACATGGTGACTCCGGCGCTGTACGCAGCCTGGACGGCCGTGTGGAGCGCATCGCTGGTGCCGTAGGCGGTGAGGCTCATGTTGGCGACCTTGATGCCGTAGGCGCTCTGATTCTGCACCACCCAGTCCAACCCGGCAATCAGCCAGGACAGGTAGCCGCTGCCGGCGGAGTCAAGCACCTTCACCGCGACAATGCCCGCGTCCGGCGCCACTCCGACGATGCCAGCGGCATTGTCGTCGGCGGCGATGATGCCGCTTACGTGGGTGCCGTGCCCGTTGTCGTCCTCCGGCGAGCTGTCGTTATTCGCGAAGTCGTAGCCGCCCTTGTAGTTGGCAGCCAGGTCGGGATGGTCCGTGTCAATGCCGGTGTCCAGCACTGCCACCGACACGCCCGCACCCTTCGCGCCGGCGTTAAGCTCGGCGTCAATGCGGTCAACGCCCCAGGGAATCTCGTCGCCGGAGGGCGGCTCGTCGGGCGGGTCTTTCGGCGGCTTCCCCGGCGGCCGGTCCGGCTTGCCCACAGCCCCGGTTCTCAGGTCAGGCTCAATGTAGGCCACCTGCGGGTTGCCCGCCATGGCGGCGGCAGCCCGGCCGGGCAGCGTTACGGAGAAACCTCTCAGAGCATGGGTGTAAACGTGGCCGGGATTGGCGCCATAAGCCCCGGCAAGGGCCCTGGCCGTCCGCGCGACGTCAGGCGTGCCCGCCTTCAGCACTACAATATACCTGGAATGCCCTTCCGGGCTTGCAGGCGCAGTAGAAGCGCCGCGCTGGTTGTAGCGGTAGTCTCCGGTGTCGGAAGCCCCAAAGGAGTATCCGCCGGAACACGCGGCAACTGAGAGCGCCGCCAGCAGCAACGCGAGAATAATAGACAGTCTGATCATAGTCCCCTCCCTTGGCCGGCCCGCCAGCCTCGGCTGTTGAGCTAATAGTATCACAGTCGTAGTACCAGAACCACCGGCGATTAACCTATTCCCGGGCTAAGGCGCGTCTGTTACATCCAGCGTGACCACGGGCACGCCATCGCTCCACTTGCCCATGTTCTTCTGTTCGTAAGTGCAGCCCAGGGCGTACTCGCGGCCGACTCCGTGAAAGGCAGTCTCAATGAGGGCGTCCGCCAGCTTCCAGAAGCAGTAATAGTCCAGCGCATCCACGCTCGCGCGCTCCATTCGGTCTGCCACCGGCAAGTACTTGCCCAGCTTGTCGCGCAGCCGGTCGCGCAGGCGGCTGTGCTTCTCGCCGCGGTAACGCTCGTCCGGCGCCAGCGGGGCGAAGTGGTCGGCGATGAGCTGGGGGCTGCCCCGGCGGTCACTGTTGACGACGACGAAGTCTTTGTTACCCCGGCTCACTGCGGTGGCGCCGTAGAAGATGGTCCGCGCCGCGCCGGAGCCAACCATCTGGTCCTCCGCCCCCACAATGCAGAGCATCAGGGTGTCCTTCGGTATGGTGGTGTAGTCGCGCATTATGCTGGGGATGTCGCGGGCCAGGCCGAAGGCCTGGGCGGTTTTGGAGTTCTTGCTGTCGCCGGGCTCCACCAGCACCAGCGCCCTGGGCAAGGGCAAACGCCCGGTGGCGGCTTCACAGGCGAGATTGGCCGCTATCACCCCCCCCAGCGAGTGGCCGATGATGGCGAGGTTCTCTACCTGCGGCTTCACCCCGGATTCCGCCAGCCGCACCAGCGCATCGTTTACCGCCGCCAGCGCGTTTTCCGTCATCTCGGTTGGCGGCGTGAGCAGGCTCGCCTGGTAGCGGGGGTAGATGACGATGTTGCCCCGCAGCACCAGGTGCTCAATCCAGGCGCCGTAGGAAACAGGGTCCATCCCGCCCCAGCCGTGCAGGAACACCACAACCGGCGCGGATGACGGCACGGGATCAGCGGGCGTGTACAGCCAGTACTCGCTGCCGCCCAGGCCATGGCGCGCCATGGTCACGGAGTCGTGCATCCGCTGACGGCCGCCGGGGCCCTTGACCGGCTGGCCGGGCGGCCTGGGTAAGGCGGCCCCGGCCAGCATAGGCAGTGCCAGCAGCGCCGCCAATGCGTGAATCGCCAGCATCCTGAACACTCGGTTCATCACTGTCCCCCAGGGTAATAGTCCTCTCGTGTAGGTAGTATAACAGGCATGCCCTGTTCACCGGTTGATGGTAAAATCAAACGTGCTATCCCCGTGGGAGACATTGCCATGAGACGTTTCAACCCTGCTATCGCCGTTATCGCTGCCTTCCTGCTGCTCGCTGCTTGCGGCGGAGGAAGACCCGCCACCACGCCGCCGCCCCTGCAGGGCGGGGACACCGTGGAAACGGGCGGAATGCCCACCGCGCCGCTGCCGCCCATCCTCCCGCAGCGGCCGCAAGCGCTCAACCCGCTGGAGCTGCCGCTGGAACTGGCGCTCGCACGCCTGCCGGAGCGCGGAGTGGCGCTGTTCGCGCAGGACACGCAGGAGCGGCTGGTGCACCACCTGCCGCTGGAGCTGGCGGCGGAGGACGGCGAGGATGGATTGACCGTCGCTGTTCGCACAACCGAGGAGCTGGCGCTGCCGGAAAACCTGCTGCTGCACCTGCGGTTTGACCCGGCGAAGCTGGCGCCGGTGCGCGCGGAGTTCAACCGCGAGGCCTTCGCCGAAAGCGGGCATGTGCTGCTGACCATCACGGATGCGCCAGGGTATGTGCCGCTGGGGGCGTCCAGGCTGCCGCAGTCGGCGCCGGTTACGGTGGCCGCGGGCGCGGAGCTGGCGCGCGTGGAGTTTGAGCCGCACGCGCAAACCGCCAACAAAGCAGTGGCGGCGGCACCGGCCGGTGACGGCAACAAGGTGGAGCTGAACGTAAGCCTGTCCGGGACGGAGCAAAGGGATATCAATCTCTGGTTTGAAGAGCGCAACCTCGGCGACTACGACCTCAACGGCACGGTTTCCATCGCCGACATCAGCCAGATCGCGATGCACTGGGA
>CAZXPM010000172.1:0-3645 GCA_964643155.1 uncultured Planctomycetales bacterium | reverse complement strand
GCGCAGCCTCAAAGCGCGGCAGCAGGAGCTGGAGGCGCTCAGGGCACGGCTGGAGGAGCTGGAGGCGGAGCTGCAGAGGCGGCGCGACATGGTTGCCGACCGCGTGACCAGCATCTACATGCAGGGGGAGATGACCTACCTGGATCTTCTCTTCAACGCGGAGAACTTCCGGGAGTTCATCAACCGGGCGTTCTACCTCAACCTCATCTTTGAGAAGGACGAGGAGCTCTACAACAGCGTGCTGGAAACGAAGCGGGAAGTTGCCGCCAGCAAGCTGAAGGTGGAATCCACCATCGCCGCCATCGCCGCCGACCGCGACAAGCTCCAGGAACAGTCGCTGGAGATTAAGCGTGTCCGCGACGAGAAGGCCGCCCTGCTCCGCGCCGTGTCGCAGGACAAGGTGCTGGCCGAACGGCAGATGCGTGAGCTGGAGGAGGAGAGCCGCCGGATTGCCGCAGATCTGCGCAACCTGCAGGGCGGATACTCCGGTGTGTGGAAGGGCCGGTTCATGAAGCCGGTCAACGGCCGCATTACCAGCGGGTACGGCATGCGCCGCCATCCCATTACCGGCAGAGTCCGGATGCACACGGGCATTGACATTGCTGCCCCCCATGGAACTCCCATCAAGGCGGGCGGCGACGGCAAGGTGATTTCCGCCAAGTGGCGCAGCGGCTATGGCAACACCGTTATTGTTGACCATGGCGGCGGAGTGGTTACGCTGTACGCGCACTGCAGCGGCTTCGCCGTGTCGGCGGGCACCGTGGTGAAGCAGGGGCAGACCATCGCCTACGTCGGCAGCACCGGTGTATCCACCGGAAACCACGTGCACTTTGAGGTGAGAGTCAATGGAAACCCGGTTGACCCGTTCTCCCGGCTGTGAACTGAATGGCGCCCCTGGGGTGAATCGCATGGAAAGAAAGACCACCAACCCGAGCATCCTCACAAGGAACATCCTCCTGCTGATACTCGTCGCGGCGCTCATGTTCTTCACCTACGTGATGGGGCAGGTGAGTGTCGCCAAGGGCCCCGAAGGGATGCTGAGCTATGTGCTGGGCGGAAGCGGGGACTCCAAGATCTATCTTATCGGCCAGGCGCTTACCCTCATCAAGACCCGGTATGTGTCCCCGATAGAGCAGGATGAGGAGCTGGTGTATGGCGCCATTGAGGGCATGGCCAACTCGCTGCACCAGCCGCCCTACAACGACCCGTATTCCGGCTTCCTTGACCCCAGCGGCTGGGATATGCTCCAGGCGACCACCACCGGCGGGTATGCCGGCATCGGCATCCTCATCGGCCCCGACTGGACACGGCCGTTCCCCATCATCCTCAACGTCTTCCCCGGGAGCCCCTCCGCCCGGGCGGGCCTGCAGGAAAACGACCTCATAGTTGAGATTGCCGGCCAGAGTACGGAAGACATGCTGCTAGACGAGGCAGCGGCGCTGATCAAGGGAGAGGAGGGCACCGAGGTTGCGCTCAAGGTGGTGCGGGGCGACGCCATGGAGCCGCTGGAGTTCACGATTGAGCGCCAGCACATTGATGTGCCCACCGTCTCTGATGTCAAGAAGCTGTCCGGCGACATCGGCTACTTCCGCGTTCTGATGTTCAGCACCACCACGGCCCGGGAGGCCGAAGACGCGCTCAGGGGCTTTGAGGCCGACGGGGTGAAAGCGGTGGTCATAGACCTGCGCAACAACGCCGGCGGGTTGCTGCAGGCCGCGGTGGGCCTGAGCGACCTGTTCATTCCAGACGGGCTGATAGTCTCGGTGAAGTACCGCGCCTTTGACGACGACGCCTTCTACGCCGACAAGCGGCGGCACAAGTTCCAGGTTCCCGTGGTGATACTCACCAACGCCTACACCGCGAGCGCGTCGGAGGTGTTTGCCGGGGCGATGCGCGACCACGGGCTGGCGCTGCTCGTGGGCGACAAGACCTTTGGCAAGGGCGTGGTGCAGGAGATTTCGGAGCTGGAGAGCGGCAAAGTCGCCATGGCGCTGACGGTCGGCTCTTACTTCACCCCCTCCGGCCATAACCTGAACGGCAATGGCCTGGAGCCCGACTTCAGGGTCACCTTTGACGACTACAAGGTGAAGTACGGCGACCTAGCCCGGTTGGAGGAGCAGATAAAGCAGAAGAACGAGGAGCTGCGCGCGCTGTCCGGGCGGTTCGTTGAGTCGCTGAGGGCTCACGACTACCAGCTGGACCGGGGGGCGGAGGTGCTGGCCGAGTGGCTCACCGGGGACAAGCCTGCGGGCGAGCGGGCGGAAAGCGAATCAACACAGCCGGATGCGGCATAATCAAAGGAGATAATAAAATGGAAGAGCATGAATCTCAACCCTTGGGGGTGCTGGAGTACCAGCGCGTGGCGATACTGATTGACGTGCAGAATATGTTCTATTCTGCGCTCAACATCTACAAGAAGAAGCTCAACTTTGAAGCGCTCGTGGAGAATGTGACGCTCGGGCGGCAGCTCATACGCGCCATCGCTTACATTGTGCGGTCGCCGGAGGTTGACCAGAGCAAGTTCGTGGATTTCCTCAAGAGCATCGGCGTGGAAGTGAAGTCCAAAGACCTGCGGGTGCGGCCCGACGGCACGGCCAAGGGCGACTGGGACATGGGCCTGGCGATTGACGCCATCAACCTCTCGCAGAAAGTTGACGTCATCGCGCTGGTCAGCGGCGACGGCGACTTCACGGTGCTGCTGGAGAAGCTCAAGGCCCTGGGGGTCCGGGTGGAGGTTTACTCCTTCCCCAGCTCCACCGCCGAAGAGCTGCGGGAAGCGGCGGATCTGTACAAGGCTCTGGACGCAGAGGTGCTGCTGTACTGATGAAGCGCCTGACCGCCCTGCTGCTCGTGTTCGCGGTGATGGCGCCGGCCGCGCACGCGGCGACGGTGCAGGTTGTGCGCTGCGCCACCGCCGAAATCGTTATCGCCCAGGGCCGCCAGAATGCACGATTCACCGAGGCGGAGCTGCGTTACGAAGGGATGAACCTGGTGGCCACGGTGGCCGAGCTTGACTCTACGACCGGCCTGATCACCATCTCAGAAGGGGTGGAGATCTCCACGCCGGGATTCCGCTTGGTGGCGCATTCCTGCGAAGTGGACACGGCCCGGGGACGGCTAACCGCCGAAGGCGCGTTGCGGCTGGTGCATTTCGCCGAAGGGGTCACGGCGGGCGCAGAGCGGGGTGAGCTGACGGTTGCGCCCGGGTCTTTGGCGCCGGTGTGGGCGATGCTGGAGGGCGGGGTCACGGTGGAGTGGGCCGAAGGCGTTGTGTTTTCCGGCGGACGGGTGGAGGCGGATTTCGCCCAGCGGCTCTACACGTTGAGAGAGGGTTTCACTGGCCGCATCAGCGGCGCCCTGCTGCCGCCGCGTCTGCGCGAGCTGGCGGGCGGGGATGTGCAGCTAACCGGCGTGCACCTGGTTGTCCAGGCGCTGGAAGAAGAGGCTGGCGTAGTGCTTCAGCTCACCGGAACTTCGGTGGATGCCGCCGGCGAGAGGTTCAGGCTGCACTGCCCGGCCTTCGCGCAGAGGCTCCCGGCGCGGGAGGGCCTCAGCGCCGGCGGCGCGATGATGGCGGTCAGAGGGACTGATGATGACCCGGTGACGGGCTGGCTGGCGGGCCAGGACGACCGGGAACTGCGTTTC
>CAZXPM010000171.1:0-3702 GCA_964643155.1 uncultured Planctomycetales bacterium | reverse complement strand
GCTTTACGAGCTGGCGCAGCTATACCGGGACATGGGCGTGCTGACCATTGCTGGCGGCGGCCACGTGGACTTCCTTGCCGGCGAGGCGCTGGCGAACGGGGTTATGGTGGTGGTGAACGGCGAAGGTGAAGAGTCCACACCCGAGTTGCTGGCCGCCTGGGAGCGGGGCGAGGGCCTTGAGTGTGTTGACGGCATTTCTTTCCTCAACCGCAACGGCGAGATGGTAATCACGCCGCGCCACGCGCCCATATGCGATTTCAGCAAGGTGGCCCGGCCGGATTTCAGCCAGATCATTGAGCGGGAACGCCCGTACCGCGTGATGCCGGTATCGCACATGCGGGGCTGCCCATTCCACTGCGAGTTCTGCTCGGTGAACCGGCTGCTGGGGAAGACCCACGGCCACACGGTGGCGCAAACGGCTGAGTACGTGGAGAGCCTGGTGCAGCAACAGCACCGCGAGTTTTTCTTCGTGGACGACAACTTTGTGGGCGACCGCGAGGGGACCATGGAGTTGCTCCGCCGGCTTCAGGACATCTCCTCCCGCTATCGGGCCGACCTGAAGCTGATTGTGCAGTTGCGGACGGAAGTGGCGCGGGACGAGGAGTTGATGCGCGAGATGAAGAAGGCCGGGGTGAAGATGGTGGCGCTGGGCCTGGAGTCGCCGCTGGAGGAAGACCTGAAGGTGATGAAGAAGGGCCAGAGCGTTGACCAGATGAAGAAAGACCTGGCAGCCTTCCGCCGCCACGGCTTCTACATCCACGGCATGTTCATCTTCGGTTACCCGTCGCCGCCGGGAGCGCCAAGACCTACGATGCCTCTCTGGCTGCAGGCGCACATGTTCCTTGACTTTGTGCGCAGAACCGGCATAGACACCATCCAGGTGCTTAAAGCAGTGCCCATACCCGGCAGCAAGCTCTTTGACCGCCTGCGCGAGCGCGGGCGGATCCTCCCACTGAATCAGGTCGGCTGGGAGTACTACGACGGCAACTTCCTGACCTACTTGCCGGAGGATGGCGAGTTCGCTGAGGTGCACGAAGGCGCCGTGTGGATAATGCGCAAGTTCTACAGCGCCGGCAACCTGCTGCGCCTGCCGTACCTGTTCTCGTGTGCGCCCGTCCTGGTGGTGATAGCAGCGGTGCGAAGCTGGATTGAGCAGGCCAGGCAGCGCCGGCAGGAGGAGCGCACCGCGGCGGGCAAGACACATCCGCTGCGCCGTTTGGGGGTCACGGTACTGGAAGGTGTCCGCGAGGGCTGGGCGGACTTCGTCCGCTCGGTGCGCAACGCTGCCGTGCGCAGCGCCGGCTACTTCATCGTGCGGCGCTGGCTCAACCAGATGCGACGCAGTGAGTTCGCCCGGATCCTGCAGCAAATGCAGCGCGAACGGGCGCGCCAGACTTAGGGTCAGCGCTACCGCTCCGCCTGCTCACTGGCTGTTTCTGCGCCGGAGTTGGCGAGAAACTCCCGCAGTTCCTCGCGGGTCTCGAGGCTCGCGGAATAGGATGCCCAGCGCACGCGGTCTTTCATCAGGAAAGGGAAGGCGGGTATCCTCTCCCTGGCACGCAGCCCCAGCCGCTCCAGCCCGGCCCGGATCACTGCCAGCTCCGCGACCATGCGGATGTACGCCCGCGCAGCGCTCAGCGGCGCATGCACCCAGCCGCCGGGCATGTCGCCCTGCCAGATATGAAACTCGCGGTGCAACCAGGCTGTGGCTTCGCGCAGCTCGGGCGCGATGTGGGGGAACAAATGCGACCGCACCAGCTTATCCGCCGCCCTCACGGGCGGGCACCGTCCGCCCCGCAGCATATGCGCCAGCGCCTGCACATACTGCCGGTAAGCACGCGCCAGCAGCCCGCGCAGCCTCCACTCCGCATACTCTTGCGTCACCGGATGCGGCGGTCGGAACCAGCTCATCAGGCGGTTCACCTTGTATCCCCGCCCCATTCTCGCACGCGTCGTGGTCATTCTGCAAGATAGTCTCCTAAAGAAAGCTACTGGTGTTGTGTAGAGACTTGCATTTGACAGCATGTTCGATAGAGGAAATAATGAGCGTCATGGAGCCTCTGACTTTACTCAACTCCCTTGCAATGGTCGCTAACATTGTGTTTGGCGTGTGGAACATCTTCTCTTTTAGGTCAAACGAGAGATTCAAGCAGAGTCTCGAAGTCGAAGCTCTGAGAAGGCGCTTAAAGTACTCGAGTCTTCATAAGAAGAGAATTGGTTGCATTGAGCAACTATTTGTCAAGCTCCAAGATAGCCTGTTCGCGCTGCAAAGATTTACTAATCCTGTTGAGTTTCCAGGCGTTCCTAAGAAAGAAAAACTTGCAGAGGCTTTCTTGGAAGTGTTCCAGGACTTATGGAACTTCGCACAGTACAACAGGATATGGCTTGATGAACAGCTGTGCACAAAGATAGATGAAGTACTAAAGCCCATGCGCAAATCCTATGTAGACTTCAATCTCTATGTGCTAAGTCAGGAAGCGGCGGGAACTGGCTCTGTTGAGAAGTGGAAGGAGGTATGGAACAGGGCGCTCGATGAGATTCCAACATTGGTGAAGGAAGTTGAGAGGGAATTCCGGGGGCTGTTAGGAGCGGATAAGTAGATAGGCGGTGCAAGCCGAGAAGTGCCCATCCCTGTGTTAGAATCGTTCCGCAAACCAACTCTGTGGTGGAGCAATGGACAAACCGGTATCCGATGAACGCAAGACGCGCCCGCAGAAGTGCCCGACCTGTCAGCCTGGCGGGGAGGAACGCGGCGGGGCTGACCTGAAAACCGCCAAGAACTTCGTGGAACACCCGCTCACCGTTTCCGGCGTGCCGGTAAAGGCCGTCTACGCGCCTGACGACCTCAAGGGCTTTGACTACGCCCGCGACCTGGGAACGCCGGGCGAGTTTCCGTTCACCCGCGGCGTGCGGCACAACATGTACCGCGGGCGGCTGTGGACCTTCCGCCAGTTTTCCGGCTTCGGCGGCCCGGAGGAAACCAACCAGCGCTACAAGTACCTAATCTCCCAGGGTCAGACCGGCCTGTCGGTCGCGTTTGACTTCCCCACGCTCTATGGCTACGACAGCGACAGCCCCTTCGCCGAGGGGGAGGTGGGCCGCGCCGGCGTCGCCATCGCCTCGCTGCGGGACATGGAGACGCTGATGGACGGCATTGACCAGGCGGCCATCTCCACCTCCATGACCATCAACCCGCCGGCTAACGTGCTGCTCGCCTTTTACCTGGTCGCGGCCGAGCGCAAGGGCATCCCGTCCGAGAAACTCACCGGCACGATCCAGAACGACATGCTCAAGGAGTTTCAGGCGCAGAAGACCTGGATAGTGCCACCACAACCGTCGGTGCGGATGATAGTGGACACCGTGGAATACTGCACCAGGCACATCCCCAGGTGGAACACCATCTCCATCAGCGGCTACCACATCCGCGAGGCCGGCTCCACCGCGGTGCAGGAGCTGGCGTTCACCCTCGCCAACGGCTTCGCCTATGTGGAGGCGTGCCTGGAGCGCGGGTCTTTAGCCCCATACCTGTCGCGCATACGCCGGGCCCAGATGCGGCGGGCGGCGCGGTACTTGGCGATTTCTTCAAAGAAGTCCAGGTGGCTGTTGAAGAAGTGCGAGAAGCGCGGGGCGAAGCTGTCAATGTCCAGGCCGCGCTCCAGGCACGCCTCCACATAGGCGAAGCCGTTGGCGAGGGTGAACGCC
>CAZXPM010000170.1:2879-3733 GCA_964643155.1 uncultured Planctomycetales bacterium | reverse complement strand
TTCCCGACCTCTACATGCTGGGCGCGGGTTACCACGGGATGCAGATCCTCTACCACCTGCTGAACGCACCCGAAGCTCAAGCGCCGGAAGGCGTGCTGCGGGGGGATGAGAACTACCTGTGCGAACGGTTCTTCTGCCCGGCGCCGGACATGATGGAGTTGATGGAGCGCGAAGACGCGCGGCTGTGGACGCTGGAGAGCAAGCGGCCGCTGGCGGACTTTGACGCGGTGGGCTTTTCGTTCAACTACGAGGGCAGTTATTCCAACCTGCCGCGCATGCTCCGGCTCGCCGGAATCCCGGTGTGGGCGCGGGAGCGCCGCGAGGAGCATCCGCTTGTCATCGGCGGGGGCGAGTGCATGCTCAACCCCGAGCCGCTGGCGGAGATGCTGGACGCGGTGGCGGTGGGCGAAGGCGAGGAGCTGGCGCTGGAGCTGGCGCGCTGCCTGGCGGAGATGCGCGGCGCGCCACGGGAGGCAAAGCTGGCGGCGCTGTCGCAACTTGAAGGAATCTACATCCCGGGTTTCTACGAGGCGCGATACGATGAGAGCGGCGCGTTCCTCCGGCTGGAGCCGCAGGCGAAGCTGCCGGCAGGCGCGAGGACGCCGGAGACCATCACGCGCCGGATGCTGGCGAACTTCAGCGCGTGGAGGCCGCCGCTCCTGCCGGTGGTTCCTTACGTAGACACCGCAGGCGGCTGGGCGAACATAGAGGTAATGCGCGGCTGCCCCCAGCGCTGCCGCTTCTGCCACGCAGGTTTCACCTACCTGCCGGCGCGGGCGCGGGACGCGGCGCGGGCGGCAGGGGCTGCCACTGCGCTGGAGCGCCACACCGGCGCGGAGCAGGTGAGCCTGCTG
>CAZXPM010000170.1:2051-2869 GCA_964643155.1 uncultured Planctomycetales bacterium | reverse complement strand
GGACCCGCAACGCGTGAGCATGGGAATGCCGTCGCTGCGGATGGACGCGGTGTCGCGGGAGGCGGCGGACTTGATGCGGCGGCCGCGCGAAAGCTCGCTCACCTTCGCGCCGGAAGCGGGGACGCAACGGTTGCGCGACGCCATCAACAAGCGCGTGCTGGCGGAAGAGATAGAGGAGACCTTCGTCCACTGCGCCGAGGCGGGGTGGCACAAGTTCAAGCTGTACTTCATCATCGGCTTTCCCGGCGAGACCGAGGAGGATGTGGCCGCCATCGCGGAGCTGACCGCCGCCCTCAAGCGCACAGTCAAGCGGCACGGAAAGCGCCCGCCGCGCATCAATGTGAGCGTGAACACGCTGGTTCCAAAGGCGCACACGCCGCTGCAGTGGGCGCCGCTGGCAGCGCGCAAGGAGATTCAGGCCAGGCACCGGCTGCTGCGCGCGGAGTTCCGGCGGATGGGAAAGAGCGTGCGGCTATCGTACTCCAGCTACGAGGAAGCGCTAGTGGAGACGCTGCTGGCGCGGGGCAGCCGGAAGATGAGCCAGGTCATCGCGGCGGCGGAGCGGCGCGGACTGGTGTTTCAGGGCGACGCGGAGCACTTTGACTTCGCGGGCTGGATGGAGTGCTGCGCGGAGTGCGGCGTGGACGCGGAGCGCGAGGCTCACGGCGAACGCGGATATGAGACGCCGCTGCCGTGGGAGCATCTCGGCAGCCGCGTGCGCAAGCGCTTTCTCTGGAGCGAATGGCAGCAGTTCCAGCGGGGTATCCCCACGCCGCCGTGCACGGTGAGCTGCCTGCACTGCGGCGTGGGCTGCGGGG
>CAZXPM010000170.1:0-2041 GCA_964643155.1 uncultured Planctomycetales bacterium | reverse complement strand
GTCCCGCCGCGCTTCGCCTCAGGGCTACAGCCTGACGAAGTCCTTCAGCTCGGCGAGGACGGACATCACGGTCCTGGCGCGCACCTCCGCGCGGCCGCCCTTGAAGTTGTAGCGCACTACCTTGTCGTTCGCGCCGTCCACATAGCAGACGTACACCGTGCCCACGGGCTTCTCCGGAGAGCCGCCGGAGGGGCCGGCGATGCCGGTTATGGCCACGGCTACATCCGCGCCGGTGCGCTCGCGCACACCCGCCGCCATCTGGCGCGCCACCTCTTCGTTCACCGCGCCCTGGTGCAGCAGCAGATCGGGGTCAACCCCGAGGAATTCGGTCTTTGCGTCGTTAGCGTAAGAGATCACGCCGCCGAGGTAGAAATCGCTGCTGCCGGGGAGGCTGGTCAGCGCGGCTCCGAGCAGGCCGCCGGTGCAGCTCTCGGCGGTGGCCAGCGTCTTGCCCAGGCTGAGGAAAGCGGCGAAGACCTCTTCGGCCGCGGAATGCATTTCATCAGGCACGTTCTTCATAGTTCCCACTCCGTGCGGTGCGTCCACGGGAGTATCTTACTACGAAACGCGCCGACTGCGCTGTATGTTCACCCTTTGCCTCCGCTGGGAGAATCCGCGGCCTCCCCCCGGCCGCATCCCACCTCCAGCAGCTTTCCGCGCCGCGATACCACCCGCGCTGGATATTAGCACACGGCACCGAAGACGCAATAAGCTCAAGGAGCTATCAGAACAAGGTTCCCCACGACCAGGGATCAACCGCCAGGATGTCCTCGTATTCCGCGGGCAGCCGCTCGTAGGCTTCAGCGAAAGTCATATCCGGCGGCAGCTTGAACTCCCCCCCCACTACTGCGCCATAGATCCACAAAAGCTCAAAGCCCCGCTCCAACAGAGATTGAACCGTTGCACACTTGGCGAAATTCGTATCCAGTCGTTTAGCGTCAAGCGGAGGTTCTCCTATCCATCCGGGCCAGTAATCAAGCGTGATGGTGGCGTATCCTTCCGCAATCCAAATCCACTGCCCGGTATCAGGATTAAACCAGTGAACTTCGTCGCCATACTCATAGCGGGGTATGCCTCCCGGCTCTTCGGAGCTGGATTCTACACCAGGGGCAGTAGGCGGCTCAGTGATTCCTGTGTCAATAGGGCTTTCAATTGGCACTCCGCCCTGCGGCTGCTCGTAAAGCGCCGGCAGCGTCTTAGCTCCTCCTCCGCCGCCACCTCCGCAAGAAGTGATTATGCAAGCGCAGAGCAATGTTGCCAGTATTGCGCCGAACAGTGTTAGCTGCTTATCACACACCATTAATTCCCTCCTAACAGCCGCCAGTTCCTTGAGCACCAGGAAGTGAAGGCCGTTACTCCCACGGGATAAACTCCCAGTCATAGTAATCCCAGATAAAGTCACTCGGAACCTGTCGTGTTGGCACGCCCACAGCGAATACTCGGTCCGTAACCTCTGCGGGAACTTCCACCTCGTAGCGTAGAGTAGTATTCGACTCGGTTCTGCACTCGGAAGGGCTCAGCACACGTACAACACGCATCTCTTCCCGGGATGGGCCAACCTCTATGTAAATGCCGATAACCTCTAAACCGTAGTGCATCGCTATCGGCTGGAGATCCTCAATCCCGACAGTGCCGTCACCCATGTAGTAGTCAAGCACACACTCAAGGTACTCGTCACCAGTGGCATCCTGTCCGAAGTGCTGGGCTACTTTAGTGACATCAGCTATACTGACCTTGCCATCAAGGTTGTAGTCAGCTTGAACCCTGATGAAGAAATGGACAGTCAAAGTACCTTCACCGACTGTACACCATGGAATACTGAGATCCACTGGATCCCAATAGTCAAGACTGGAACGGTCGGTGACGGCTGCAATGCCCTCGCGCGAGGCAGCACCTATTCGGGACACTCCGACCAATACCATTAGCACAGCGATGCCCACCAATGCGGTCTTGACGCTCACTTGTCTGACGTTATCGATGATTCTTGACATACTCACTCCTCCCCGAGCTTCAGCGCCAGCTCGTAGTCTACCCTCGGCGG
>CAZXPM010000169.1:0-3770 GCA_964643155.1 uncultured Planctomycetales bacterium | reverse complement strand
GCCGCTGATGATGGCGGTAGCCACCCGCTGGTGGGGCAGCGCGCCGAGCCGCGCCAGCGACTGGCGCGCCAGCGGGTGCATCTGCGCCTCCTCCGGTGTCGCGGCAATGGGCGCCAGCGTGCCGTCAAAGTCCAGCAGCACCGCGACCGGCCTGGGCGGCGTGGCCTGGACCTGCTGCTTGAAGATGTTCAGCACCGCGTCAAGCATAAGACCTCACGGCCGCAACTTCTCGCAGGAAGCGTTCCAGCCACCAGTAAATGTCGTTGCGGGAGACCGTCCGGCGCATGCGCTGCATCCGCTCCCGCCGCTCCTCCGGGTCTAGCGTGATGGCCTGGTAGATGGAGTCGGCCATGCTCTCTATGTCATAAGGATTAACCGCTATTGCGCCGCGCAGCTCGCCATAGGCGCCGGCGAACCTGGACAGCACCAGCGCGCCGTCTCCGTCCACCCGCGAGGCGGCGTACTCCTTGGCCACCAGGTTCATCCCATCGCGCAGCGGGGTGACCAGCGCCAGGTCCGCCGCACGGTAAAACGCCACCAGATCCTCCTGCGGGTAGCCCTGGTAGCGGTAGTCCACCGGCGCTCCGCCCTTGCCGCCGAAGCGGCCGGTGATGCGCCCGACCATCTGCTCAATGCCTTCGCGCATCTGCTGGTAGGCGTGGACTTTTGTGCGGCTGGGCGCGGAAATCTGGATGAAGGTGAAGTTCCCCTGAAGCTCCTTGTGCTTCTCCAGCATCAGCTCAATGGCCTCCAGCCGTTCCAGGATTCCCTTGGTGTAGTCCAGGCGATCCACCCCCAGGGCGATGGTCTTCGCCTGGTAGTGGTGGCGGATCTCCTGCGCCCTGGCTTCCGTCTCCGGCCGGGCGGCGACTTCGGCGAAATGCTTGAAGTCAATGCTGATGGGGAAACTCCCGACCTTCACCGCGCGCGTCCCCGCTTCAACCAGCATCTCGTTCCGCCGGTAGCGGTGGTTGGTCAGCGCCGCCACCGCGTCCATGAAATTGCGGGCGTAGCGGTCAATGTGGAAGCCCACCAGGTCCGCCCCCAACAAGCCGCGCAGCGTCGCCTCCGCGTGCGGGTCCACCTGCAGCATCTCCACGCTGGGGAAGGGGATATGGAGGAAAAAGCCGATGAGTGCGTCCGGTAACGCTTCCCGCAGCATCGCCGGCACCAGCATGAGGTGGTAATCATGCACCCAGATGAGGTCGCCTTCGCGGTACTCGGCGGCGATGGCGTCCGCAAACTTGCGGTTGACCGTCTCGTAGGTCTGCCACTGCTCCCGGCTGAACTCAGCGCGTTCCTGGAAGTAGTGATACAGCGGCCAGATGCCTCGGTTGGAGTGGCCCAGGTAGTAGTGCTCCACTTCCTGCCGCGTCAGTTGCATCGGCTTGAGCTGATACTCCAGCGCCGAATCCCCGCCCTGCTGGAGCACCACCATCTCGGGCAGCTCGTCGTAGCTGCCGGTCCAGCCAATCCAGGTGCCGCCAGTGGCGCGGATAATGGGGTCCAGCGCCGTTACCAGCCCGCCCGCGCCGCGCTGGAACACCACTTCGCCGCCCTCCAGGCTGAGTGCATAGGGGAGCCGGTTGCTGGCAATGAGGAACCGGCCCGGCAGTATTCGTTGGTCAAACAGCACGCGCGCCTTCTCTGGCACGCCGCCAATCTCAGCACTTCCTGCTTTAGCCATAGCTCACCTATTCTAACACATGCGTCTGCCGGCCCGGCGCGGCGGGTTTAGGATTCGCGCACTTTGCCCGTCACCACATGCAGCAATATCAGGTAGTCCCGGAGGTGACGCGTGATGAGGTAGTTTCGTCGCACAAACTCCCGCCCGCGTTCGCCCAGCGACTGGCACAACTCAGGCTGCGTCAGCAGGTACCGCACCCAGTAGGCACAGCCCTCCACCGAGTGGACTACGTAACCGTTGAAGCCGTTGTACACCTGCGTCAGAATGCCGCCGGCGGCGCCGCCGATTACCGGCTTGCCCTTCCACAACGCCTCGGTGACAGTGAGGCCGAAGCCTTCCTTCAGGCTCTTCTGGATGACGATAGTGGCGCCGCGCTGCAGCGCATTCACCACGCGGTTGGCCTCAGCCTCAAGCTCCAGGATGTAGAGATCCTCCACGCCTTCGGCCTGCCGGCGCACCTCGCGCAGCACTTCCGCGCCTTCGGGGTCGTCGGAGGCGCTGCCCCCGGCCAGCACCAGGCTGCAGACACAGTGCTTGCGTGCGAGCTGGAAGGCCCTGATGACTCCCACAGGGTCTTTGAAGCGGTCAAAGCGGCTCACCTGCAGCAGCACCGGCTTGTCCAGCGGAATCCCCAGATCGGCGTACACCCGCTCCACTTCCTCCTCCGACAGGTCGCAGTTCTTCTCGCTGAACGGGTCTATGGTCGGGGCGATCAGGTACTGCGCATGGGGAAGCTGGCGGGCGAACTGCGACAGCGTGAAGATGCTGGCGGAGTATTTCTCCACATAGCCGCGGATGAACTCCCAGGCCTGCGGCGAAGGCTGTGACAGGTCAATATGGCAGCGCCAGACCCACGGCTGGTTCACCTTCAACTCACCGATCAGCCCCGCGGGCTGCGGGTCGTGAACGAGCACCACATCTCCGGAGAGATCCAGCTTCTTCGCGTTCTCCCGCTGCACCTGCAAGTACACCTCGTGGTCTTCCTCGCTGAAGCCGAGCATCTGCCCCTGAAGCGCGTTGTGCAGCTTCTTGGTCAGCCGGAAGAAGGGCTCGTTGCCCTCAATCACCTCCCAGCGCGCCTTGATGCCAACCTCATTGAGCAGGGGCACCAGCCGGTCGAGAATCTCGGCGACTCCGCCGCCGACGCGCGTGGAGTTCACGGTTGTCAGCGAGAACCCTGAGAGCTTGGAGGCAAGGTTGCGTATCTTGCGTATCGGCGCAGCCCCGACCACCGGCTCGTAATCCGCCAGCCTAAGCATCAGGCGCACCCTCCTGCAACACTTTCACCAGCAGGCCGCGCAGGTCTTCCAGGTCAACCAGGTAGAAGTCAATCCCGGCGATGCGCCGGATGAGGTTCCTGTACTTCTTCTCATCGTTCATCAGCCAGTGCCGGAAGTCATCCAGATTCCCGCCCAGCCGGCGGCGCGCATCGTAGAAGTGGTAGTACACCGAGCTGACCTGAACCTGCAGCAGCTTCTCCGCCATTTCCGGGACTGAATGCGCCACCAGGCCGCTGCTGACCACGTGCAGCACGCTGCGCTCAAAGAAGAAGTCAAACCCCGGCTTGGCCACAGGAACATAAATGCGCTCGGCGAGGTGGTTCTCCACCGACGCCACCAGGTACTCGCGCACCTCCTCTATGCTCCCGCACTCCTCGTAGGGGTCCAGGTTCGCCAGTCTCTCCGCCAGCACATAATCGTCCAGCGCCTGCGCCGCCCAGATGGCGAAGTCATTGGGGAAGGGTGACTGCTGGTATGTGTGCTTCAGGAAGCAGCGGTAAACGTGGTGATAGACTACCCGCGCGTCAACGTGGCGCAGCGCCAACACCAACTGCGCGAGATTGCTGGCCTTCTGCCCGGTGGGGCTGATGAGTATGGAGCATTCCTTGAACTCAAAGGGCGGGAGCTTGCCTGCTCTCCTGCCGGAACCACCGCTTGTAGTCTTCCGCTCCTTCGCCATGATGCGCCCGTAACCCGCAGTGCGGGGTTGCTTGCATTGTAGCATGGGGCGCGGACTAAGCCCCGCCTGCTACCGCCTCCCTCAGGCCACCGCCCACGGAAGCCACGTCCCGCAGAAACCTGAA
>CAZXPM010000168.1:0-3795 GCA_964643155.1 uncultured Planctomycetales bacterium | reverse complement strand
ACGGCGAAGTTGTGCACTCCGATCCTCTGGATAAAGAGCACACCCCGGAGAATCGGCTCACGCCTGCTTCCGTAGACCGTCATCAAAAATGCGGGTGACGGCGTAGCGTTGTGCTCGGCAAGAAACGGCTCAATCTCGGCCAGTTGTGAATCGGTGAGCTCCACCGGTTCTAAGTAGATATCTCCGGGCGATTTCTCCTCAGGCGGATTCACCCGGATGATGCTCTCCCGCAGCGGATTGAAAAACACCACGGCGTTGTTGTGTTGTTGCCGCTCCTTCAGTGCCCAGAACACATCCGAGCGCGCCTCAGTTGGGGGCGATGTGGGGAACAGCAGCCCATAGTCGCCAGATGGCAACACGCCGTGGGAATTCCACATCATAGCAACGGAAATGACGGCGAATACAAGCGGCTTAATGTGGCGGTACTTGTCTTCGCAGCCCCAGGAGCGGCAGCAGAACCCATCAAGCAGCATTAGCTCAGGTGGCGATAGCACCTCTGGCGCCACCTCTACCGGTTTGGGAAGGCCGTCAAGCGGCGCTGTGTACAGCGGTAGTGTCTTCCACGCGTCCACCCTCGCTACGTGCCCGGCGTCAAGGCTGTCCGGGATGACAGCGATCCCTCCGCCGGCGCGCTCAGTGACTTCCAGCGCCACGCCGCTTTCACATTTGAACCGCTCAATCTCCGGGCGCAGGACGATTCTCTTGTATTCTCCCTCGGTGGAACCGGCGCTGCGCGGCATGCAGGCTGCAAGCCCCAACAGCAGCACCGTGCCGCTGAGAACCAGCGGAAACACAGACATCCCCTTGTGACGAGGAGATTCCAGCGTAAACACCCTAGAAGGACTCAGCGCCAGTGTATTGACTTGAGCGGCTGCGAAGAATCCAGCCTGTTTTCACGACGCCTTTGGTACCGTAAACCCGATAGAGGGCAACTACAGTATCCTCTTTGCTGAGTCCTTGATGAACCCGAATATCATTGAATTTGGAGACGTCAATCCCGTAGTTGTCTTCCAGCTCCTGCAGTGTAAACGCGTCAATATGCATATTCCCTGCGGAAAACTGCGGGTGCCTGATCTCCATCAGGTCACCGGTTACCGGACTGGTTATCCGGTCCAGCGCATCGCTGCACTCAACCGGACTCCCCTCAAGTATCAGCTTGTCGCATCCCCTCCAGTGCACCACCTCCACCAACCGTTCCGCCTTCCTTCCGGTTGCGATGTAATAGTCAAGCCAGTTCTTCGCGATTTCCTTGGCAGGATGGACCTGGAACGAGGAGAATCCCCTATCTTCTATCTGAGGGTGCTCCTTTTCAAACGCCAAACGCTCTTCAAACGACAGCTTGTAGTAATCTTCGGCGTTCTTGTGAACCCAGCCGAAAGCAAGCATCAGCTCATTGGTGGACAGCTCTGGGGGAGTTTGGCGCTCGACTTCGGGGAAGACCTCCTCGTATGGGCGTAGCTGAAAAGGATTGCCGTAACCCCTCCACTCAAATGGCCAGTCGCTTTTGACAAGCAGTATAGGTTCATCTGGGTAGTTGGGGGGCACCGTTCCCCGGATTTCGCGAAGTCTGCTCTCAAGAGTGTTCAGATCCTCGTTCCCCAGGCTGGCGGGAGCACGCGTTGCAGCATCCGATGAAATCCTGTCTGTCGCACTTGGCGTGGCACATCCAAGCGTGACGCATATGGTAGACAGGCAGACAAGAACTCCAATAACACCTTGCCTGAATCTGCCGGTTTCCCTCCTGACAGCCATTTGCCTCACCTCCTCAGGCAAAACAACTCAGTATCGGTTTATCTTACGTATAATCAGAGACATCCAGCATGAGTCCCCAGAGATACAGTCGCGTTACTTGGGACACTCTGGGTCAACCGCGATGTCATTGTACCAGAAGTCATTGTACATTTCCCAAAGCACTTCGTCAGGACAACTGACATACCAGCACTGGTCTGAGAGGAGAGCCGTGCAATCCGCGTCCAGATAATGCAGCCAGGTGTTATCGCCTGTGTTCTCGTAATCCGCCACTTCAGCCCAGATGGGTTCATAGTCGTTTCCCACGAATACGCACTTCCCGGGATCAGGCGGTCCTGCAGTGGGGCATGTCCCATCGCATTGGTAGGGTCCCACTATCTGAAGGTCAACTGGTACTTCTCCGATACAATCACCCATGGTCATGTCCGGTGGGTGAATCTTGGCATATGCGTGATGCCACGTAAAAGCCACACAACCGCATGTGATAATCCCTGCGGTAAGTGCTACAAGAAGCCGTGCCATCATAACCCTCGTATCGCATCTGAAATTACGATATGTATAACTCTAACACAAGAAAACAAACCTGTCAAGGTCCCGAGGAAGTCTACAGATAGTGTCGCGGGGAGAGGATGGGGGAGTCGGGTTGGAATTGGAGCGTGATCAAACATCCAGAGGATGACTTCTTACTGACTCCCGAGAGGAGAGAGCATCACCCAGAGCCGGCTAGAAGCCGTCACGGAGCGCGACCGGCGGGTCTGGCGGCAAGCGCAGGCTGGTCATCCCCGCCGAGCTGGGCTACGGCGACCGCGGCGCTCCGCCGAAGATCCCGCCCGGGGCGACAATCGTCTTTGAGGTGGAGCTCCTGGGAATCGCCAGGCAGCTTTTGCGTCCGCAGCCGCATATCACTACAATACTCGCGTGAACTATCTGCGGGCAATGGTTGATGCCGCCTGCGCGCCGGAGGCGGCGGAGGGGGACGAGGCGCACTATCTGCGCGAAGCTTTCCACCTGGGGCTGCTCGGCGTGGGCTACACTGCGCCCAATCCCACCGTCGGCGCGCTGGTCATCCAGGGCGGCAGCGAAGTGGGGCGGGGGGCGCACCGCATCTGTGGGAGAGAGCACGCCGAAGTGGCTGCACTGTCGCGGGCGAAGGAAGCGGCGCGTGGCGCCACCCTCTATGCCACACTGGAGCCCTGCACCCACCACGGCAAACAGCCGCCCTGCACTGACGCCATCGTAGCTGCGGGAATCAAGCGAGTAGTGTACGGCGGGAATGACCCCGACGAACGCACCTGCTGCCGGGCGAAAGCGGTGCTGAGCGAGGCCGGAGTGGAAACGGCGGGGCCGCTGATGCCCCGGGCGGCGGTGCGGCTTAACGACGCCTACTGCCACTGGAAGACCACGGGCGAGCCTATTGTTACGCTGAAGCTGGGGATGTCCCTGGACGGCCGCATCGCGCTGGAGAACGGAGAGTCCCAGTGGATAACCGGAAAAGTGGCGCGCGGATACACCCATTTTCTCCGCCAGTGCCATGACGCGGTGCTGGTGGGGATGGGCACGGTCAAGGCGGACAACCCCAGCCTGACCGTCCGCCACGCGTTGCTGCGTGAATTCCTGGGAGACGATGTGGACTACATCCGCTTCCGCCAGCCGGCGCGCATAGTGGTTGACCCTGCGTTTGAGCTGGTTCGCAGCTATGCACCGCCAAGAGAAGAGCTGGCGCGCCCGGTGTTCAGCATCTTCAACCGGCCGGAGGAAAGTGAATGCCGCCGCGAGGTTCCCTGGTTGGTGTTCGCCGGCGTGGCGGGCAAAGCGCCTGCGGGCAACGAGCTTCCGTCCGGCGTGGAGGTTGTGGAGATAGCCTGCAAGGAGCGGCGGCTGGATTTCGGCGAGCTCTGGCGCCGGCTGGGCGAGCTGTGCATTCACTCGGTGCTGGTGGAGGGTGGCACACGGGTCGCTCAGGAGCTCATCTCCCAGCGCGCCTTTGTCCGCTTTGACGCCATCGTGGCGCCCACGCTGCTGGGCGCTGACAGCCGCGCGTACGCG
>CAZXPM010000167.1:3461-3798 GCA_964643155.1 uncultured Planctomycetales bacterium | reverse complement strand
GGCCTACCAGGCGACGGTCTATCTGGCCAGCATCGGCAAGCACGGCTTCCACCGCATCGCCCGCAAGTGCGAGGACAACGCCCATTACGCGGCCGGCAGGCTGGACGGTGTGCAGGGCCTGCGGCGGCTCTTCCCTGAGCGGCCGTTCTTCCACGAATTCGCGGTGGCACTGGAGGAGCCGACGAGGCTGGAGCCGGTGCGCCGCCGGCTGATGGCCAAGGGCTGGCTGCCGGGGATACCGCTGGAGGGCAGGTTCCCGGAACTGCCGGGCGGCCTGCTGCTGGCGTTCACCGAGATGCACTCGCACGAGACGATTGATGCGTTCGTGAGCGACCTC
>CAZXPM010000167.1:1096-3451 GCA_964643155.1 uncultured Planctomycetales bacterium | reverse complement strand
TTGACCCCGCTCTCTGCCGGGCCGCGCCGGCCGAGCTCCCCGAGGTGTCCGAGCTGGACGCGGTCCGTCACTTCACCAGGCTTTCCCAGCTTAACTACAGCGTCGATACCCACTTCTACCCGCTCGGCTCCTGCACCATGAAGTACAACCCGAAGGTGAACGAAGAAATCTGCGCGCAGCCCGAATGGACGGGGCTGCACCCGGAGCAGCCGGTGGAAACGGCGCAGGGCGCGTTGCGGCTGATGCACGAGCTGCAGGAGGCACTGGCGGAGATCTCGGGGATGAAGGCGGTCAGCCTCCAGCCGGCCGCGGGCGCGCACGGGGAGCTGACGGGCATGCTGATGTTCCGCGCCTACTTCCGCGAGCGGGGAGAGGCTCGCCCGGTGATGATTGTGCCGGACTCGTCGCATGGCACCAATCCCGCCAGCGCCACCATCGGCGGCTTTAGGGTCGCGCACCTGGAAAGCGATGAAAGGGGAATGGTGTCGCTGGAAGCGCTGAAGGAGCTGTGCACCCGGCACGGCGAGAGCGATATCGGCGGCATAATGATGACCAACCCCAACACGCTCGGCGTGTTTGAGCGGCAGGTCAAGGAGATTGCCGCTTACCTGCACTCCATCGGCGCGCTGCTGTATTACGACGGCGCGAACCTCAACGCCAACCTGGGATACGTGCGCCCGGGCGACATGGGCTTTGACCTGGTGCACTTCAACCTGCACAAGACCTTCTCCACTCCGCACGGGGGAGGCGGCCCCGGCTCCGGCCCGGTGGGCGTGTGCGAGCGGCTGGCGCCGTTCCTGCCCCACCCGCTGGTGGTGAAGCATGGAGACGGCTACCGCTTCGCCAAGCCGGAGAAGACCATCGGGCGGATGAAGCTGTACTACGGCAACTTCCTGGTCTTGGTGCGCGCGCTCGCGTACCTCCGCACCCTGGGGCGGGAAGGACTGAAGCGAGTCGCGGAAAACGCGGTGCTGAACGCCAACTACATTCAGGAGCGGCTGAAGGACGCCTACGACATTCCGTACTACCAGCGGTGCATGCACGAGTTTGTGCTCTCCGCCGGCCGGCAGAAGAAGCACGGCGTGCGGGCGCTGGATATCGCCAAGAAGCTGCTGAACGACGGCTTCCATGCGCCGACGATTTACTTCCCGCTCATCGTCTCCGAGGCGATGATGATTGAGCCGACGGAGACCGAAAGCGTGGAGACGCTGGACGCGTTCTGCGACACGATGCTGCGCTACGCGAGAGAGATTGAGGAGGACGCGGAGAAGTTCAAGGAGCTGCCGAACCTTCATATCCAGCACCTGGACGAGGTTGGCGCGGCGCGGAACCCGGTGGTGCGGTGGACGCCGGACGAATAGCCCGAAGCTCAGTGCGCTAGAATAGGAGGCAAATGCCCACTTGCGCAGGATGCGGGAAAGCCATAGCAGTGCGGGCGACAGCGCTGCCCTATTGCGCTGAGTGCTTGAGAGAGGCGAGCGAGGAAGTCCTGGGAGCGGCGGCAAGGTCGCACCAGCGCGGGCGAGAACCCTTCGGCCTGCCAGTGCAACCGCCGCACAGCGACGGGGGGAAACGCTGCGGATTCTGCGTGCAGGACTGCCGGATGGCGGAAGGCGAGCGGGGCTACTGCGGCCTGCGCGAGAACCGGGGGGGAAGGCTGCACCATTTCGCGGGCACGGGTAAGGCCGGGCTGCTTCACTACTACCACGACCCCCTGCCCACCAACTGCGTGGCCGACTGGGTGTGCGGCGGCTCGCAGAAACGCGGGTTTGAGAACCTGGCGGTGTTTTACGGCGGATGCACCTTCAACTGCCTGAACTGCCAGAACTGGCACCACCGCGACCTGGTGGGGGCGATGCGGCCGCTGGTCAGCGCAGAGGAGCTGGCGGCTGAAGCCGACGGCAAGACCCATTGCGCCTGCTTCTTCGGCGGCGACCCATCGGCGCAGATGCCCCATGCACTGGCTACCGCCCGGAGGCTGGCGCGGCGCTTCATGCAGTCGGCGGTGAAGCTCTCGGTGGAAACCGGCGGAGTCGTGAAGTTTGACCTGAAGGCCTACTCTCCAGGCCTTCACCGAGTGCTCACAGGCGCAGACAACCGGCGCACGCTGGAGAACTTCGCGCTGGCGTGCTCCTGGCGGAGGTGGCGGCCTGATCAACCCCTGGTCGTGGCCAGCACGCTGCTAATCCCCGGAGCAGTGGACGCGAAGGAAGTGGGGCTCATCGCCGCCTTCATCGCACAATTCGGGAAGGACATTCCCTATGCGCTGCTGGCGTTTCACCCGCAGTTCCTGCTGTCCGACCTGCCGACCACATCGCGCCGGCATGCGTGGGAAGCGCAGCAGGCCGCGCGTGA
>CAZXPM010000167.1:0-1086 GCA_964643155.1 uncultured Planctomycetales bacterium | reverse complement strand
CCTGCTGGGCAGCGCCTACTAGGCCCGCGCAGCTACCAGCTCATGACGCTCTCCGGCGGGCGATGAGCCAGCCGGTAAACGGTGGGGCCGGTGCGCGACTTCTCAATGAAGCCTTCGCGGAACAGGTCGGTGAACGCGAGCTCAACCTGCCTGGCATCCAAGCCGAGCTGCATGGCCACTCCCGCAGGATCCATCGGGCGGTCCCGCCAACCGTCCTGGTAGGAGCGCTGGAGGTGGCTGACGACCGCATTCAGCGTGTCCAGATAACGGCCGCGAAGGCAGGCCGGGGCCTGGCGGGCGGGACGCCGCACAAGCTGGTACACCGCCCGGTGAAACAGCCCTTCCAGGCGCAGGACGCCAGTGCGCTCAAGCGCGCGCAGAGCGGCTTCCACCATTCCCGGGTCTTCTCCCAGCTCGTCAGCAAGCGTCTCCGGGCGCACGGCGGCATCAGCGCAGGGGCCGTACTCGGCGTAAAGCTCCCAGCATCTTTTTTTCACCTGCTCGCGCAGCGAAATGTAGTGCATACCGCTCGCCCCCTCACGGGCGGAACTCAGCAGTGAGTAACGCAAATAAGCAAGCCGTCCTCACGGGTCAGACCGTGACTAGGGAATATTCTACCACAACGCCGCCTGACTCGCATACGCGCAGCCTGTGTCCGCCCTTGCTCTTACCGTGGATGGCCCACCGGCACGAGAAGCAGAGGCGCATGGTCGTCCGGCAGCCCAATGACTTCGGCGACGCGGTCGTCATAGAAAGCGCCCACGGGCACTCCGCCCAGTCCCAGCGCCACCGCTTCCAGCAGCAGGTTCTGGGCGGCGTGGCCCACTTCAATGTGCACGTACCGCGCCGCCCGCTCCCCGTACTTCTTGCTCGTGCGCGCGTAAACCGCGCTGAACACAAACACGCAGGGCGCGCCCGAAACGCAGGCCTGCCCCAGCGCCGCATCGCCGAGGGCCCCCAGCACCTTTTCGCCGGCGACCGCTTCCAGCGCATGTCCGCGCGGCAGATAGCGAAACACGCCGTCCCCGGTGACGCAGTAGAGCTCCAGGGGGTAGAGCGCGCCAGCGGATGGCGCGGTGCGGAAGT
>CAZXPM010000166.1:0-3857 GCA_964643155.1 uncultured Planctomycetales bacterium | reverse complement strand
GTTCCGGGCAGAGGTGACGGGCGTGTCCGGCCTGAGCGGCCTGCAGTGGAGCGTCAGCGGCGGCGAGGTGTTGAGCGTTGAGGGCATGACCCTGGTCTGGCGCCCGCCCAATGTCCCGGACGGCGCCAGGTTCACCATCACCGCTTCCGTCGGCGGCGAGAGCGCAAGCTACGAGGTGGAGGTGCAGACCATTCTGCCGCCGCCCTGGCGGGATGACATAGTGCTGTGGGTGGATGACGCCGCGAACGAGAGCAATGTGATAATGCCCGGCGCCACCGTCCAGTTCGGCTACACCTCGCCGGAGGAGCTGTTCAGCCCGTCCTGGCGCGCGTCCTTCGGCTCGTTCACCGGCAGCGCCTACACCGCGCCTGACGTGCTGGAGGCCACCGAGGTCATCGTCACGCTCCTGAACTACGGTGTCCCCGCCGCCAGCAGGGTTTTCCTGCTGGACAACGAGGACCTGAGCTTCCAGTCGTCAGCAGAACCGATATACGTGCTGGTTTCACACGAGGAGTATGAGGGGAAGCATTATGGCAGCTATTTCCCCCTCGGGATAGCCCTCTTCTCCTCGGGAGTGTCAGCCGTCTTCCGTTACATGCCATCGCTAGAGAACTGGGATCCTGAGCCG
Organism: uncultured Planctomycetales bacterium; assembly: GCA_964643155.1. Taxonomy (GTDB): domain Bacteria; phylum 4484-113; class 4484-113; order 4484-113; family 4484-113; genus CAZKNJ01. The sequence continues at coordinate 3,229 of CAZXPM010000166.1, read as the reverse complement.
TTTGACGCGGTCTTTCAAACAGGCAATCTGCTCGACCCATTTGGCTGGTGTTTGTCGTTCGCCCTTACCCCTGAGCAATACTGGAATTCGCTGCCGGCGACTGTTGACTTGGTGGTTGGGCGTTACGCCACTATGGAGGACGTGGAAGCGGGGAATGTGCTCTGGAAGGAGCGCACGGGGATGATCCTCGGCACCATGCCCTGGCTGGAGGTCGTCCACACGCCTGCTGAGCTCTATCTTGGCGAGGATTACACCGTGGCTGTCGTGGCTTCCGCAGAAGACGCCGGCAGTCTGGATGACCATACAATCGGTGTGGTGGTGCACGAGTGGGACTTCTCTCCCTTTGACCCGGAAGACATCAAGCTGGCGGTGCGGCCCGAGCCTTACAGTGAAGTCCCGCGAGATGTAGTCCGCTTTGACGAGCCGCAAACCGAATACGGCGTTCACATAGTCGTGTACGATTTGACCGGCTGGTATTATGAGTTGCTCGGCGGAGGCTTCATGCCGCAGGTCATCATATCTGACACCTTCCCGCTCCCCGACTTCCAGCAGCGCGAATCATAGGGTGCGGAACCGGCGGCGCATCTGTTATCCTCTAGAGCATGAGGCTCACATATACGCTCTTGTTTGCGCTGTGCATCCTCTCATTCACCGCTCGCGCTGGCGCTGCCACGGCCATCCCGCTCTCCGTCCGCGGGTACCTCGCGGAGAACTACTTCCCCGGCGTGGAGGCGGACAGCCCCGAGCTGGATGCCGCCATTGAGGTGCTCACGGTGCCGCCTGCCATCCTGCGGCACGTCCGCCAACTCAAGTGGGAGCGGGGGCAACTGGAGCGCTTCGCCGCTGACAGGCTCTTCATGCTCGTTACCTGTCCGGACGGCTCGGTGCGTGCGCTGCACTTCCGCCGCGGCGAAGTCCGCCGCGACCGCCTGCTGGACGCTTCCCGCGTCCGCGTGCTGCATCGGCTCTACTCGGATGCTGCGTTCACCGCGCCGCTTGCGCCGGAGCTGAACCGCTGGCTCTGGCGCGGATCAGTGGACGCCAGGGCGGTGTTCCTCCACGCCGCTTCGGTGGCTGCCCGGCGGAAGGGCGCCATTCTGGACGCCGGCACGCTGCGACGCGCCTACGCGAATCTCACTGCGCCCGGCACGCGTACGGACGCCCTCGCGCGAGCGCTGGGCGCGCTGGCTGATTCCCCTGGCGCCGAAGAGAACTGCTGGGCGGCGCTGTGGTTGCTCTCGCGCATGGATCGGATGAGCTTCGCGCGCGAGCAGCGCGATCTATCGGTCTGCGATCTCCAGACGGTGGACGCGCAGGCGTTTTACGAGAACGTCTTCTACGCGGTGAAGGCGCGCCGCGAACTCCCCTGGGCGCGCCGGGTTCCCGACGGGGACTTCCTGCAGCAGGTGCTTTCGCCGCGCGGCACCGGCGAGCCGCTGCAGCGATGGCGCCGCCACTTCTTTGAAGCGCTTGCGCCCGAAGTGCAGGGCCTGGGCGCGCGCGATATGGACCGCGCCATCGCTGTCGCCACCAACGCCTACGGCGACTACTTCCAGTACGAGGGCGACACCACCTGGGAGGATTTCGGCCTGCTCACCTCGCTGGCGGTGCACGAGGGCCGCTGCGAAGACATGAGCAACGTGCTCAACGCCATGCTGCGCGCCCTGGGCATCCCCGCCTGCCAGGCCTACACCCCGTGGTGGGGGCACTGTGACGGCAACCACGCCTGGACCTGGACTCGCGGCTTCGGCGAAGTCCCGGGGGACGGCGCCAACGGCGTCAAGGTCTATGTGAAGACCTGGGACGGCCGGCTGGATGTCACGGCGGACTACACGCCCGTAACCACGGTTGAATTCGCCACCGGCGCGCCGGACGGAACCAAGGCGGAGCTGCTGGTGTGGAACCACGACGACTGGCGCGTGATTGCGCGCCAGCCCGCGCAGGACGGGCGCGTCCGCTTTGAGAAGGTCGGCTGCCGGCTCAACTTCGCGCTGTGTATCCGCGTCCCTGACGAGCCGGAGCGCCTCGCCGACGTGCGCACGGACGGCAGCGTCCGCTGGCTCAACCTGGATCCCGCGCCGCCGGCCGTAGGCGGCTTCACCGCTGTGCTGGAAGGGAAGAACCCGCTGGGTGAGCTCCAACCGGGCGCAGACTACACGCTGGAACGCTACACGCTGGAAGGGTGGCAGCAGCGCCCCGTTGAACGAACCGCGGCCGGTGCGCTGAGCTTCACCGCTCAGCCGGACTTCCTCTACCGCATCCTCGGCGACGGCGTCGCCGCCAGGCCCTTCACGGTGGAGCTGAATCCCGCCACCGGTGAGTCCGTGATTCTCCGCCGCTGACCGCCGCCGGGCAGGCTCCAGCCAGAATCCTCCGGCGGTTTCTCATAAGTGTACAGCTAGGGCCGTTAAGTGTATTGCCGCGCTAGGCGGCAACAGTAGGGCGGCCGGCGGCTGCTATCTGTGACTCATGGACAATTATGTATATGTTTACTTTTGGCGGAAAAATGCATTGACATATACCGCCATGGGTGCTAGAGTCCCGGTTAAGGGCAGATTTGATAAGCAGTTCATTGCGTGGAATTGTTGGGCTTTACTCTGTGAGGTAATGGGGTGAGGGGAAGTAGCGAAACGTACGGGAACCGGGGCGATGCCGTTGCGGCGATACCCGAAGCGGGGCTGACGCCGGACGAGATGCTGGAGCACATTGAGATGGCTTCGGCGGCGGCCTCAGCGCTTTGGTCCTATGTCATGCTGGTTCCGGCGTCCCGGCCGGAGCTGCGGGTGCTGCTGTGCCACCTGTGGGACGGCTGCACTAGCGACACCAACCTGGCGCTGCGGATGCGGGTGCACCGGCACACGGTGCGGCGCTGGCGGAAGGAGCTGCAGGGCTATCTGGTGCGGCGCTAGATCCGCCGGCAGGCCGCGCACCGCCGCGGTGTGGTCAGGTTGAGCGCGGCGCGGAGCAGTGCGTGCCGCAGGGAGATTGTGCCGATGGCGTCCAAACGCGCGAATTCAGGCGACGGCGGGACACGGCTCACTTCCGAGCTGCTCGCCAGGCTCATCCGGTCTGATGCTGATCCCGCGGAGCTGCTGGAGCGGCTGGAAAATACTTCCGCCTCCGTCTGGGTGTTGTGGATGCACCTGATGGTGATACCGGACGGCCGCCCGGAGCTCCGCGCGCTGCTCTGCCACATCTGGGACGGAATGACCACCGACACCCAGCTCGC